>NZ_JBEYVV010000024.1:0-109550 GCF_040644155.1 Streptomyces sp. NPDC047022 | reverse complement strand
CAGCGGCTCATCGCCAGACGGTGCGCCACCGTACGGATCCACGCCTCGGGATCCCGCTCACCGTTCAGGACGGACGAACGCCGGTCCCAAGCGCGTATGAACGCCTCCTGGACCACGTCCTGAGCCTCCGCGTGACTGCCCGTCAGTGCGTACAACTGGCCGACCAGACGCGGATAGGCGGCCGTGTAGAAGAGGTCGAACTCGTCTTCGGTCACCAGGTGGTGCTCTCTTCTTACGGCGCGGGGCGCGTGGTGCACCACCGCTGCGGTGGGGGTCATGCGGTCGTGGTGGCGCCCGCGGCGCTGTGGTCGAGCCACTTGGAAGCCCTCAGCGGTGCTGGTGGCGAGGCCGACACAGCCGTTGCCGCCCGGACGCCGCTACCCGCGTTCGCCGAGCAGCCGACGGCCGAGAGCGAAGCGGTACAGGCCGCCGCAGCGGCCCCGAGACGGTCGGCGGTCCGGTCGGCCGAACGGTCCGAGTACATGAGATTCCCCCTGCGAGGTGCGGTTATCGCCTCCTCTACGCACGGGCTCGGCGCCGGGTTGCATCGCATCGGAACTTTTTCCGGGAACATCGACTCGGTTCCCGCCCGCACCTGATCGATGGTCAGCGCGGCAGGGGGGTGGTCAGCGGGCGCTGCCGATGTTCCGGTCGGCGTCGGAGCCCTCGAGCATCAGGGTGGTCTCCTGGATGCGCTGGAAGCGGCCGTCGGGTGCGAGGTCGGCGAACACGTAGACCTCCATGCTCACGGTCGAGCCGTCCTTCTTGGTGATGTGGCAGATGTGCCGGTCGGCGTACTTGCTGCCGTCGTACAGCTCCTCGTGCACCTCGACCTTGCCGCCGACGACGAGCGTGCGCAGGTGGGCGATGTGGTCGAGGAACTCGGCGCGGTCGGCCCACTCGCCGTCCGTGCGCTGGCGGTAGTCGGGGGTGAAGTGCCGGTCGGCGGCCTCGTCCAGGGTGAGGTCGCGGTTGAAGAGCAGGTCGCTCAGGGCGGCCTCGATACCGGTGTGAGTCATGGGAGCTTCCTTTTCGGGTATGTGCAGGTCAGACGCAATGCGAGTGCTGTGCGCGCTTACTTTCTGCCGAGCTCACTGTGTGCGTCACGCACACAGTGAATGGGTGTGCGAATCAGCCGCGACACCCGGCAGCCCGCACGGGCGGGTACGGCCCAGCCTCCAGAGACGCAGGCCGACGGGCAGCACAAGCGAATAACGGGGCGCGCCGCCCGGCCGCCGCGGTGGGTTCCAGGTGTTACTTCATCGAGTGGTGGAGAAGTGTCGGCGGTACTGGCTCGGTGTGACGCCCAGGGTGTGCTTGAAGCGGCGGTGCAGGGTCTCCGCGGAGCCGAAGCCGGAGAGCCGGGCGATCGCGTCGACGGTTATGTCCGTCGTCTCGAGCAGTGCCCGGGCCGCCTCGATGCGGACGGTCTCCACGTAGCCGGCCGGGGTGCGGCCGGTCTCGGCGCGGAAGACGCGGGTGAAGTTGCGCTCGCTCATGCCTGCCCGTTCGGCGAGCGCCCGGACGGTCAGGTCGTCGGCGAGGTGGTCGGTGACCCATGCCTGAAGGTCGCGCAGTGGCTTACGCGTGGGCCGCTGCGCGGCGAGCTGGGTACTGAACTGGGTTTGGCCTCCTGGGCGTTGGACGAACATCACCAGTATCCGGGCAATGGCCCGAGAGACCTCGGGCCCGTGGTCCTCCTCGACCATGGCGAGTGCCAGGTCCATCCCCGCCGTGACTCCGGCGGAGGTCCACACGGCCCCGTCGTGCACGAAGATGGGGTCCGGGGTGACCGTGACGTTCGGGTGCTCGCGGGCCAGTCGCTCGCAGCACGCCCAGTGCGTCACCGCGCGCCGTCCGTCGAGCAGCCCGGCCCGCGCGAGCAGGAACGCGCCTGTGCACACGGCGGCGACCCGCCGGGCCCGCCCGGCCGCCGCCTCGAGCCAACGGACAAGCTCTTCGTCGTCCGCTCCCTGGGGATTGCCCGGTGCGCCGACGACCACCAGCGTGTCCATCGGTCCCTCGCACTGCTGGATGCCACTGGCCATCACGTCGATCCCGTGACTGGCCCGCACCGCTCCGGCGCGGCTCGCGACGATCTCAACGGCATAGCCCTCACCCGCGGGCACCCACTGCGCTGCCTGCCCGAAAACCTCGTGCGGCCCCGTCAGGTCCAGCACCTGGAATTGCGGATAGATGAGAAAAACGACGCGCCGCTGTGTCACCTGAGCATCGTGGCCCAGCGGCCATCCGGCGGCAAGGACATGAATATGACGAAGTCCGCCATGCCGAAGTCCGCCATGCGAGTGGCGCTTGCCTCCAAGGCCGGAGCCGACCGGCTCCCGCGGGGTCCCTCGGTGGACGCGGCGCGCTCGTCCCGTGCGGGGCCGCTCACCGCTCGTGGGCGGTGAGCGGCCTGCCGGTGAGCACGGCCGAGACGACCTCGGTACGGGACCGCAGGCCGGTGCGTGCGAAGAGGCGCGACAGGCGGTTGGCGACGGCGTCCTCGCTCAGCCGCAGCACGGTGGCGATCTGACGGTTGGTGAGTCCCTCGGTGATCAGGGTGGCCAGCAACCGCTCGTTCTCGGCGGTGGCCTGCCGGCGGCCGGGCACGGTCAGCCCGGCCTCGCGCATCGCGGTCCGGGCATGGAAGCGCCGCAGCACCGAGCCCGTGTCGCCGAACAGTTCGTACGCCTCGTGGAGCAGCTTGGGGGGACCCGAGTGCCCGGCGGCGGACGCCAGTGTGACCGCCGTCTCGAACGGCTGGCCGCGGGAGCGCGCCAGCTCCACCGCCTCGTGCAGCATCGCGCGCCCCTGCGTGTCATCGCGCCCCAGGACCCTGGCCGACGCCAGCAGATACAGCAGCCGGGTCCGCTCGCTGCCCGTGCGCTGGGCGAGATCCGCGAGGCGACGCAGGTAGGCCGTCGCCTCGCCCGCCCGGCCCGTGTCCGCCAGGACCTCGGCGAGGGCGGCCGACAACTCGTCGGTTCCGTGGGCGTAGCCCCTCGCGTCGGCCGCCCGCAGCCCGCGACGCAGAGCCTTTTCGGCCGCCGGTGAATCGCCCATGGTCCGGAGCACCCCGGAGTCGGCGAGGTCCAGGAAGATTTCCAGGGGGCCGTTTCCGCTCCCGCGCGCGTCGGCGATCAGGCGGGCTGCACCCGCCGTCTTGCCCCTGGCCACCAGGATGGCCGCCGTGCGGGCGGTGAACAGATGGTGGTGGGGCGCCGCCGTGAACGCCTCGTCCTTCGCGACCATGCGGCGCGCCAGTGCCAGCGCCTCGTCCCAGCGGCCCTGGAGATGGAGGACGAGGAAGCGGCTGCCGGGGGGCAGCGTCTCCGGTGTCATCCCGCGGGTCCGCAGCAGGGCCAGAGCGCCGTACAGGTCGGTGGCACCCAGCAGTTGCAGGGAATGCGCGGCCGTCATCCCGTACAGCGCGCCGGGCGGAAGCTCCCGCGACGGCGGCGTGCTGATGTCGCGGGTGAGCAGGTCCGTCCTGCCCTGCACCATGTCCCCGACGGCAAGCACCAGCTCGGGTATCACCCGCGTGTGCGGATCCGTGCGCCAGGTCGCCTCGGTCAGCCGGAGCAGGTCCAGCGCCTCCTGCCACCGCTCCACCATGCACAGCGCCAGCGCCCGCGCCGGTCCGACGGCCTGCGGGGGCAGCGGCATGTCGTCCCACCACTTGGCCGAGCCCATCCGGGTCAGCCGCGACCAGTCCTTCGCGGCGGCGGCCGCGACGACCGGGAGGCTCGCCATCTCCTGCAGCTCCGGGCCGGAGAGAACGTCGGAGGGATCGCGCAGGATCGTCTCCGCCGTCCGTCCGGCGGTCGCGTGGTCGCCCGCCACCCAGGCGGCATTGGTGTACTGCAGCAGGGCCTGCTCGCGTGCGGCGGGTTCCTCGACCAGAAGCAGCGCCGCGCGAAGCCAGCGCAGCATGCCGCGGTTCCCGGGGTCGGGGTAGATCCTGTCCGCGGCGGCCGTCAGTTCCGCCACCGAGCGGTCGCGGTCGAGCAGCACACCGGCGTCGGCGATCCTGTCGGGCAGATAGGTCTCGGCGTCCGCCTCGGCGACGAGCATGGACGGCGGCTCTTCGGGGATCTTTGCGCCCGAGTCGTCCCGCACCGCCCACAGCTCCCGCACCCCCGCGGCGGAAAGCCGGGCGCGTTCCAGCGGCCCGAGCCGTTCCCGCACGGCGTGCTCCACCAGGGGCGAGCGGAACATCCAGCCGCGGACGGTGCCCTCCGCCTCCCCTGGAAGCTCGTCCACCAGCCCCGCGGCGACAAGGCGTTGGACGCCGTCGCCGAGCTCCCGGCCGGACAGCCCGGTGGAGTCCACCGCCGGCCGCACCGCCGCCCGGCCGAGCGGCCACAGGACGCTCAACGCCGCCGCCACTGTCCAACACGGTTCGCCGAGCGCGTACAGCGCCCTCATGAACCGGTCGTCGTCGGGCAGCACCGGCACCGGCGCGTCCACGGCGAGGAAGGCGTGCCCGTCGGCGATCCGTACCGCGTTCTGCGCCGCCCACTCGGTGAGCAGTGCGTCGGCCGCCGCGGGGATGCCCCGGGTCAGTTCGAACGCCTGCTCCACCAGAGCGGGATCGGGCACCGCCTGCCACCGCCGCGCCACCAGCTCGGCAACCTGCTGTGCCGCCAGCCGGGGCAGGGAGATCGTCCACGCGGAGCCGCACTGTGACCACCGCTCCGCGTCACCGCCTGGGCGACCGGCCCCGGTCATCGCGACCACCACTCGCACGTCCGGTGCCGACCCCTGGGCGGTGGCCAGATCCGACAGCACGTCGAGGGACACCGTGTCGGCGTATTGCGCGTCGTCCACCACCACGGCCACGCCCGTGTCGTACGCCAGCACGGACAGCAGCGTCTCGGCGAGCGCCGCCTGATCGCCCCGCTCCACGGCCGACAGGGCCTCGGACTCCGGGTCCGGCGTCCCGGCCGCACCTTGCGGCGCCGCGGCCGACCGGTGCTTGCGCGCAGCCGCGATCACGCGCAATGCCAGCAGAAGCGGACGCTCCTGGTCGCCCTCCGCGCAGCCCAGCGACAGAACCGTACGGCCTCGCGTCCGCAGCTCTTCGGCGGCGGCACGGGCGAACGCGCTGCGCCCCGCCCCGCGTTCGCCGTGCACGAGAACCAGGCCCGGACCGTCCGGGGCGTCCAGGCGACGGCTCAGCTCCGCCAGTTCCCGCTCGCGTCCGACCAGCCGCGACACGGGGTCCGGTTGCGCCGTCGTCCCGCCGCCGACCGCGTCGCCGAGCGCGGGCCGGTCACTGTCCACGACATCTCCCCCAGGGAGCGCCAAGGGTGGTCCACCTCGGCGCCTGCCTCCCGGACCGTTACGACGGTCCCGTTCGAAGCATGCATTATGGCCATATCCCGGCACGATGTCACGATCGCCGGGCGAAGCCGCTCGACGGGGGCCGAGGGTGAGTAGTGAGGAACCCGTATGGAACGCCGTGCACCTGTCGTGGGCAGGGACCGCCAGATCGGCCTGGTCGCCGACGTGCTGCGTGCGACCGGTACGGAGCGGACCCTGCTCGTCACCGGCGCCGCCGGAGCGGGCAAGACCGCCGTGCTCGACGAGGCAGTGGAGACGGTCGCCCGAGAGGGCGTCAAGGTCCTGCGGCCGTCCTGGGAGACGGCCACCGGGGCGGGTGGCGCCGCCGCACTCGCCGACGCGGTCTACGGAGTGCTCGCCGAGGTCCAGGACGGACGGCTGCCGGTGCGCCTCACCGCCGTACGACGAGCGCAGATACGCCACGGCGCCGATGACGGCCATGGCGGCGAGCTGACCCTGCTGTCCACACTCGGCGAGAACCTCGGCGACGCGGCACGCCGCGTCCCGTTCGCGCTCCTCATCGACGACACCGACGGCCTCCCTCCGCCGACCGCGTCCGCGCTCCAGCGGATGCTCCGCGTGTTCCGGCCGGCGTTCCTGCCCGTGGTCATGGCCGGGCGCCCGGTACCCGCGGTCCCGGCGGGCGCACCGGACCTGGCGGTGCCCGCGGACCAGGTGCTCGACCTGCCGCCACTGCGGCCGGGTGCCGCCGGTGAACTCCTCGCGGCACGCCTGGGACGCCCCTCCGAACCCGCGCTCCTGGAAGCGGTGCTGCGCTGTCTCGGACCGCTGGCGGGAAACCCCGCGGCCGTGCTGTCGGTACTCACCGCGCTCGAAGAGGACGGCGCTCTCCTCGAACTCGACGGACGTATCGGCCTGAGAGCCGGGGAGGACTCGCTGCGCCTGACCGCGGAGGCCGAGACGGTCCGTCTGGTCACGGCCGGGGGACCGGACACCGCGGCCCTGCTGGCCCGGCTGGTTCACCGAGCGGAACTGTGCCTGGAGGACCTCTACTCCCTGACCCCGTCAGGCGCGACGGCCGACGCGGACCTGTGCCGGACGGTGGACGCGCTGGTGCGGGACGGGGTGCTGGCGGCCGACCGGGACGGCCGACTGACCTTCGCGGTGCCCGCGCTCGCGGCGGCCCTGCGGACGGCACCGACCCGCGGCGACGCGCCCTCGGTGCACGCCGCCGTGGTGCGCGCGGTGACGGGGCGGCTGGGTCCCGCCGCCGCGGGAGCCTCCCATCCGCGGCTGGCCGACCATGTGTCGGCCGCGGGCACGCTGCTGCCCGACGCCGATGCGGTACCGCTGCTGCTGGCCGCGGCCGGCAAGGACGCCAGATCCCACCATCCGCGGGCGCAGCGGGCCTACCGGTCGGCGCTGCGCCGCCTGTACCCGACGCATCCCGGTACGCCGGACATGCTGCGCGACGCGGCCGCACTCGGACTGGCGTCCGGCGACCACGTCGGCGTCCTCGCGCTCGGCGAGCCGATCCACGCCGTGCTGCGCGAGCCGGCCGGTGTGGACGGCGATGCGGACGGCGGCGGCCTGGAGTTCGCCACCGCGGCCTGGGCACTGTCCTCGCTGCACGAGCACCGGCCGCCGTACGACGGCGCCGCGCCCGGCATCCACGCCTCACCGGAGCGGATGCCGCGGGCGGCCATGCTGGCCGCGCTCGGCGGCCGGTACGGGATCGGCCCGGTGCAGCCCTGGTTCCCCGGCCCGGGCCGCCTCTCCGGCTACACCCCGCTCCGCCGCGTCGGCAGCCAGCTGCCGACGCCCGCGGAGCTGAGGGTGCTGGCCGCCGCTGTCGGCAGCCGGACGGACATGGTGGGGGTCACGCCCGGCCTGCCACGGAAGGCGGTCGACGCGGAGGCGCTCGGGCGGCTGCGTGAAGCGGCGGCGTACGGCGACCTGACGGGTGCCCTGGAAGCCGTGCTGGGCGAGCGCTACAGCCACACGGGCGACAGCACCGCCATGCGCTACCACGACATGGTCCGCCGCTACCTGGCCGGCGACTGGGACCACGCCCTGGCGGTCGCACGGGGGATCGAGACGCGGGGCGGGGCCGACGGCGCGCCCGGCGTCGGCCAGCTGGCCCGGGCACTGGCCGCCGAGATCCACAGCATGCGCGGCGACCAGGTACGGGCCCGTGAGTGGCTGAACCTGATTCCCGGCACTGTCACCCACCCGCTGGTGACCCGCGCGCGGCTGGGCGTGCGGCACTGGGCCGACCGAGCGGACGTGGTGCTGCTGGAGGAGGCGCTGGAGGAGGCGTGGCGGGACGTACGGCGGGCGCGCGAGAGCGGCCTGCTCATGGGCCTGGAAAGGGTGCTGCTGCGTATCCTGCGGTTCTCCGGCAGGACCACGCCTGGCGAGACCAAGCCGGACGAGGCCGTGCGGGCCCTCGAAGAGCTGGAGTCGCTGCACGAGGAGGCAGCGACCGCCCTGACTCTGGAGGCGGTGCTGGTCGCCCGTGGGGTGCTGCAGCGCGACGCGGCACGTGTGCTGGACGCCTACCGCTCGACCGAGCGCCGGGGAGACAGACCCATGATGCTGTACTGCAGCCAGTTCCTCGCCGATGTCGGGGACGACCCCCGGCCCTGGCTGGCCCAGGCGGCACGGCTCTCGCACCAGATGTCGATCGGCCCGGTGGGGCGCGGCCTGCTCGGCCACCTCGCACAACGCGACAACATCCCGCTGCCGAGGACCCGTTCGGTGAGGGTGGGGCTGAGCGAGGCGGATGCGCAGCTGATCGGCATGGTCAGCGACGGTGCGACCAACCGGCAGATCGCGGCCCGCCTGGCATGCAGTGAGAAGACGGTGGAACAACGGCTGGCGCGACTGTTCCAGCGCACCGGGCGTCGTTCGAGGGTCGAACTGGCGGCGGCCTGGCTGGACGGAAGCCTGACCGCACTCCAGCCGGGGGCGGACGCGCTGCCGGGTTCGCCGTCTGCCCCGGCGGGCGGCTGAGCGGGCGGCGCGCGGCCGGGCATCCCGCATCGCGGGGGCGTTCCGCATCGGGGCCGGGCACGCGGGCGGCCGCGATGCCATGACATCACGTCAAGGGCCTGCCTCGCGGATCACCGTCAAGGACCTTCCTTTCACCCGCTTCCCCAGGGCGTTCACGTCGTTGGTATGTACGGGGTGAACTGCCGTCCGTGCACGACGCTCGCCCCATCCCCTCTGGACAGCGGGAGGAACTGACGTCGTGACCGTGACGGAGACTGCGGTGGTGCCGGTGGAGGGCGAGCCGGACGAGGGCGTGACAGCGGGCGGGGAGCGCGCGGCGGGGGAGGCGGTGTGCGGGGGAGAGGCCGTGCGCGCGACGCATGAGGGCATTCTGCGGCGGCAGTCGGCGCGTGAATCGGCGGCGCGCACGTATGCGCGTGCCCTCCCCATCGTGCCCGTGCGGGCACGCGGGCTCACCATCGAGGGCGCGGACGGCCGCCGCTATCTCGACTGCCTCTCCGGTGCGGGGGCACTGGCCCTCGGCCACAACCATCCGGTGGTCCTGGAGGCGATCCGCAAGGTCCTCGACTCGGGTGCGCCGCTGCACATCCTGGACCTGGCCACACCCGTGAAGGACGCGTTCACCACCGAGCTGTTCCGCACCCTGCCCCCCGGCTTCGCCGACCGTGCCCGGGTGCAGTTCTGCGGCCCCGCGGGGACGGATGCCGTCGAGGCCGCGCTGAAACTGGTGCGTGTGGCCACCGGCCGGGACGGCATCCTCGCCTTCACCGGCGCCTACCACGGCATGACCGCCGGGGCGCTGGAGGTGTCCGGAGGCGCGACCGACACGCGGGTGACCCGGCTTCCGTATCCGCAGGACTACCGCTGCCCGTTCGGTGTCGGCGGCGAACGCGGTGCCCGGCTCGCCGCCACCTGGACCGAGTCGCTCCTCGACGACGCCAGGCCGGGGGTGCCGCTGCCCGCCGGGATGATTCTGGAACCGGTCCAGGGAGAAGGCGGCGTGCACCCCGCGCCGGACACGTGGCTGCGACGCATGCGGCAGATCACCGAGGACCGGTCCATCCCGCTGATCGTGGACGAGGTACAGACGGGTGTGGGCCGCACCGGGCGCTTCTGGGCGATCGAACACAGCGGTGTCGAACCCGATGTGATGGTCCTTTCCAAGGCGATCGGCGGCAGCCTGCCGCTCGCCGTGGTCGTCTACCGCGAGAACCTCGACGTCTGGCCGCCCGGGGCCCACGCGGGCACGTTCCGCGGCAACCAGCTCGCGATGGCCGCGGGCGCGGCCACCCTCGCCCACGTCCGTGAGAACGGGCTCGCCGAGCGCGCCGCCACCCTCGGTGCCCGCATGCTGGACCGGCTACGCTCCCTGGCCGCCGCATTCCCCTGCATCGGGGATGTGCGCGGCCGGGGGCTGATGATGGGCATCGAACTGGTGGACCCCGAGGCAGCGTCCGAGGCCGCGCCCCCGCACGCACCGGCTGCCGACCACGAGCGCGCCGGGCCCCGCCCCGTCGCGCCCGCGCTAGCCGCCGCGGTCCGGCGGGAGTGCCTGAAGCGCGGCCTGATCGTGGAACTGGGCGGGCGGCATGCGAGCGTCGTCCGGCTGCTGCCGCCGCTGACGATCAGTGACGAGCAGACCAGCGCGGTCCTGGACCGGCTGGAGGATGCCGTGGCCGCGGTGGCCCGGGGCCCCGTCCATCCCTGAGCCACACGCCTGGAACCGCGCAGCGAGAACCAGAACCGTGCACCTTGAGCCGGGCACCGAGCACCGAGCACCGAGCGGTGGGCAGTGGGCACCAAGCACCGAGAACGGCGGACCGGAGCCTGCGTGTTCCGCTCCGCCCTTCTCGGCCCGGCGTGCCCAGCCCGACCACCGCGCCTCCGTCCGTCGGCCCCCGACATCAGGAAGGCCCCCGGCTCCCGAACCCGCCCCCCACCTCCGCATCACACGGCCATCCGCACCGCACGGCCCGTCGCCGCACGAGCCGGAGACCCCCAGAGGACCGACCTTGAACGCCACCCCCACCGCCGACGGCGGCTCCCGGACTTCCGAGCGGGAGACCGGCTCCCCGCAGGCCACCGCGCTCGCACCCGGATACCGTGCCGTCCCCCGGCAGGAGACGGCGTCGCCGGAGTTCGGGGGAGTGCGCGGCGCCGCCGTCGACCTGCTGGAACACCCCGACCCCTCCACGGCGGCACAGGCCGCGACCGTGGAGAACCTGCTGCGCTGCTGGGTTCGCGAGCACGACCTCGCGGCTCCGGCCGACGGCACGCTGCGCATCCCGCTCCCCGCCAGTGGCACGGCTCTCCTCACCCCGGTCCACTACTGGTCGCCGACCGGCTGGCACCGCTTCGGCCCGCCGCGCTTGGCCGGCGCACCGGAATCGGCCCCGCCCGTGGACGCGGTGACGATGGCGGCGCTGCTGGCCCGGGAGCCGACCGAGAGCGCCCTCACCTTCCCGTCCACGCGTGGGTGGGCCCCGCGGTCCGGACCCGGTTCCGCCCCCGGCCATCTCGCCGATCTGGTGGCTCGTGTCGCCGACTCCGCCCGCCGGACCGCGGACTTCATCGCGGAGCGCCGGGAGCGTCCCGCGGACGAGGACGACCTCTTCCTCTCCGCCGAACAGGCCCTGGTGCTCGGACACCCGCTGCACCCGACGGCCAAGAGCCGCGAGGGACTCTCCGACGCCGAGGCACGGCTCTACTCACCCGAACTGCGCGGCTCCTTCCCGCTGCACTGGCTGGCGGTGGCGCCGGCCGTGCTCGCGGCCGACTCGGCGTGGACGGAACGCGGACGGCCCGTGCCCGCCTACCAGTTGACCCGGCGGCTCGCGGGCAGTCGCCTCCCGCTGCCCGACGGGTTCACCGCCCTGCCGCTGCATCCCTGGCAGGCACGTGAGATCCGGCACCGCCCCGAGGCCGCGGCGCTGCTGGACACGGGGCTGCTGCGCGACCTCGGCCCGCACGGCGATCCCTGGCGCCCCACCTCGTCCGTGCGCACGGTGCATCGCTCCGGCGCGCCCGCGATGCTGAAGCTGTCACTGGGTGTGCGCATCACCAACTCCCGCCGGGAGAACCTCCGCAAGGAACTGCACCGCGGCGTCGAGGTGCACCGCCTGCTGCGCGGCGGCCTCAGCAAGCAGTGGCGCTCCGCACACCCCGGGTTCGACATCGTTCGCGACCCGGCCTGGCTCGCCGTCGACAACGGGAACGGCACCTCCTTGACCGGCCTCGACGTGGTGATCCGCCACAACCCGTTCGGCCCGACGGACGACGCCTCCTGCGTCGCGGGGCTCGTCTCGCCCCGGCCACGCGCCCTGCCGGGCGGACAGGGGCGGACCGTCCTGAGCTCCCGGCTCGTGGAGATCGTCACCCGCCTCGCCGCGCGCACCGGCCGCTCACGCGGAGCCGTCGCCACCGAATGGTTCCTGCGCTACCTCGAACAGGTGGTCCGCCCGGTGCTCTGGCTGGACGGCGAAGCCGGAGTCGCCCTGGAGGCACACCAGCAGAACACCGTGGTCCTGCTGGACCCGATGGGCTGGCCCATGGGCGGTCGCTACCGCGACAACCAGGGCTACTACTTCCGTGAGTCCCGCCGCGCCGAACTCGACGCACGGCTGCCCGGCATCGGGGAGCACAGCGACACGTTCGTCTCCGACGACGTGACCGACGAACGCTTCGCCTACTACCTGGGCATCAACAACGTGCTCGGCCTCGTCGGTGCCTTCGGATCCCAGCGCCTGGCCGACGAACGGCTGCTGCTCGCAGCGTTCCGCCGCTTTCTCACCGGCGCCGCCACCGGGCACGGCGGCCCGCGCTCGTCCCTGCCCGCCCGGCTGCTCGAATCCCCCGTCCTGCGCTGCAAGGCCAACCTGCTGACCCGGCTGCACGGTCTGGACGAGCTCGTCGGCCCCGTGGACACCCAGTCCGTCTACATCACGATCACCAACCCCCTTCATTCCTGAGGAACATGACCCACCCCGTCTCCTGAGAGGAACGTCACCGTGCCTCCCACCGATGCCGGCGCCGGCGCCGGCACCGTCTCCGCCCCCGCCACGGAGTCCCCCACCGACACGGACCGCGGACTCGATGCCTCCACCTGTCAGGGCACCGAGGCCCGTTCCGGGCCGCACCCCCGGTCGGACTGCGAGGACACCCTCGACCTGCGCCTTCCCGATGAACTGCTGGACCTGAGGGCGGAGCAGGAGGCGAGCCTCGGTGGACGGGTGGCTCTCACCGCATCGGGTGGCCCGCCCGCACCGCCGGGCGATCCCGCGCGCGCCATCCAGCTCGGAAAGGCCGAAACCCCCAGATCGCCAGTACCGATCGGCTTGAGCGACCCGCCCGCGGCGACCGCGGCGACCGCGGTGACCGCAGTGACCGCAGTGACCGCTGTGACCGTAGCGACCGCCGCACCCGCACCGGCCACCGCGCACGTGGCTTCCACCGCGCACTCGGCCCCCGCCGTGGCCCTGACAGCCACCACGCCCACCGGACTGGCCGGCAGGCCGCAGGACGACGACCTCCTCGACCACGTCGCCGACTGGGGCACGACTCCCACACCCGCCGGCGTCTTCCATCTCCTTCCCGTCGTCCTGGGCCGCGATCTCCCACTGATCGTCCGCTGGATGAACGACCCCGCCGTGGCGGTCTTCTGGGACCTCGCCGGAGACAAGTCGGTGACCGAGTCACACCTGCGTGCCCAGCTCCGCGGAGACGGACGCAGCGTCCCCTGCCTCGGGGTACTCGACGGCACCCCCATGAGCTACTGGGAGATCTACCGCGCGGATCTCGATCCCCTTTCCCGCCACTACCCCGCCCGTCCTCACGACACCGGGATCCACCTCCTCATCGGTGGTGTCGCCGACCGCGGTCGCGGCCTCGGCTCCACGCTGCTGCGTGCCGTCGCCGATCTCGTCCTCGATCGCAGACCCTCCTGCGCGCGCGTCGTCGCCGAACCCGACCTTCGCAACACCCCTTCCATCGCCGCCTTCCTGAGCGCCGGCTTCCGTTTCTCCGCCGAGGTCGAGCTGCCCGGCAAGCGAGCCGCCTTGATGGTCCGGGAGCGTGCCCTGCGCTCTCTGTCCCAGTCCAATCACTCTCGGTAACGGGCGGTGTTGTGTGACGGTTCCCGTCCCGCACACATTTCCCGTCTCGATTCCCGGCCTGGCCGACCTTCCCTTCCGAATCGAACCGAACTGATCCGAACTGATCGAATCCAATCCGAATCAATCCGACCCAACCGAGCCGAGCCAAGCCCAGGAGCCCGCGTGCCCGATCTGCCCGCCGTCCCGGACAGGCCGCCCGGCTCCGCGCGCCGTCCAAGCCCCTCCAAGCCCCTGGTGCGCGGCGGGCGTGCGCGCCCATTTGTCAGTGCCGGGCCGTAGGGTGGTCGCGCTATGACGAAGCCCTCACTCCCCGAACTTCTGCACGCAGCCGTCACAGCCGTGGGCGGCACCGAGCGCCCCGGTCAGGTGACCATGGCCCAAGCCGTCGCGGAGGCGATCGAAGACGGTTCCCATCTGCTGGCGCAGGCCGGCACCGGCACCGGAAAGTCTCTGGGCTATCTGGTGCCGGCGCTCGCCCACGGGGAGCCCGTCGTCGTGGCGACCGCGACCCTGGCCCTGCAGCGCCAGCTCGTCGAGCGCGATCTTCCGCGCACGGTGGAGGCACTGCACCCGCAGCTGCGCCGCCGCCCGCAGTTCGCGATGCTCAAGGGCCGGTCGAACTACCTGTGTCTGCACCGTCTGCATGAGGGCGTGCCGCAGGACGAGGAGGACGGCCTCTTCGACCAGTTCGAGGCCGCCGCGCCCACAAGCAAGCTCGGTCAGGACCTGCTGCGGCTGCGTGACTGGTCCCAGGAGACCGAGAGCGGCGACCGCGACGATCTCACCCCCGGCGTCTCGGACCGCGCATGGGCCCAGGTGTCCGTCTCGTCCCGGGAGTGCCTCGGCGCCTCGAAGTGCGCCTACGGCGCCGAGTGCTTCGCCGAGATGGCCCGCGAGCGCGCCAAGCTCGCCGAGGTGATCGTCACGAACCACGCACTGCTGGCCATCGACGCCATCGAGGGCGCTCCGGTCCTGCCGCAGCACGAGGTGCTGATCGTGGACGAGGCCCATGAACTGGTGTCCCGGGTGACGGGCGTCGCCACCGGCGAGCTCACCCCGGGCCAGGTCAACCGCGCGGTGCGCCGCGCCGCCAAGCTGGTCGACGAGAAGTCCGCCGACCAGCTCCAGACGGCCGCGGAGGGCTTCGAGAGGCTGATGGAGCTGGCCCTGCCCGGGCGGCTGGAGGAGATTCCGGAGGACCTCGGGTACGCGCTCATGGCGCTGCGCGACGCGGCGCGCACGGTGATCTCCGCCCTCGGGAACACCCGCGACAAGTCGGTGCAGGACGAGGACGCCGTCCGCAAGCAGGCGCTGGCCTCCGTGGAGTCGGTGCACGACGTGGCCGAGCGGATCACCAACGGTTCGGAGTGGGACGTCGTCTGGTACGAGCGCCACGACCGCTTCGGGGCGTCCCTGCGCGTTGCCCCGATGTCCGTGTCCGGCCTCCTGAGGGAAAAGCTCTTCGCGGACCGTTCCGTGATCCTGACGTCCGCCACGCTGAAGCTGGGCGGCGACTTCAACGGGGTCGGCGCGTCGCTCGGCCTCGCCCCCGAGGGCACTGAGGGAGACGACCTCCCGCAGTGGAAGGGTGTCGACGTCGGCTCCCCGTTCGACTACCCGAAGCAGGGCATCCTGTATGTCGCGAAGCATCTGTCACGGCCGGCCCGTGACGGCGACCGCGCGGACATGCTGGACGAGCTCACGGAGCTGATCCAGGCGGCCGGCGGCCGCACGCTCGGCCTCTTCTCCTCGATGCGCGCCGCTCAGCTCGCGGCGGAGGAACTGCGCACCCGCATCCCCGAGTTCCCGATCCTGCTCCAGGGTGAGGAGACCCTCGGTGAGCTGATCAAGAACTTCGCGGCCGATCCGAAGACCTGCCTCTTCGGCACGCTGTCGCTGTGGCAGGGCGTCGATGTTCCGGGCCCCAGCTGCCAGCTGGTGGTCATGGACAAGATCCCGTTCCCGCGCCCCGACGATCCGCTGATGAGCGCACGTCAGAAGGCGGTGGAGGACGCCGGAGGCAATGGCTTCATGGCGGTGGCCGCCACGCATGCGGCGCTGCTGATGGCACAGGGCGCCGGCCGCCTCGTACGGGCGTCGGGAGACCGGGGCGTGGTCGCCGTTCTGGATCAGCGGCTGGCCACGGCTCGCTACGGCGGATACCTGAAGACCTCACTGCCCGACTTCTGGTACACGACGGACCGTGATCAGGTCCGCAAGTCGCTGGCGGCGATCGACGCCGCGGCGAGTGCGCAGGAAGCGAGCGCACCGGAGGCGATCGGGAACGAAACGAGTGCGCAGCATGCGGGCGCGCAGGAAGCGTAGCCCGGAGAATCAGGGTTTCGGCAGGTCATTGCGCTGTCCCGGGGGCCGACCCCCGGGACAGCGCAATGACGGTTATGAAGGGCGACCGGATGGTGCCCGCCTGCTCGCACAGCATGGGCCCCGGAACCGGCGCAGAGGTTCCGGGGCCCGGATCAAGGGCGAGCGTCGCAGAGCCCGCCCGCCGCGACGGGGTCACACCCGCCGCAACACCGCCACGACCTTGCCGAGGATCGTCGCCTCGTCACCGGGGATGGGCTGGTACGCGGAGTTGTGCGGCAGCAGCCAGACGTGGCCGTCCTCGCGCTTGAAGCGCTTCACGGTGGCCTCGCCATCGAGCATGGCTGCCACGATGTCGCCGTTCTCGGCGACGGGCTGGCGGCGGACCGTGACCCAGTCGCCGTCGCAGATCGCGGCCTCGATCATGGAGTCGCCGACGACCTTCAGGACGAAGAGCTCACCGTCACCGACGAGCTGCCGGGGGAGCGGGAAGACGTCTTCCACGGACTCCTCGGCGAGAATGGGGCCACCGGCGGCGATGCGGCCCACCAGCGGGACGTACGACGCGGCGGGCTTGCCCGTGGTGTCCGTCGGCTGCACGGAGGCCGACTGGTCCGAGCCGCGCACCTCGTACGCACGAGGCCGGTGCGGGTCGCGGCGCAGGAAGCCCTTACGCTCGAGCGCCATGAGCTGATGGGCTACCGAGGACGTGCTGGAGAGGCCCACGGCCTGTCCGATCTCCCGCATCGACGGCGGGTAGCCGCGCCGCTGCACGGAGTCCCGGATGACCTCGATCACCCGGCGCTGCCGGTCGGTCAGGCCCGAACTGTCCGCGCGGATGCCTGGAGGCCGACCGGGCAGGGACCTCTTTGGTCCCTCGTGGTCCGTGGCTTCGTTCATGGCATGCACCGGCTCGAGTCGGCCCTGGGAGCGGTCCTGGGCAGTGATGGTGGCACTGTCTGCGGTGGTGGTCACGTCGGCCCCTCTCGATGGTCTCCCGTGCAGCACAACGGTAGTTGCTTTCGAAAGGTTGCGCCAAACACACGTTCGAGTGAAAAACGGCGAATTACCTGACGCGATCTGGTGTCCGGGTGTATGGCCGTCTCTACCTGCGAAGAAGGCGGGGGCACTTGCTGCTGTACCCTTCACCGCCGGGGGATGGGGGCCCTGCGGGTCACCGCGGTCGCCGCCCAGTCTGCCACCCATCGCTCCGCAAGCCGGGTTTCAGCCTTTTCTTTCATGTGGTGTCCACCGTATCCACGCATGGCTTGTCCGGGTACGGGCGTGTGGCACATGCCAATCCGCTCGTCGCGGGCGTGTCGTAGCCGTATGTGCGAGCCGATCGCTATATGTAGTGGTCGGGCTTCGGCGGCATCCCACAAGTTGTGGTCCCCCTGGTCTCCGTGGCTCACGCGATCGCCTATGCTTGGGGCTGCTTCGAGGGGCCCCTGGGGTCTCGCGAGGTCAATGAGTCGTGCTGAAAAGGAGGGTTGGAGCCATGCACTGCCCCTTCTGCAGGCACCCCGACAGCCGCGTCGTCG
Organism: Streptomyces sp. NPDC047022; assembly: GCF_040644155.1. Taxonomy (NCBI): domain Bacteria; kingdom Bacillati; phylum Actinomycetota; class Actinomycetes; order Kitasatosporales; family Streptomycetaceae; genus Streptomyces; species Streptomyces sp. NPDC047022. The sequence continues at coordinate 92,251 of NZ_JBEYVV010000024.1, read as the reverse complement.
ACAGTCGTACGACCGACGACGGCACGTCCATCCGCAGGCGCCGCCAGTGCCCCGACTGCTCCCGTCGTTTCACGACCGTGGAGACGTGCTCGCTCATGGTGGTCAAGCGGTCCGGAGTCACGGAGCCGTTCAGCCGCACCAAGGTCATCAATGGCGTCCGCAAGGCGTGCCAGGGGCGGCCTGTCACCGAGGACGCACTCGCCCAGCTCGGCCAGCGGGTCGAAGAGGCGCTGCGTGCCGCCGGGGGCGCCGAGCTGACCACCCACGACGTGGGTCTGGCCATACTGGGCCCCTTGCAGGAGCTCGACCTCGTCGCCTATCTGCGGTTCGCGTCCGTCTACCGTGCGTTCGATTCGCTGGACGACTTCGAGGCGGCCATCGCCGAACTCAGGAAGCAGCAGCGCGAGCGCCCCGACGTGGACGACGGGCCGGACGTGGAGTGCCAGGGAAGCGACCGCGGGTCCGGAGGGGCGGCCGACGCCTCCGTTCCCGCCACCACCACCGCCGACTGACGGAAGGGCCGGCCGGGACCGGCCCCGTCGGCGGCGTACACAGACCCGTCGCGCGCGCCCTCGAACGACGCGCGTGGCAAGCAGACAGAACACCGTGCCACGGGAAGAAACGGGCACTTCAGGGCGTTTTTGCCCGATACAGGGAGGCGGCATGACAGAGACGGCGAGCGGTCCGGCACGAGGTTCCCGGGCCAAGGGCGCGAAGGCCACCAAGGCACTGCGTGTCGAGCGCATCCACACGACCCCCGGCGTGCACCCGTACGACGAGGTCGAGTGGGCGCGCCGTGACGTCGTCATGACCAACTGGCGCGACGGCTCGGTCAACTTCGAGCAGCGTGGCGTCGAGTTCCCCGAGTTCTGGTCGGTGAACGCGGTCAACATCGTCACCAGCAAGTATTTCCGCGGTGCCGTGGGCACCCCGCAGCGCGAGACCAGCCTGAAGCAGCTGATCGACCGCATCGTGAAGACGTACCGGAAGGCCGGCGAGGACTACAAGTACTTCGCTTCCCCGGCCGACGCGGAGATCTTCGAGCACGAACTGGCGTACGCCCTCCTGCACCAGATCTTCAGCTTCAACAGCCCCGTCTGGTTCAACGTCGGCACGCCGCAGCCCCAGCAGGTCTCCGCCTGCTTCATCCTGTCCGTCGACGACTCCATGGAGTCGATCCTCGACTGGTACAAGGAAGAGGGCATGATCTTCAAGGGCGGCTCCGGCGCCGGCCTGAACCTCTCCCGCATCCGCTCCTCCAAGGAGCTGCTCTCCTCGGGCGGCAACGCCTCCGGCCCTGTCTCCTTCATGCGCGGCGCCGACGCCTCCGCGGGAACGATCAAGTCGGGCGGTGCCACCCGCCGCGCCGCCAAGATGGTCATCCTGGACGTCGACCACCCGGACGTCGAGGACTTCATCGAGACCAAGGTCAAGGAGGAGGAGAAGATCCGCGCGCTGCGCGACGCGGGCTTCGACATGGACCTCGGTGGCGATGACATCACCTCCGTCCAGTACCAGAACGCCAACAACTCGGTCCGCGTCAACGACACCTTCATGAAGGCCGTCGAAGGCGGAACGAACTTCGGCCTGCGCGCTCGTATGACCGGTGAGGTCATCGAGGAGGTCGACGCCAAGGAACTCTTCCGCAAGATGGCCGAGGCGGCCTGGGCCTGCGCCGACCCGGGCATCCAGTACGACGACACGATCAACCACTGGCACACGTGCCCGGAGTCCGGCCGCATCAACGGCTCGAACCCGTGCAGCGAGTACATGCACCTGGACAACACGTCCTGCAACCTCGCCTCGCTGAACCTGATGAAGTTCCTGAAGGACGACGGCAAGGGCCACCAGTCCTTCGACGTCGAGCGCTTCGCCAAGGTCGTCGAGCTGGTCATCACCGCGATGGACATCTCGATCTGCTTCGCCGACTTCCCGACCCAGAAGATCGGCGAGAACACCCGCGCCTTCCGCCAGCTCGGCATCGGCTACGCCAACCTCGGCGCCCTCCTCATGGCGACCGGCCACGCGTACGACTCCGACGGCGGCCGTGCCCTCGCCGGCGCCATCACCTCCCTGATGACCGGCACGGCGTACAAGCGCTCGGCCGAGCTGGCCGCGGTCGTCGGCCCGTACGACGGCTACGCCCGCAACGAGCAGCCGCACCTGCGCGTCATGAAGCAGCACGCCGACGCCAACGCCACGGCCGTGCGCATGGACGACCTGGACACGCCGGTGTGGGCCGCCGCCACGGAGGCCTGGCAGGACGTGCTCCGCATCGGCGAGAAGAACGGCTTCCGCAACTCCCAGGCGTCCGTCCTCGCGCCGACCGGCACCATCGGTCTCGCGATGTCCTGCGACACCACCGGTGTCGAGCCGGACCTGGCGCTGGTCAAGTTCAAGAAGCTGGTCGGCGGCGGCTCGATGCAGATCGTCAACGGCACCGTGCCGCAGGCGCTGCGCCGACTCGGCTACCAGGAGGAGCAGATCGAGGCGATCGTCGCCCACATCGCCGAGCACGGCAATGTGATCGACGCGCCGGGCCTCAAGCACGAGCACTACGAGGTCTTCGACTGCGCCATGGGCGAGCGCGCCATCTCCCCGATGGGCCACGTCCGGATGATGGCCGCGATCCAGCCGTGGATCTCCGGAGCCATCTCCAAGACGGTCAACATGCCGGAGACGGCGACCGTCGAGGAGGTCGAGGAGATCTACTTCGAGGCCTGGAAGCTCGGCATCAAGGCACTCGCCATCTACCGCGACAACTGCAAGGTCGGCCAGCCGCTCTCCGCCAAGAAGAAGGAGAAGGCCGAGGAGAAGGCCGAGGAGAAGGCCGAGGCGCCCGCCGCCGAGCCCAAGGTCGAGAAGATCGTGGAGTACCGCCCGGTCCGCAAGCGTCTCCCCAAGGGCCGCCCCGGGATCACCACGTCCTTCACGGTCGGTGGCGCCGAGGGCTACATGACCGCCAACTCCTACCCGGACGACGGTCTCGGCGAGGTCTTCCTCAAGATGTCCAAGCAGGGCTCGACCCTCGCGGGCATGATGGACGCCTTCTCCATCGCCGTCTCGGTGGGCCTGCAGTACGGCGTGCCGCTGGAGACGTACGTCTCCAAGTTCACGAACATGCGCTTCGAGCCGGCCGGAATGACGGACGACCCGGACGTGCGGATGGCCCAGTCGATCGTCGACTACATCTTCCGCCGTCTGGCGCTGGACTTCCTGCCCTTCGAGACGCGTTCCGCCCTCGGCATCCACTCCGCCGAGGAGCGTCAGCGCCACCTGGAGACGGGCTCGTACGAGCCCTCCGACGAGGACGTCGACGTCGAGGGCCTGGCCCAGTCGGCCCCGCGCACCCAGGAGCTGAAGGCGGTCGCCACGCCGAAGGCCGAGGCCGCGTCGGCCCAGCCGGCCCCCAAGCAGGCGCACACCAGCGCCGAGCTGGTGGAGATGCAGCTGGGCATCCAGGCGGACGCCCCGCTGTGCTTCTCCTGCGGCACGAAGATGCAGCGGGCGGGGTCCTGCTACATCTGCGAGGGCTGCGGCTCGACGAGCGGCTGCAGCTGATCGTGAGCCCTCAGCGGGCGTGAATTAGCTGCTCAGGTGGGGTGTCGGCGTTTTGTCGGCACCCCACCGAGCGTTGTGCCGACGCACTCGACGCACCCCTGTCAGGGCAACGCGCGGCCGCTCGGCACGTCCGGCTGTCGGGACGGGACTGTGCAGGGTCGGGGCGAGCGCTGGGCGTGAAACGGCCGCAGGGGGCGGTGGAGCATGTGCACGGGCTCCACCGCCCCCTGAACGCCCCCTGCGCTTCCTCCGGACGCCCGGGTGACCGTCGCGAGGTCAGGAGTCGCGGGGTTCGCCCATCACCCGGATGAAGCCCTCAGGGTCCGTGTCGTAACCGTGGACACCCGGGACGAACCTCCACTCTCCGGAGCCGTCGCGTACGAACTCGGCCACCGTGGCCGCCGTCGCGCCGAGGACGGTGCCGAAGTCGTCCCCGGCGAGGACGGTGTATCCCTCGCGCAGGCGGAACGCCGGATTCAGTACGCCGACGAACGTCCTGCGGCCGGTGTGCTGCTGAATGACGACACCGGCCACCACGCGCGCGTACCGCTCGTTCAGCCGGTCGAGCTCGATCGTCATGACCTCGTCCCAGCCGAAGCCCTTGCCATCGAGGCTGTCGCGGTTGAGGTTGATCGTGCCGTCGGGGGAGCGGCTGTCGAAGTGGACGACGTAGGCCGGATCGCCGTACGGGTCCGAGGCCGGGTACGTCGCGGCGACGATGTCGAGGTCGGTGGGCGGCTGCCCGGGCGGACTCGGATCCCACTTCACCGCGAGTTCGACCTTGTGGATGCCCTTGTTGAGACCGCTCATCCCATGTCTCCTCCCCGTTCTCAAGTCGCTCGGCACGAACTGCCCTGCAGAGCGAGCCAGTTGTCCATTGTGCCTCGTGCGCCGGGGCGCTCGTGCGGGTGTACTCGGCCGGAGCGTGACCGCCGCCACCCATGGGGCCGTACGATGGCGCGGTGCTGGTCAAGTGGATTCGCTGCACCGTGGTGGACCGCCGCGGCTTCGAGCGGGGGCAGCGAAAGTGGGCGGGGCTGCTGGGTGAACCGGGCTTCCGCGGGCAGGGCGGGGGCTGGAGCCGGGGCAGGCCCGGCGTGGTGCACATCTTCGCGTTCTGGGAGAGCCGCGCTTTCTACGATTCGTTCATGGCGCGATCGCATGATCGGTTGGCCGCCGCGCAGTCGGGCACGTTCAAAGACCTACAGGTCAGGCTGTTCGACTACCGCTTCGATGTGAAGACCGGATTCGAGCCACGCTTCACGGACGCCGACCTCATACGGGTCGCGCACTGCAGGGTGCACGAGGAGCGGGCCGAGCATTTCGCGCTGATGCAGGAGAAGGTCTGGAATCCGGCCATGGCGGGCTCGCCGGGCATGATCCGCGGACTCTTCGGCGAGGCGCCCGGGCATGAGTTCCTGGTGCTTTCGATGTGGCAGTCGGCCGCGGAGCACGGCAAGTACCGGGAGGAGCGAGTGGAGCGTCTGGCGCTGCGGGCCCAGACGGAGGCGGACGTCGCGGCGCTCACGGGTGACATCGTCGACCTGGAGTCGGCCTGGACCGTGTGAGCGAGGGCGGGCGCGCGGGAGCGCGCGGGGGAACGGGGCGCGGGCTCCCTGCGTACGTTTGATCACCGGATGGAGTGCGGCTCGGGGCGTGGACGGACCGGTCTCCGCGACCCGAATGTGACGTGCGCCGTATGGAGGCCCCTCGATTGCCCGTTCGGCCGTCACTCGATCTAGGGTTTTGGCATGGCACGACCACGGCGCATCGTCCTTGTCCGGCACGGCGAGTCGGTGGGCAATGCCGATGACACTGTGTACGAACGCGAGCCCGACCATTCGCTGCCGCTCACCGAGAAGGGGTGGCGGCAGGCGGAGGAGACGGGCAAGCGGCTCCGGGAGGTCTTCGGCAGGGAGCGCGTCAGTGTCTACGTGTCCCCCTACCGCCGCACGCACGAGACCCTCCGCGCTTTCCACCTGGACCCCGGCCTCGTGCGGATACGCGAGGAGCCCCGGCTGCGTGAGCAGGACTGGGGAAATTGGCAGGACCGTGACGATGTCCGGCTCCAGAAGGCCTACCGGGACGCCTACGGCCACTTTTTCTACCGCTTCGCCCAGGGCGAGTCCGGCGCCGACGTCTACGACCGCGTGGGCGGCTTCCTCGAGAGTCTGTACCGGAGCTTCGAGGCGCCCGATCACCCGCCCAACGTGCTCCTGGTGACCCACGGCCTGGCCATGCGCCTGTTCTGCATGCGTTGGTTCCACTGGACGGTCGCCGAATTCGAATCACTCTCGAACCCGGACAACGGCGAGACGCGCATGCTCGTCCTTGGAGACGACGGCCGATACCGGCTTGATCACCCGTTTGAACGCTGGCGTGACCCGCAGCCGTACTGGATCACGTGATAATCCTTACCGAATCAATGGATAAGCGGATAAAGTGGCATGTCGATGATCGCTGACTCCTCATTCCATGGACGCCTGGAACGCGCCCTGGCCAGCCTGCGCGGACTGGCAGTGGGGGACGCACTGGGTTCACAGTTCTTCGTCCCCGCGAACTATCCCCTGCTCAGGCGCCGTGAGCTGCCACCCGGCACCTGGCAGTGGACGGACGACACGGAGATGGCCTGCTCCGTCGTGTCCGTCCTGGCCCGGCACCGCCGCATCGACCAGGACGACCTGGCCCGCTCGTTCGCCCAGCACCACGACTTCGACCGCGGCTACGGGCCCGCCGTGAACCGCCTGCTCAGACTGGTCAGGGAGGGTGGTGACTGGCGCGAGCTGTCGTCGGCCCTGTTCGACGGACGCGGGTCGTGGGGCAATGGCGCGGCGATGCGGATCGCGCCCCTCGGCGCCTGGTACGCCGACGACCCCGAGCAGGCGACCCACCAGGCGGAGATCTCCGCCTATCCCACCCACCAGCACCGTGAAGCCGTGGTCGGCGCGATGGCCGTCGCCGCGGCAGCCGCCCTGGCCGCCGATCCGGCGGGGCCGCCGGCCCCCGCGGCCCTGCTGGACGGCGTCGTCGCGCTCGTGCCGAAGAGCGCCGTGGGAGCGGGTCTGCGGCGGGCGCGGGACATGCTGGACTACGCCGACGCCACGACCGTGGCGGCAGTGCTGGGCTGCGGACGGCGCACGACGGCGCACGACACGGTGCCTTTCGCGCTGTGGTCGGCCGCGCGGGCGCTCGGCGACTACGAGCAGGCCTTCTGGACGACCGCCCAGGTAGGTGGCGACGTGGACACGACCTGCGCCATCGTGGGCGGAGTGCTCGCGTCCGGCGGGGCGGGGACACCGCCCGCGGAGTGGCTGCGTCGCACGGAGCGTTTTCCGCTGTGGGCGCCGCAGCCGGCGTAGGCGATCGCAGGGTCCGGCGCCCTCCCGGACCTGGCGCGTTCACGGTCACGTCGAACGGCGGTGAATCCCCCTCAGCGAACCTGTGTGGTCCCTGAGTTGGCCGCCGTGAAGGCGGCGAGTCCGCTCGCCGCCTTCACGGAGCAGCTCGGCACGGTCGGCCGGAACGGGCATGAGCGTCCGGGTCATGCTTCGCTCGGCGATTCGCGAACGTGATCTCACGAAGGCCTGGCGCTGCCGTGCCGTGATCTCCGAGCAACTTGTGCGGGCGACTGTCATGCCCTTTGCGGGGGCATGGACAGTGGAGTCGAGCGGGATACGGCGCGCTCTGATCTCGCGACGAATACGTCCGCGGTCGCTGCTCCGGAGGCGAAGTCGCAGCGTTCCGTAGTGCGCGACAGCGAATGGAAGAGCCCAGGTTCCGCTGGGATCGCTCGGCTGATGGTTCCACCGCCCGGGTCTCACCGGAGCCGATCCGGTCTTCGGGGAGTGGAGCCCGTGGGCGCGGTGGGGGCAGGGGTGTCGCGAGGTGATCGAGGCGGCGTAGGCTGAGGGCGCCATGCCGTACGAACCGCCTACTCACACCGTCGAGCGCTCCCTTCGCGCAACGACCGGAGCGAAGGTCATCGCCGGTGTAGACGAGGTGGGGCGCGGCGCGTGGGCCGGTCCGGTCACCGTCTGCGCGGCGGTCACAGGCCTGCGCCGACCGCCGGAGGGCCTCACCGATTCCAAGCTGCTGACCGTCAAACGGCGTGTCCGGCTCGCGGAGCTGCTGGAGACCTGGGTGACCGCCTACGCGCTCGGGCACGCCTCTCCCGAGGAGATCGACGATCTCGGAATGACCGCCGCGCTCCGGCTCGCGGCGGTCCGCGCCCTGGAGGCGTTGCCCGTCCGCCCTGACGCGGTCATCCTCGACGGGAAGCACGACTACCTCGGGGCGCCCTGGAACGTCCGTACGGTGATCAAGGGCGACCGGTCGTGTGTGGTGGTCGCGGCGGCCTCGGTGATCGCCAAGGTCCATCGTGACAAAATGATGGCCGAACTGGGCGTCGACCATGCAGACTTCGCTTTTGCGGCCAACGCCGGGTATCCCTCTCCCGTGCACCGGGCCGTGCTGGAGGAGCGGGGCCCCACCCCGTACCACCGCTTGTCGTGGGCGTATCTTGATGCGCTGCCCCAGTGGCGGCACCTCAAGAAGGTCCGCAGCTGGGCGGACGGAAGCGTTCCGGAGATCGAGGGCCAGTTGGGCTTCGACTTCTGACCTGTTCCGATCGCACCCATGTGCCACCCGCCGAGGCGTGTCGCACCGGCGTTTGATAAAAATCAGCTCATGCCTCTCATTCCCGAGGAGCCTCAGATTCACGAGAGTGCCCAGGGTCCCCGCGTCACCGCCGCCGGCGGCCGTACCGCGCCGACCCCTCGTCCCGTACCAGGCCCCCGCCCAGCGGCCCCGGCTCGTCCAGGCCGTCCGGGGCCCGCACGGCCGATGCCGGCCCAACGCGCCTCGCGCGAGCCGGCCGCGGCCAAGCCCGGGCCGCCCGTTGTCGCCGCCACCCCGCAGATCCAGCTGAACCCGGCTTCCGTCGAGGGCGCGCTGGATGCCGCGGAGGAGGCTGTCGACCTGCTGCTGGAGGCCGGGCGTGCCCCGGGCGATGTGCTGGTGATCACCACTGGCGATCCGCATCCGTGGGCAGCGCACGAACTGTCCTTCGGTGAGGTCGAGTACTGGGCGCAGCACGACGCCGGTGACGACGTCTTCTACGCCGACTCCGCCGACGTGTCACGCGCCGCCGTACGCCCGGTGGTCGTGGTCGCAGTCAACGGGGGCGCCGATGACGCCGTCGCTGCCGTACTGCCGCAGGCACTCGGCCGGGCCGGTGCCCTGCTGATCGTGTGCGGTGACCCCAGCCAGATCAACTCGGTGCTGGGCGCGGGCGTCTGAGCGGCCGGACCGGTGCGGTCCGGTCGCTTGTCCGTCTGTGCCCAGCCGTGACCGTTTGCCGCCGAGAGCGGCACCGGGCCGCGGTTCGGCTTCCGGTTTCCGAACTTTCCTTTCGGGCTTCTGGTGTTCGTGCTTCCGGTGTTCGTGCTTCCGGTGTTCGTGCTTTGAGTGTTCGAGGCGTCGGCGGTTCGGGCCGTCGGCGGTTTGGGCCTTCGAGGGGTCGGGCCCCGGTCGACGGGTGTCCGACCGTGGACGGTCGGATTCGGACCGGCGGTCGGTGCGGGTGCCGCGTCGGCGGCACCTGTACGGCGGCTCTTCGGCGTGCGGTACGCGCGGGCACCATGCCGCGATGTCGCGTTCCCCCGTTTGCGGCCGTGCAGTCCCGTGCCGTGCCCGTGCGCGCGTCGTCGCTGGTCGCGCCTGCCTTCGACGCACCCCGTCCGTGTCCTGACGCGTGCGCCCTGACCGCGTTGCTCAGCGGGCGGCGGCCCGGCGCAGGACCTCTGACGCGACACCCCCGGTGCGGGGCGGCGGAGGCGGGGCTCCCAGCAGATCGAACGCCTCCGCCGGTGAATCCGTGTTGGGGCGGCGACCGCCGCGGCCCTCGCCCAGGACCTGCCAGCCGTCACGTGTCAGTGTGATGTACGCACCGCAGCGCAGCCCGTGCAAGGTGCACGCGTCACGCAGTCCCCACATCCATGCACCGTCCTCCTCCGTCCACCGCGCGTCGCCCTCACGGCAGTAGAGCAACACGGCGGTTCGTACGGGGGTACGGCGCCGCAGATCGTGCGGGATGACGCGACGCAACTGGTCGAGCAGCGCATTGCGGAACATCCAGCCGTCCGCCGGGGCGGGGCGCCGGGTGAACGAAGCGCTGGCCCGCAGTCGTTCGTCCGGATCCAGGACGGCCACCACCGCCATGGAAGGTCGTGGCCGGTGCCGAGCGTGCAGCCCGCTCACCACCTCCCGGGGATTGCGCAGCAGCGGAATACCCGCGGCTGCCCATTCGGCCGGCTCGAGCATCCGGGCAAGAGGATTGGCGGAAGCGGCGGACGATTCGGCGGAGGCAGATATGGATGCCGCCGGGGACGGAGCGAATCCGAAGGTCACGATCCTCCCTTCGGCTACGCGCCCACTCTGCGGGCGGGGTCGGACTAGGGGGAAACGCACACCGCAGCGGAGCCCTGACGGACCGCGGGCGAGCCGTGCGGGGGGCGGAGTTCAATTCTTGCCCTCGAACTGGAATGCGGCAACGAGCAATTGAGGCCCCCGACCGGTTTCAGGTGATCTGTGGCTTATATCCCATCCTCCATCCCCTTCCCCGCGTGCTCTCCATGGGCTCCCCGGGAGGGAAGCAGTCGCACCGGCATGGTCAGGACCAGCGGCAACGCCACTCAGCGCGGCTCTGTCCACGCCGGGGGAATGTCCGCGTCCAGCCGCCACCCCATGAGGGCCCTCGCGCTCCCGGCGCCACTGGACGCCACGCTCGGCCGGTTCTCGTCTGTGGACTGTTTGTGAGCACGCTATCACTCGGGGTGAAGTGGCCGATTGTCAGTGTCGTCGGGTTGCATGGGGGCATGGACGATCTGGAGCTCCGCACCGAAGCCGATGCCATCCTCGCCGAGCTTGTCGGCCGGCCGGGGAGTCCGGCCCGGTTGCGGGAGGACCAGTGGCAGGCGGTGGCGGCCTTGGTGGAGGAGCGCCGGCGCGCCCTGGTGGTACAGCGCACCGGCTGGGGCAAGTCGGCGGTGTATTTCGTCGCCACCGCCCTGCTGCGCCGGAGAGGCTGCGGGCCGACGGTGATCGTCTCGCCCCTGCTGGCGCTGATGCGCAACCAGGTCGAGTCGGCGGCGCGCGCCGGCATCACGGCACGCACCATCAACTCGGCCAACCCGGAGGAGTGGGACGCGATTCACGAGGAGGTGGAGCGTGGAGAGACGGACGTTCTCCTTGTGAGTCCGGAGCGCCTCAACTCCGTGGACTTCCGTGAGCAGACGCTGCCCAAGCTAGCGGCCACGACCGGCCTGCTCGTGGTCGACGAGGCGCACTGCATCTCCGACTGGGGCCATGACTTCCGCCCCGACTACCGGCGGCTGCGGGCGATGCTCGCGGAACTCGCCCCAGGCGTGCCGGTGCTGGCCACGACCGCGACCGCCAACGCGCGGGTCACCGCCGATGTGGCCGAGCAGTTGGGTACCGGCGCGGGCGAGGCCCTGGTGCTGCGCGGCCCGCTCGAGCGGGAGAGCCTGCGGCTGGGTGTGGTTCAGTTGCCGGACGCCGCGCACCGCCTCGCCTGGCTCGCCGAGCACCTGGACGAACTGCCGGGCTCAGGGATCATCTATGCCCTGACGGTCGCCGCGGCCGAGGAAGCCACCGCCTACCTGCGGCAACGTGGTTTCCGTGTGGCTTCGTACACGGGGCGCACGGAGAACGCGGACCGGCTGCAGGCGGAGGCCGACCTGCTGGAGAACCGGGTCAAGGCCTTGGTCGCGACCTCGGCGCTCGGTATGGGCTTCGACAAGCCGGACCTGGGCTTCGTGGTGCACCTGGGCTCACCTTCCTCGCCGATCGCCTACTACCAGCAGGTGGGACGTGCGGGCCGTGGTGTGGCCCACGCCGAGGTGCTGCTGCTGCCGGGCAAGGAGGACGAGGCGATCTGGCGCTACTTCGCAGATACCGCCTTCCCGCCCGAGGCGCAGGTGCGCCAGACCCTCTCGGCCCTCGCCGACGCGGGACGCCCGCTGTCCGTGCCGGCCCTGGAAGCCCTGGTCGACCTGCGGCGCACCCGCCTGGAGACCATGCTCAAGGTGCTCGACGTGGACGGGGCGGTCAAGCGGGTCAAGGGCGGCTGGATCTCCACCGGCGAAGAATGGGTCTACGACGCGGAGCGCTACGCGTGGGTGGCGCGGCAGCGGGCGGCTGAACAGCAGGCCATGCGGGATTATGTGAGCACGGATCAGTGCCGCATGGAGTTCCTGCGCCGTCAACTCGACGACGAGGGGGCGGCACCCTGCGGCCGTTGTGACAACTGCGCGGGCTCCTGGATCGATTCCTCCGTCTCGGCGGAGACCCTGACGGAGGCCGCGAAGGAACTGGACCGCCCCGGAGTGGAGATCGAGCCGCGCCGGATGTGGCCGACGGGGATGCCCGCACTGGGCATCGAGCTCAAGGGGCGCATCCCGGCGGCGGAGCAGTGCGCCACCGGGCGGGCCTTGGGCCGGCTCTCGGACATCGGCTGGGGCAACCGGCTGCGCCCGCTGCTGACCGAGCACGCGCCCGATGGGCCGGTTCCCGACGAAGTCCTGCGGGCGGCGGTGGACGTCCTCGCCGACTGGGCGCGCTCTCCGGGGGGCTGGGCACCGGATGTCCCGGATGCCATCGCGAGGCCGGTGGGGGTCGTCTGTATGCCGTCCGCGGCCCGCCCGCAACTGGTGAGTTCTCTGGCCCGGGGTATCGCTGCCGTCGGCCGCATCCCCCACCTGGGAACCCTGGCGTACACCGCGCCGGGCGGAGCGAACGCGCCGCGCCGCAGCAATTCCGCCCAGCGCCTCAGGGCGTTGTCCGGGGCCTTCACCGTCCCCGAGGAGCTGGCCGATGCCCTGGGGCGTGCTCCGGGTCCTGTGCTGCTCGTGGACGACTACACCGACTCCGGCTGGACCCTCGCGGTCGCCGCCCGCCTGCTCCGTCAGGCAGGCAGCGGACAGGTGCTGCCATTGGTCCTCGCCGCGGGAGGCTGAGCCGGGCTGGAAGGAGCGCCGTGGGCTGACGAGGAGTCTCGTTGGCTGAGCGGAACTGACCGGAACTGACCGGAAGGAGTCTCGTGGGCTGAGGTGCAACTTCAGGCGTGCTCATGACTGTAGTTATCCACAGGCTCAAACGGACTCCTGCGTTTCGCGAGATGGTCTCGGCATGACGAACCACGACGAAACGGCCGGTTCCTCCGGCATCGGCGACATGGACGGACCCGCGTACCGGGGCGGCGAGCCCCGCACCGATCCGGGACATGAGACATCAGCGGGTACCTGCGGTGAGGCCCAGGTCACGCTGCGCACTCCCGCCGAGCTGGCCGACGCTCTGCCGTATCTGCTCGGGTACCGCCCCGAGGACAGCATCGTGCTGGTCGCGCTGAGGGATCGCGAGAAGCTGGGGAGGTTCGGCGCGCGCGCACGCATCGGCATCCCCGTTCAGCAGGGCGACTGGCCGGCCGTGGCCCAGCAGTTGGCGCACGGCCTGGTGACCGGCAGCGAGCGCAGAGGAACGAAACCGGAGAGGATGGTCGCCTATCTGGTCCAGGAACCGGCGGCCGGCGAGAGCGGACGTGATGTGATGGAACACCTCCGGCCGCTGGCCCAGTCGCTGCGCACGGCCTGCGGCAACCTCGATGTCACCGTGGTCGAGGCTCTGTGCATCTCGGACGGCCGCTTCTGGTCCTACTGCTGCCCGGACTCGGGCTGCTGCCCGGCAGAGGGACGGCCGATGGGCCTGCCCGGCACCTCGGTACTGGCCGCTGCCGCGACCTACGCGGGTCTTCAAGTACGCGGGACCCTGAGGGAGTTCAGGGCAAGGCTCAGCCCCTTGGAGACACCGGCCGCGCTCGAACAGGAGGCCGCGTTGGACGCGGCGAGCCTGACGCTGGTGCCGCGGATCCTGAGCGGTGTCACCCGCGGGGAGGTCGCCGAGGAAACGCTCGGGCTGGCCGAGCGGACCATGGCGCGATTCGCCGACGCCCCGTCCGTGTCCGGCGCGTGGTCGGCCGACCTCCGCGACGACGGGCTCCTCGGGCACGACGAGGCGGCGGCAATGATCCTCGGCCTGCAGGACCGTGCGACACGTGACCGCGCCGCGGAGTGGATGGAGGGTGCGGAGGCTGCCCTGGCGCTGCGGCTGTGGCGTGCCCTGGCCCGCCGTTGCGTCGGGTCCTACAGCGAGCACGCCGCGGCGCCGTTGACGCTCGCCGGGTGGGTCGCCTGGTCGACCGGCGACGAGGTCGAGGCCCGCGAAGCCCTCGCCATGGCCCTGGGTGCCGACCAGGACTATCTCTTCGCGCGTCTTCTGCACCAGGCATGCAACGACGGGTTGGACCCGGAGACCGTCCGCCGCTGTCTGCGGTCGGAACGAGTGGGACGAAGGGGTGAGGAGAGGGCAGGCACGGGCACCCCGGAACCGGAGGCCACCGATGCGCCGCGACGCTGCTCCGCACAGGTCGCACCCCCGGCTGAGACCGCGCCTTCGGCAGAGACCGATTCGTCTGTCCCGGCCGAACCTTCTGTCCCGGCCGAACCGTCCGTACGGACTGATGCGTGCGCACAGGCCGTATCCCCGGCGAAGCCGCTCCGTTCCACAGCCGCCTCCCGCAGCCGCCGCAAGGCGCGTCCGCTGCGGAACGGCAGCCGGAGTGCCCGGCGCTCCCCGGAGACGGACATCGTCCGCCCCCGGCGCCACCCAGGCAGCACTTCGGCCGGCGGCGACGGACCTGGCCGCACGGGAACGGGCGCTGACGGACGGAGGTCAAGGACCCACCGCGGTTCGGGCCGATGTACGGATGAGACGGACACATGAGCGCCCCGTGCTCCACGGCCTGCAGACGCTCGGTCGGCTTCCCGGCGCCAGGCACGCCCCCGCGCGAGCGCCTTCAGTTCACCTGCGTGGCGGAATCGATGTCCGGGGCGCCCCGCCGCACCGCTCGGGACCGGCCGCGAACGGGTACGAGAGGGGGGCGAGCGCGCTGCTGGACGGGATGCTGTCGGCGGCGGAGGCGCCCGGGTACCGGTTGCCCGAGATCTCCGGGGGCGAGCAGCGCCCTGAAGGGAGCGCACCGCTGCCGGACCCGGCGGCCCGCCGTCCCGCGCCGACGGCGGCGGCAGCCGGTGTGCTGCTGCCGACCGCACTCGTAGGTGCGCGTCCCGACGTGCCCGCCGGGACGGTGACCCAGTGTCCGGTCCGCACGGCACCGCTCGCCGGGATCGTCCTGAGGGGGCGGATCAGCTGCCGAAGCGGCAGCCGAAGGGAGTGTTTATCGTCAGGCAGACGACTATGATCGCGGCATGCCCTACGACCCGTCAGCCTTCCCGCCCTTCGCCGTCACCGTGGACCTGGTCGTGCTGACCGTGCGCCGCCATGCCCTCTGCGCGCTGGCGGTGCGCAGGGGCGAGCCGCCGTTCCAAGGCCGGTGGGCGCTCCCGGGCGGATTCGTGCGGGCGGACGAGGACCTGGCACAGGCCGCGGCACGGGAGCTGGCCGAGGAGACGGGGCTGTGTGCCCACGATCCCTCCGTACCCGCGCAGGACAACGGTGCCCATCTGGAACAGCTGGCGACGTACGGTGACCCGAAGCGTGACCCACGAATGAGGGTGGTGAGCGTCGCCCATCTGGCGCTCGCCCCCGATCTGCCCGCGCCGCGGGCCGGCGGCGACGCCAACAGCGCGCGCTGGGCGCCGGTGGAGGATCTGCTGCAGCAGGGCGGCTACGGCAGGGATGGGGAGCAGGCGGCGCCGCTCGCCTTCGACCATGCGCTGATCCTGGCCGATGGGGTCGAGCGTGCCCGTTCCAAGATCGAGTACTCGTCGCTCGCCACCGCCTTCTGCCCGTCAGAGTTCACCGTCGGTGAGCTGCGACGGGTCTATGAGGCGGTATGGGGCGTGGCTCTCGACCCGCGGAACTTCCACCGCAAGGTGACCGGCACGCCCGGCTTCCTCGTCCCCGTGGGCGGCACGACGACCCGCCAGGGAGGACGTCCCGCACAGCTGTTCCGTGCCGGTGGAGCGACCCTGCTCAACCCGCCGATGCTGCGTCCCGAGGTCTGACGGCCGCGCGGGACCCGGTGGTACGGCGGGCCGCCGCGGGCAGGGGTCCGAACAGCAGGAGCGGCGCCGCCAGGGCGCCGGGAGATGACCGAAAAAGCGGACATATCGCGCTATCTTGCTGCAAGTGATCCAGGCGATCGGACTGACCGGCAACCCCCGCAAGGAGCTTCCGCCCGCCGTCGACGACGTGTCCTTCGAGGCGCAGTCGGGCCAGGTCACCGTGCTCCTCGGAGCCCCCGGTGCGGGCAAGACGACGGCGCTCAGGCTCATGCTCGAACTTCAACCGGGTCGCGGCATCACCTACTTCCGGGGCCGACCGCTGCACCGTATCGCCCACCCCTCCCACGAAGTGGGCGTGGTCCTCGGTGATGTCCCCGGCCATCCCGCGCGCACGGTCCGGGGACAACTGCGCATGCTGTGCTGCGCGGCGGGCGTGTCCGTGCGTCGCGCCGACGAAGTCCTCGATGCGGTCGGACTCGTCGGCCTGCGCGATGAGCGCCTGGGCACCCTCGCGCGCGGTATGGACCGTCGTCTCGGTCTCGCCTGCGCGCTGCTCGCCGATCCTCACACCCTCGTGCTCGATGACCCGGCGGGCGGGCTTTCCGCCCGAGAAGGGCGCTGGCTGCACGGCATGCTGCGCGCGCACGCTTCTCAGGGCGGCACCGTCCTGTTCGCCACATGCGACCCCAAGGAGGCTGCCCGCACCGCCGATCACGTCGTGACGCTCAACCGGGGCCGGCTCGTCGCCGATCAGGAAGCCGCCGAGTTCGCCCGCACCCGTCTCCGGCCGCGTGTTGCAGTGCGCAGCCCGCACGCCGCCCGGCTCGGCACCCTGCTCGCCAAGGAGGCCAGAACGGCACAGCGCTCCGTGGAAGTCGTCCATGAGGCAGGCAACCGGCTGTCGGTGTACGGCAGTACATGCGCCGAGATCGGCGAAGCAGCGTTCCGGCACGGCATCCTGATCCATCAACTCGCGGATGAGACCGCGGACATGGGGCCGGGCGCGAGCGACGACGGCGCCGACTCCCCTCCCCCGCCCGCGTCCCGGGCCCCGTCTCCCTCCCCTTCCGCCTCTCTTCCTCCCTCTCAGTCCGCGCCGCGGGCCGCTGAGGCGTCGCGGCCGGGCGACCTGCCCGCGCTGCCCCCGTCCGTGGCCGTCAGGGTCGCACCGGGCCCCCTGCGTCCGCTCCGCTACGAACTGCGCCGGGCCACCGGAGTCGGCACGGGCTATGTCATCGCGGCCGCCGTGCTCGTCGCCTCCGTCCTCGTATCCGTGCTGGCCGCCGGTATCGGGCACACCCCGCAGCGTCTTCTGCCGGCGGCCTGGCCGGGGGACCTCCCGCTGCCGCCCGCGGCGCTCGGTGCGGGACTGCTCGGCGCCCTCGCGTTCGGCGACGAGTTCCGCTATCCCGCCCTGGCGGCGCAGCGCGGGACCGTCCCCCGCCGTCTGGGTCTGCTCATCGCCAAGCTCCTCGTCACCGGGGCCGCGGCGCTGGCCCTGGCCGTCCTCACGGTCGGCCTGGACTTCTGGGCCCTCCACCTCTTCTACGGGCGGGACGTCGCCGGAGTTCCCGCCGACTGGGCCTTGCTCGGTGTGAGTTGGTGCGGGTTCGTCGTGGGGTGCGCATGGGCCGGAGTGCTGGCGGCGGGTGTCTTCCGGTCCGTGACCGCAGGGCTGGCCGCGGTGCTCGCGGTGCCCGTCGTCCTCGTGCCCCTGGTGGGGAAAGTGGTCGAGGGGCCGTCGGTGCGGGCCGTCACGGGCGTCGTGGCACGAGTCCACGCCCTCCTGCCGCTGCCGTGGCCCTTCGGCGGTTCCCGGTACCTGTCCGCAGCGGCGCACATGATCGCCCAACCCGTGGGCGGCTCACTGGCCTTGTCCCTGGCCGCCTTGCTCTGCGCGTATCTGTTCCTGACCCTGCGCGGCAGGGCTCGGTGACAACGCTCCGTGCCCATCCGTTCTCCCTGTGCGCACAACTCCCCGAAAGACGCCCATTTCTTTCCGATAAGGCGTCAATTGCGACGGGGTGAGCGATCACCCTTTCGTGTGCTTTTCACCAAAGACCTCAAGGCAGTTGGAGAGGGCGCCGACATAGGACACGTGAGTACCCTTGCGCACACCATGATGACCGCCGCCCGCTCCGCAGACTCCGGCCTGGCCGGACCGGGCGAACTCGACCGCTACCCCTATGCCGACGCGCCTGCCGTCGACCGCGTCGGCACTCCCCCCTGGGAGGCCGCGGACCCGGAACTGGGCCGCGTCGGCCGGCGCGCCGCCGGCAGCCGCGGACGCGGACTGCACGGCCAACTCGTCCAGCAGTTGGGCCAGATGATCGTTTCCGGCGACCTGGGCGCCGACCGTCCGCTGGTCCCCGAGGAGATCGGCCAGCGCTTCGAGGTCTCCCGCACCGTCGTCCGTGAGTCGCTGCGTGTCCTGGAGGCCAAGGGCCTGGTCAGCGCCCGTCCGAACGTCGGTACGCGGGTGCGCCCCGTCAGCGACTGGAATCTCCTCGACCCGGACATCATCGAGTGGCGGGCCTTCGGGCCGCAGCGCGACGACCAGCGTCGGGAGCTCAGCGAGCTGCGGTGGACCATCGAGCCGCTCGCCGCCCGCCTCGCCGCCGGCCACGGTCGCGAGGACGTGCAGCAGCGGCTCGGCGACATGGTCGAGATCATGGGGCACGCCATGGGCCAGGGCGACTCCCTGACCTTCTCGCGCGCCGACGCCGAGTTCCACTCGCTGCTCATCCAGGTCGCGGGCAACCGCATGCTGGAGCACCTCTCAGGAATCGTCTCCGCCGCCCTTCAGGTCTCCGGTGGTCCGGTCACCGGTTGCGACCGCCCGAACGACGCCGCACTGACCCAGCACGCCCGCATCGTCGACGCGCTCGCGTCGGGTGACGGCGCGGCCGCCGAAGGGGCCATGCGCCAACTGCTGACCGTCCACCCCGAGGTGGAGCGTGTCGTGCCGGCGCCGCGCGAGCACTGATCGCACGTCACGCACGATGTGACCAGCACGGTGCGCTGGTCGTCCGGCACCCGGTGGCTGCCTGTGGCTGTCGAGCGCGATCATCCGCCGTCGGACTCCGTCGGATCCTTCCGGGACCCGGCGGAGTCCGACGGAGCCCGCCAAGGCCTGCCGTGATCCGCAGGAGCCCGCCGGGGTGCCGGCCCCAGCGGGCCGGACTGTCGTGAGTGCCCGACCCGGTGCCACTGCCGTGGATGATCAGGTGTCAGTCGTACGTATCGTCGTCGGCCACGGATTCCCGGGTGTGGCAGAGCCCGGGCCGTCGGGCGACGGAGCCCGGGTCGTCGCCGGTCGAGTGCCGGAGATGGCTTCTGTCGACCTTGTCTGCCCGTATCTGTACATTTTTGTTGGGTTACGGGGTGTGACCCGGGCCACGCAGATTGGGCGTAACGCTCCACGGAACTGCGCGATGACCTAAGAGGTGACAGTCGAGGAGGGAATACAGACGCCGTCACTGGCGCTGTGCATCTCCCCGGTTCCCGCCCGCACACCGCCGGCCATCCCCAAGCCGGTGGTCGGCTCCTGTCCGTCCCGGACGGAGCCGGAAGCCGTTTTCCAACGTTCCGAGAGGTTGTTCGTGTCGGCCAGCACATCCCGTACGCTCCCGCCGGAGATCGCCGAGTCCGTCTCTGTCATGGCTCTCATTGAGCGGGGAAAGGCTGAGGGGCAGATCGCCGGCGACGATGTGCGTCGGGCCTTCGAAGCTGACCAGATTCCGGCCACTCAGTGGAAGAACGTACTGCGCAGCCTCAACCAGATCCTCGAGGAAGAGGGTGTGACGCTGATGGTCAGTGCCGCAGAGCCCAAGCGCACCCGAAAGAGCGTCGCAGCGAAAAGCCCGGCCAAGCGCACCGCCACCAAGACGGTCGCGACGAAGACGGTGACCACCAAGAAGGCCACTGCCCCCGCCGCGCCGACCGCCCCGGTCGCCGACGACCCGGCTGAGGACGCGCCCGCGACGAAGGCCGCGGCCAAGAAGACGACGGCCGCCAAGAAGACGACGGCCGCGAAGAAGACGGTCGCGAAGAAGACCGTGGCCAAGAAGACGACCGCGAAGAAGGACGACGCCGAGATCGTCGAGGACGAGGTCCTGGAGGAGACGCCCGGCAAGGGCGGCGACGAGCCGGAAGGCGCCGAGAGCGCGGGCTTCGTGCTCTCCGACGAGGACGAGGACGACGCGCCCGCGCAGCAGGTCGCCGCGGCCGGCGCCACCGCCGACCCGGTCAAGGACTACCTGAAGCAGATCGGAAAGGTTCCCCTGCTCAACGCCGAGCAGGAAGTCGAACTGGCCAAGCGCATCGAGGCCGGCCTCTTCGCCGAGGACAAGCTGGCCAACGCCGACAAGCTCGCCCCCAAGCTCAAGCGTGAGCTGGAGATCATCGCCGAGGACGGCCGCCGCGCCAAGAACCACCTCCTGGAGGCCAACCTCCGTCTGGTGGTCTCCCTGGCCAAGCGCTACACCGGCCGCGGCATGCTCTTCCTGGACCTCATCCAGGAGGGCAACCTCGGTCTGATCCGCGCGGTCGAGAAGTTCGACTACACCAAGGGCTACAAGTTCTCCACGTATGCAACCTGGTGGATCCGTCAGGCGATCACCCGTGCCATGGCCGACCAGGCCCGCACCATCCGTATCCCGGTGCACATGGTCGAGGTCATCAACAAGCTCGCGCGTGTGCAGCGTCAGATGCTCCAGGACCTGGGCCGCGAGCCCACCCCGGAGGAGCTGGCCAAGGAGCTCGACATGACCCCGGAGAAGGTCATCGAGGTCCAGAAGTACGGCCGCGAGCCCATCTCCCTGCACACCCCGCTGGGCGAGGACGGCGACAGCGAGTTCGGCGACCTCATCGAGGACTCCGAGGCGGTCGTCCCCGCGGACGCGGTCAGCTTCACCCTCCTCCAGGAGCAGCTGCACTCCGTCCTCGACACCCTGTCCGAGCGTGAGGCGGGCGTCGTCTCCATGCGTTTCGGTCTCACCGACGGTCAGCCGAAGACCCTCGACGAGATCGGCAAGGTGTACGGCGTCACCCGCGAGCGGATCCGCCAGATCGAGTCCAAGACGATGTCGAAGCTGCGCCACCCGTCGCGCTCCCAGGTGCTGCGCGACTACCTCGACTAGTCCTTGGCGCTACGCCGTTGAGGGGCCGGTTCCTGCGGGAACCGGCCCCTTTGCGTGTGCGCGTCGGCCCGCACTGAATCACTGTGGGTGTTCCACGATCACCTGACAGTGAGGAGAGCACATGCGTCGCCACCTCGCCCGAGCGCTTGCCGTCGGAGCAGCAGCAGCCCTGATACCGCTGACGTCCCCCGCGCCCGCGATGGCGGACAACGTCGTCATCGGAGGCTTCCCGGTCGACATCTCACAGAGCCCGTGGACCGTCGCCCTCTCCAGCCGTGACCGGTTCGGAGGTACACGCGCGGGTCAGTTCTGCGGGGGAGTGGCGATCGACCGCTCCAGGGTCCTGACCGCGGCTCACTGTATGAGCACGGCCGTCCTGGGAGCCCCGCCGGGACAGATGCGGGATCTGAGAGTCATCGCGGGGCGCACGGACCTGTTGTCCAGCCAAGGCGGTGAGATCCCGGTGACCTCCACCTGGGTCAATCCGCGGTACAACAGCTATACGAACGCCGGCGACTTCGCGGTGCTCACGCTGGCTTCTCCGCTCCCGGCCGGTTCCGTCATCCACATGGCGGCGAGCGGGGACCCGGTCTATGCGCCGGGCACGGCGGCGACGGTGTACGGGTGGGGTGACACCACCGGGGACGCCGATTACGCACGCAGTCTGCGAGGTTCCGACCTGCAGGTCCTACCGGATGCGTCCTGCGAGCAGGCGTACCCGGGCGGCCTGGACGGGAAGTACCTGGCCTCTTCCATGCTGTGCGCGGGAATGCCGCAGGGCGGCCACGACGCCTGCCAGGGGGACAGCGGGGGACCGCTCGTCGCCAAGGGCCGGCTGATCGGCCTGGTGTCCTGGGGGAGCGGTTGTGGCCAGCGCGGGAGCCCCGGCGTGTACACGCGGGTCTCTGATGTCGTCAGCACGCTCAACGGCGGCAACTGAGAACCACGTCCCTCGATACCGGTACCTCGGTATCGAGGGACTGGCAGGCGCCCCCTGTGGGGCGCCTGCCAGTCCCGGAGGGGGCCGGTACGCACCGTGAGCGCACGGTCCGAGGACGGAAGCCGTGCGAAAGCGGGCGATACGAGTGCGGGCGGTCACCCCCTGTGATCGGGGTGACCGCCCGTGCACCGGCCTCAGCGCCGGTGACTGCTCGTCGTCGACGCGAAGTATCAGCGTTCCTCGTCGGGCGCGCTCACCGGAGCGGACGTGAGCCGCTCCGTCTCGTCCTGTATCTCAGCGGCGATCTTCTTGAGTTCCGGTTCGAACTTGCGGCCATGGTGGGCACAGAAGAGCAGCTCTCCGCCACTGAGGAGGACGACGCGCAGATAGGCCTGGGCGCCGCAACGGTCGCAGCGGTCAGCGGCCGTCAGCGGGCTCGCGGGGGTCAGAACAGTAGTCACGTCGCCTCTTCTCTAGCTCGACGAGCTGTCGTACCAGGGTCAACATCCAACCAGGCCGAAAACGTTCCCGCTCGCGGCTTGTCCTCGAAAATTTCTTTCCGGGCCGGCTGTCTGCTGCCGGTTGGCGGCGAATGTGCCGTATTACGTCTTTGTGTCGTACGGGTTCGCGCAGTCTGTCGGTTGTCCAGTCCTCCCCGGCCGGGTTGCCGGTTGTGCATGAGGACGTGCCCCGAGGCTAAATGGTTCATGCCTCCAAGGGAACGTGATATGTACTTCACCCCAAACGAGTCATCGAACGTCCGTACGACTCTGGACTAGTCTGAGTTCACGTTGAGGGTGGCGTGACAACGGCTCTACCAGGCATCGGTACCCTCGGACGGGCAACCCAAGCCGGCCCGTTACCCCAATGGGCCTCAGGTGAAATTCAGCGAGGAGCGAACCGCGTGACCGCCGCCGAAACGTCCGTGCCGTCCACAGCGCTGCTGACCGGAGCAGACAGGGACGGCTCCAACTACACCGCGCGGCACCTCCTCGTCCTCGAAGGGCTCGAGGCGGTCCGCAAGCGCCCCGGTATGTACATCGGCTCGACCGACAGCCGGGGTCTGATGCACTGCCTCTGGGAGATCATCGACAACTCCGTCGATGAGGCCCTGGGCGGTTACTGCGATCACATCGATGTGATCCTCCACGACGACGGTTCGGTGGAGGTCCGCGACAACGGCCGGGGCATCCCGGTCGACGTGGAGCCCAAGACCCGCCTCTCCGGCGTCGAGGTCGTGATGACCAAGCTGCACGCGGGCGGAAAGTTCGGAGGCGGCTCCTATGCGGCGTCCGGCGGTCTGCACGGAGTGGGCGCGTCCGTGGTGAACGCCCTGTCCGCGCGGCTGGACGTCGAGGTCGACCGTGCGGGGCACACGCACGCGATCAGCTTCCGCCGGGGCGTGCCGGGTGCCTTCACGGGCGAGGGCCCGGACGCGAAGTTCGAGGCGAAGAGCGGCCTTCGCAAGGCCAAGAAGATCGCCAGGACCCGAACCGGCACACGTGTTCGCTACTGGGCCGACCGACAGATCTTCCTCAAGGACGCCAAGCTCTCCCTGGAGACGCTGCACCAGCGCGCCCGCCAGACCGCCTTCCTGGTGCCTGGCCTCACCATCGTCGTCCGTGACGAGTACGGACTCGGGGAGGGCGGCAGCAAGGGGGAGGAGTCTTTCCGCTTCGACGGCGGCATCAGCGAGTTCTGTGAGTACCTCGCCGGCGACAAGCCGGTCTGCGACGTCCTTCGTCTCTCCGGGCAGGGGACCTTCAAGGAGACGGTCCCCGTTCTGGACGACCACGGGCAGATGACACCCACCGAGGTCACCCGGGAGCTGGGCGTCGATGTGGCGCTCCGCTGGGGGACCGGGTACGACACGACCCTCAGGTCGTTCGTCAACATCATCGCCACACCCAAGGGCGGTACCCACGTCGCCGGCTTCGAGCAGGCCGTGACCAAGACGATGAACGAGGTGCTGCGCGCCAAGAAGCTGCTGCGCGTCGCCGAGGACGACATCGTCAAGGACGACGCCCTTGAGGGACTGACCGCGGTCGTCACCGTGCGCCTGGCCGAGCCCCAGTTCGAAGGCCAGACCAAGGAGGTGCTCGGTACCTCCGCCGCCCGCCGCATCGTCACCAGCGTGGTCTCCAAGGAGCTCAAGGAGTTCCTGACCTCGACCAGGCGTGACGCCGCCCAGCAGGCCCGCGTGGTCCTCGAGAAGGCCGTCGCCGCGGCCCGGACACGGATCGCCGCGCGTCAGCACAAGGACGCGCAGCGCCGCAAGACGGCTCTGGAGTCCTCCTCGCTGCCCGCCAAGCTCGCCGACTGCCGCAGCGACGACGTCGAGCGCAGCGAGCTGTTCATCGTCGAGGGCGATTCGGCGCTCGGCACCGCGAAGCTCGCCAGGAACTCCGAGTTCCAGGCCCTGCTGCCGATCCGCGGCAAGATCCTGAACGTCCAGAAGTCGTCAGTGACCGACATGCTCAAGAACGCCGAGTGCGGAGCGATCATCCAGGTCATAGGCGCCGGTTCGGGCCGGACCTTCGACATCGACGCGGCCCGGTACGGCAAGATCATCATGATGACCGACGCCGACGTGGACGGGTCCCACATCCGCACCCTGCTGCTGACGCTGTTCCACCGCTACATGCGGCCCATGGTCGAGTCGGGGCGGGTCTTCGCCGCCGTGCCACCGCTGCACCGCATCGAGATCGTCCAGCCGAAGAAGGGCCAGGACAAGTACGTCTACACGTACTCGGATCGCGAGCTGCGGGACAAGCTCCTGGAGTTCCAGAGCAAGGGCATCCGGTACAAGGACTCCATCCAGCGTTACAAGGGCCTCGGTGAGATGGACGCCGACCAGCTGGCCGAGACGACCATGGACCCGCGGCACCGCACCCTGCGCCGCATCAACCTCTCCGACCTGGAGTCGGCCGAGCAGGTGTTCGATCTGCTGATGGGTAACGACGTGGCACCGCGCAAGGAGTTCATCTCCAGCTCGGCGGCGACGCTGGACCGGTCGCGGATCGACGCGTAGCCGTCGCGCTCGGCGTCGGCGTCGGTGGCGGTGTCGGCACCGGCTCCGGGGCACGGGCCGGGCACGGATAAGGCTCCCGCCGGGCGTTCGCGGCTGGGTCTCCACCCCTGGGTGGAGACCCTCCGCTGTCCCTTGTCCACCCAGGGTCCACCCCCGCTCCGATCTCCCGGCCTGCGGATTTCCGTAGCGTCGAAGGCGTCGGCGGCACTCGCCGTCGGCGCCTTCCCTATCCGCTCACGGAGGCTGTGATGCCCGGGCCTGTCAACGCGTTGGTGATCGTGGCCGTGGTCGCTTTGGTGCTCGCGCGGCAGTTCCGCACACGCCGTGTAGACACGGACAAGCGCTGGTGGATCGTGCCCGTCGTCATGATCGTCGTGGCGCTGCGCAAGCCCGGCGTACTCGACGCCCAGCACCACACCGCATCGGCCCTGCTGCTCGGTGCGGAACTGCTGATAGGCGTGGCCATGGGAGCGGGCTGGGCCTGGACCACCCGTATATGGGCGGAGCCGGACGGTGCCGTGTGGAGCAAGAGCACCAAGGCGAACGTGGCTGTGTGGGGCATCGGCATCGCCCTGCGCGTCGGACTCCTCGCGCTGGGAGCGGGGCTCGGCGTTCACCAGGACAGCTCCGCCCTGCTGCTCGCCCTCGCGGTCACCCTGCTGGTCCGCTCCGGGGTCCTCGTCCAGCGCGCGAGGGCGCTGCCCTCCACGGTCCGCCCGGCGTACGGTGACGGCATGCCCCGGCTCGCACGGAAGGAGCGTGTGTGACGGAGAACGCGTGGACGCGCTGGCCTTCGCGTGAGGCGCTCGGCCGTGAAGGAATCTCAGGGCCCCGGCGGCTGCTGGCCTGGGCCACCAGGATCCTTGTGCTCGGCATGGTGCTGTGGGGGGTCTTCAAGGGCTCCCACGTCCACGGCTGGGGTGCCGTCGGCGCCGCGGCCGGTGTCATCGCCTCCGGGCTCACGGCCTGGGCCTTCTTCCGCACAACCCTCGCGCACCGGCTGTGGCCGTCCTTGGCGCTCGTCACCTGCTTCCTCGGGATCGCGGCCGTCGCACAGACGACCGGGTTCAGGGTTCCGGCCATCGTGATCTGGTGCGGCTGCGCCGTCACCGCCCTGGAGCGGATGCCGCTCGCGGTCGCTCTCCCGGTGGCCTCGGTGAGCCTCGCCTCGTACGCGGCGGTCACCAAGGACGAATGGCTGACCACCGTGGCCACCATCGGCGGGATGGCGCTCGGCGGGTATGTCCTGCGGCTCGACTCCGAGGCGCGCGGCAATGCCCAGCGACTCCTCGCCCAGGAACGGGCAGCACGGGCCGCCGAGGCCGAGTCGGCGGCTCTGGGGGAGCGGGCCAGGATCGCACGGGAGATCCACGATGTACTGGCGCACAGCCTCTCGGCGCAGCTTGTCCATCTGGAGGCGGCGCGGCTGCTGATCGAAGCGGGAGCCGACCGGGACAAGATCCTCGAACGGGTGGTGGCGGCCCGGGGAATGGCCCGGGAGGGTCTGGCCGAGACCCGGCAGGCGCTCTCGGCGCTGCGCGGCGAGATGTCACCACTGGAGGAATTCCTGAGCGAGCTCGTCGCCACGGCGGACGGTGCGGACGTCACCGTCTCGGGTGAACGCAGGCCGCTTCCGGCAGAGGCGTCACAAGCCGTCCGCCGGGTCGCGCAGGAGGCGCTGACGAACGTCCGTAAGCACGCACCGGGGGCCAAGGTGCACATCCGATTGGAGTACGCCGAGCATCAGGTGCTGCTGGACGTGAGGGATTCGGGCGGTTCTCCGGGCGACCTGGCGGGTTCGGGAGCCGGGTACGGTCTGCTGGGCATGCGTGAGCGTGCCGAGTTGCTGGGCGGCTCGCTGGAGGCGGGGCCGGGCAAGGAAGGGTTCGTCGTGACGTTGAAGGTGCCCGTATGACGGAGGAGGAGAGCGGCAAGCCGGCCCGGGTCGTCGTGGCGGACGACCAGACGGTGGTGCGTGAGGGCATCGTGATGCTGCTGGGGCTGCTTCCGGGTCTCGAGGTCGTCGGTGCGGCCGGGGACGGGGAGGAGGCCCTGAGGCTCGTCGCGGAACTGGACCCGGACGTGGTGCTGATGGACCTGCGCATGCCGCGGTGCGACGGCGTCGAGGCGACACGGCGCATCCGTGCCGAGCATCCCCGGACCCAGGTGGTCGTGCTCACCACCTTCGCGGACGACGAGTCGCTGTTCCCGGCGCTCAGAGCGGGGGCACGCGGTTATCTCACCAAGGACGCGGGGGGCGACGAGATCGTGGGGGCTGTGCGGAACGTGCTGTCCGGTGACGCGGGACTCTCACCGAGCATCCAGCGTCGTCTGCTGGAGCGGCTGTCGGAGCCCGAGCGGGAGACGCCCCTGGTCGTTCCGGCGCCGGACAGGCTCACGGTACGGGAGACGGAGGTGCTGGTACTGATCGCGGAGGGACTGACCAACCAGGAGATCGCCCGAAGGCTGCATGTCTCCACGGCCACCGTGAAGACCCACATCAACAACCTCTTCGCCAAGACAGGCATCAAGGAGCGTGCGGGAGCGGTCCGTTACGCGTATGCGAAAGGCCTGGTTACGCCCCCCTCGCAGTGAGTCACCTGATGGGGTGAAGAGCCCGGGGAAGAAGAGTCGGGGATCTTCCCGGTCTGTCCATGCTGGGGTATGAAGTCAAGCAATGGTCGTTTCCGCGGAGGCGGGAGCGGTCCCGAGACTCCGGTCGCCAAGCACCAAGGCCGTGACACGGCCCCCGCCGCGGAGGGGGCGGCCGGACAGGCGAGATACGACGACCCCTGGTACGACGCGCTGGCCTCCGGCTGGGGTGAACTGGACGGAACGGGCGCACCCACCTCTGCCGTTCCGCCCGCGCGTACGGACCAGGACCGTTCGCCCCGCGTGGCCGAGGTCTATCTGGAAGTGCAGCGCAGCGCGGCGTTCCAGGAGGTGCGCAGCCGGTACCGGCGGTTCGTGGTCCCAGGCCTCGCCGTGTTCCTCGCCTGGTACGTGGGTTACGTGGTGACCGCTCAGACCGCGCCGGGCCTGATGGCACATCCGGTCGCCGGAGCGGTGAACGTGGCGATGCTGGCGGGTCTCGGACAGTTCCTGACGACGTTTCTGCTCACCTGGGCGTACGCGAGGCACGCCCGGGTGCGCAGGGACCGGGCCGCGCTCGATCTGCGCTGGGACACCCAGGAGCTGACCCGGGGATTCAGGGGCGGCGAGCTGTGAGCGGACATCACCAGGCGCTGGCACTCGTGCTGTTCAGCGTATTCGTCGCGATCACGCTGGCGATCACCACTTGGGTGAGCCGCAACCGGCATGGCTCGGCGGAGGAGTTCTATGCGGGCGGGCGACTGTTCTCGCCGATGGAGAATGGTTTTGCCATCGCCGGCGACTATATGTCGGCGGCCTCGTTCCTGGGCGTCACCGGACTGATCG
Source organism: Streptomyces sp. NPDC047022 (assembly GCF_040644155.1). Lineage (NCBI taxonomy): Bacteria > Bacillati > Actinomycetota > Actinomycetes > Kitasatosporales > Streptomycetaceae > Streptomyces > Streptomyces sp. NPDC047022. The sequence continues at coordinate 64,039 of NZ_JBEYVV010000024.1, read as the reverse complement.
CGCTCTTCGGCTACGACGGGCTGCTGTATGTGGTCGGCTTTCTCGTCGCCTGGCTAGTGGTGCTCTTCTTCGTCGCCGAACTGGTCCGCAACGTCGGGCGGTTCACGCTCGCGGACGTCGTCGCGGCGCGCATGAGCGAGAGGCCGGTGCGCATCGCGGCGGGTACGTCCTCGGTGACCGTGTCCGTGCTGTACCTGGTGGCGCAGATGGTCGGGGCCGGCAGCCTGGTGGCGTTGCTGTTCGGGGGCACGAGCGCCGGGGCGCGTGCCTGGACCGTGATCGTTGTCGGGGCGCTGATGGTGGTCTATGTGTCGATGGGCGGCATGCGGGCCACGACCTGGATCCAGATCGTCAAGGCCGTCCTGCTGCTCGGCGGTACCGTGGCGCTGACCGTCATGGTCCTCTTGCGCTTCCACGGAGATGTCGACGCCTTGCTGCGCACGGCGGCGCAGCGCAGCGGGCACGGGGAGGCGTTCCTCGCCCCGGGGCTGAGGTACGGCGGGAGCTGGACGTCGAGGACCGACTTCATCAGCCTGGGCCTGGCGCTGGTTCTGGGCACGGCCGGCCTGCCGCACATCCTCTCCCGCTTCTACACGGTGCCGACGGCACGGGCCGCCCGCCGCTCGGTCGTCTGGTCGGTCGGGCTGATCGGCGGCTTCTACCTGATGACGATCGTGCTGGGCTTCGGCGCGGCCGCCGTTCTCGGCCCTGACGCCGTACGGGAGTCGAACGCGGCCGGGAACACGGCGGTCCCGCTGCTCGCGTTGAACCTCGGCGGCGGAGCCCGGTCGACCGGCGGAACGGTCCTGTTCGCCATGGTCGCCGCCATCGCCTTCGCCACCATCCTCGCGGTCGTCGCCGGCATCACCCTCGCCTCATCCGCGGCGGTGGCACACGACCTCTACGCATCGCTGCGGCGCCGCCGCGCCAGGGCACGCAGCGAGGTGGGCGTGGCGAGGGCCGCGGCCGTGGGCATCGGTGCGGTCGCGATCGGGCTCGGCCTGCTGGCCCGCGACCTCAACGTGGCATTCCTGGTGGGGCTGGCCTTCGCCGTCTCCGCGTCCGCGAACCTGCCGGTCCTCATGTACTCGCTCTTCTGGCGCGGCTTCACCACGCGCGGCGCCGTGTGGTCCGTCTATGGCGGCCTCGTCCCCGCGCTCGTGCTCGTGCTGCTGTCCCCGGTCGTCTCCGGCAGCCCGGAATCCCTGTTCCCCGCAGTCGACTTCCAGTACTTCCCGCTGCAGAACCCGGGCATCATCTCCATCCCGCTCGGATTCCTGGCGGGCTGGCTCGGCACGGTCACCTCGACGGAACCCGCCGATGAGGCCAAGCATGCGGAGACCGAGGTGCGCTCCCTGACGGGCGCGGGAGCGGTGTGACGCGGCGGATACCGTAGCGGCGCCCCGTGTGCGCGGCGCCTCTACGGCGTCACCCAGGCCCGCGGCCGCCACGGCCGGGAGGAGGGGCGCGTGGGGACGACGGTACGGGCACCGGTGCGGAGCACCCGCAGGGGGGCGCACAGATCTTCCGCGGGCGTCTGCCGGTGCCTGGAGCCCGGCGCCGCGAGTCCGCCGCAGCGCGGGCTTCGTGCCTCAGCAGTAAGCGCGGTCCCGCACGGCCGGGGTGGACAGCAACTCCCGTACCGAGACGACATCCATACGGGCCGGGGAACCCAGCGCCGAGCCACAGCTCTCCGGGCGCGGCGGCAGACAGGCCCCCTGCGCCACGAGGACACGCCACAGCCGCCCGTCGGCGTGAGCGACGGTGACTTCCCAGCGGGGCGCCGCTCCGGCAGTGCGGACGACCGTCAGCGCGTTCGCCGCGTACTCGTGGGCCGCCCTGCGCACCGCGAGCTCCGCGGCCTGCGCGGGCCGCTCCCAGGCAGAGCTGCCACGGCACCCGTCCACCACGATCCGTCCCTCGCCCACTCCTTCGAGGACCTCCTTGACGTGCGGGGCCTGGGCCCGCCCGTAGGCGTATCCGAACGGCAGGACGAGAAGCGTGGGCGAGAAGCGGTGGCCGCCGAGGTGGGTGACCTCCCAGACACCGCCGACCCCGGAGGCGGCCAACTCGATGGCGAGGGGGCGGCCGAGCTGGGCGCAGCAGCGGTCCCGTCGGCCGTTGGTGCACACGAGAGCCAGCGGATGTTCCGTGTGGGGCCGTCCCCGGAGCGCCGAGTCGAAGCTGTGCGGGTCGCCCGTGCCGAGGGCGGTGAAGTCCAGCTCCAGCAACCGCTCCGGGGCGGCGGTCGTGGCGGTGTGCAGCCATGCGTTCCCGGGCACGGTGTGGGCCGCGTACACCTGCCGTACGGCGGGGGTGCCGAAGTCCGCGTGCCGGCCGGGGCGGCGGATGAGGGCGACCCGCACGCCGGTGCCCTCCGACGCCGCCTCCAGGGCGCGGCCGAGCTCCGGATCCAGGTGGCTCGAGGTGAGCGCCTTGGCGCCCCAGGGGCCGGGCTGTTCCAGCAGCAGCCATGTCCTCGCGGTCGCCGCGGTCCCCACCAGGGGCTCGTCGAGCTCCCGGGACGCGGCCGTGCACCTACTCACAGAGGTGAGCCTAACCTGACTTCCCCTGCACTGACTTCCGGCCAGGTGAACGGGGCGCAGTCGGGGGCGTACCAGGCGTGCGTGGGGAGCACCTGAGGCACGCTCCCGGAGCGGCTTGCCGGAGGGCGCACAACAGCTCACCGGGCGCATGGTCGCGGAGACGGGCGCGCCGGAGTCAGCGGGGGAGCGGCTGGGGCGGGCGCGCCCCCGTGTAGCGGCCGCTGGGGCGCATGCGGAGCGGCCGTTCCTCGTACTCCTCGAGGGTGTGGGCGATCCAGCCCGCCGTGCGCGCGACCGCGAACACGGTCTCGCCGGCTGTGGCGTCCATGCCGCAGGAGACCGTGAGGGCGGCCAGCGCGAGGTCGACGTTGGCGTGCAGGGGCGAGTGGCGGGCCGTCGTGGACACGATGTCCCGGGCCGCCGCCACGGCCGGTGCCGCGGCCGGTACGTCCTCCAGGAGCGCGAACAGGGTTCGCGCGCGCGGGTCCTCACCGGGATACAACCGGTGCCCGAGTCCGGGGATGCGGCGTCCCGCGCGCAGTTCGTCGGCGACGACGGGGGCGGCCGTACCCCGGTCCAGGACGTCGAGCAGCATCCGGTGCGCGAGGCCGCTGGCCGCACCGTGCAGAGGGCCTTCCAGCACCCCCAGACCGGCCGAGACGGCGGCGTAGGCGTGCGCGCGGGCGGACGCGGCGACACGGACGGCGAGCGTCGAGGCCGCCAGATCGTGGTCGACGAGCAGCCCGAGTGCCGTGTCCAGAATACGAAGTGACGCCTCGTCCGCATCGTGTCCGCTGAGCCGGCCCCACAGGCGCCGGGCGAGCGGGCCTTCGTCGCGGTGATCGTGCCGCAGCGGCGGCAGGGCGGTCACGAGGGTGGGGATGAGAGTGCGGGCTGTGCCGAGGACCGCGTCGGGTGACAGGTCGAAGCGGAGCGGGTCCGCGGTGGCCGCCGCGATGGCCGCCACCCGCAGCCGGTCGGTGGGTCCGCTGTGCTCGGGCAGCGCGTTCACCGCGCGGCGGGCGACGGTGACGGAGGCGTCCGGAGCGGTGAAGGTGATCCCCGGCCGCAGCTGCCCGGTCCACAGCCACTCGGCGATCTCCTCGTAGGAGTGGCGCACGGCCAGCTCGGTGGCGTCCACACCGCGGAAGTAGTACCGGTCCTTGTCGATCAGGGTGATGGCCGTACGGACCGAGAGCTCATCGGCGGTGGGCGAACTTCCGCCGGTGTCACGTCTGTTGCGGCGCCCGAGTGCCGCCACCTCCTTGGCGTCGAAGGTGCTGCCGCGACCGCCCGGCTCGCGTCTGCTGCTGAGCTGACCCCGGCTCACATAGGCATAGACCGTCTCGGGCTTCACGCCCAGCAGCTCGGCCGCTTCCTTGGTGGTGAGCCGACCCTCGTCGTGACCCCTGGCCGCGTCTTGATCCCTCATGTCCGCCACCGTACCCATGGATGACATATTGATTCAATCAATATTGACAGGCATTTAGTCAATCATGGACAGTCTCATCAAGTTCAAGGAGGAAACATGCCGATCAACAGGGCCGGATCCACCTCCGTCGACGTGCCGCGGGGACTCGCGGGCGTCGTCGTGACCCACACCGAACTGGGTGACGTCAGGGGGCTGGAGGGCTTCTACCACTACCGCCAGTACTCCGCCGTCGAACTCGCGCAGACACGCGGATTCGAGGACGTCTGGCATCTGATGATCAACGGCGGACTGCCGGACGCGGCGCAGCGCTCCGCGTTCACCGCACGGACCGCCCGGCTGCGGTGGCTGCCCGACGAGGTGCGGGCCGTGCTCCCCGCGATCGCCAGGGCGAGCGGCCGCTCCGGCCCCCTGTCGGGTCTGCGCACGGCGCTCTCGCTGCTCGGCGCCCGCGAGGGATTCCTGCCGGTCTACGACATCGACGCGGACCGGCGTCGCGACGACACGATCGCCGCGACCGCGGCCGTCCCCACCCTGGTGACGGCGCTCCACCGGCTGGCCCGTGGCCTGGAACCGGTCGAGCCGCGGGAGGACCTCTCCTACGCCGCCAACTACCTGTACATGTTGACGGGCGCGGAACCGGACGACGCGCGTGCGCGGGCGGTCGAGCAGTACTTGATCTCAACCATTGATCACGGATTCAACGCGTCAACGTTCTCGGCAAGGGTGATCACGTCGACCGGAGCGGACGTGGCCTCGGCGCTGGCGGGGGCCATCGGGGCACTGTCCGGCCCGCTCCACGGCGGAGCGCCGAGCCGCGCCCTCGACACCCTCGACGCGATCGGCACCCCGGACCGCATCGACACATGGATCCGCGAACGAGTCCTCGCCGGTGAGCGCATCATGGGCTTCGGCCACCCCGTCTACCGCACCGAGGACCCGAGGTCGCGCATGCTGCGTGGCGTCGCGCAGCGGTTCGGCGGCCCGCTGGTCGACTTCGCGATCGAGGTCGAGCGGCGCGTGGAGGCCATCCTGGCCGAGCTGAAGCCCGGCCGTGAGCTTCACACGAACGTGGAGTTCTATGCGGGCGTGGTCATGGAGCTCTGCGGCATCCCGCGCGAGATGTTCACCCCGACCTTCGCGGCGGGCCGGGTGGTCGGATGGAGCGCCAACATCCTCGAGCAGGCGCAGGATCCGAAGATCATCCGGCCGGCGGCCCGGTATGTGGGCCCGACGCCTCCGGTCGCTGTGCCCCTGATGGCCTGAGCACCGGACCGGCCGCTCCTCGCGCGCACCGGCCGTCGGGGACGGGCGGCCCCCGGTCGGCGTTGTCCAAGGCGCATTCTCGCCGGCAGGGCATTCACTTGCGCTTCAGCGGTGCCGACGACCGTCCGCTCCGCGGGGTCGCCCCGCCCGTATCCTGGGGCGGCACACACATCTCGTACGGCATGGGAAGGGGCGGACGGTGACCCGGACGCCGAGTCAGCAGCAGATCCCGGTCGTCGTACTCGCGGGCTTCCTCGGCTCGGGCAAGACCACCTTGCTCAACCACCTCCTCCACCACAGCGGGGGCAGCCGTATCGGCGCCATTGTCAACGACTTCGGGGACATCGAGATCGACGCCATGGCCGTCGCCGGGGCGCTCGGGGACTCCACGGTCTCCCTCGGCAACGGATGCCTGTGCTGCGCGGTCGACGTCAGCGAACTCGACCTCTACCTCGACCGCCTCGCCCAGCCCTCCACCGGCATCGACGTCATCGTGATCGAGGCCAGTGGGCTCGCCGAGCCTCAGGAACTCGTCCGCATGGTGCTGGCCAGCGAGCAGTCGCGCGTCGTCTACGGCGGACTCGTCGTGGTCGTCGACGCGGTGGAGTTCGACGCAACGCGCGAGAAGCACCCCGAGACCGACCGACACCTCGCCCTCGCCGATCTCGTCGTCGTCAACAAGACGGACCGTGCCGACGACAGCGAACGGGTCCTGCGGCTCGTCCGCTCGCTCACCGACCGAGCAGCCGTGAACCCTGCCGTCTACGGGCGCATCGACCCCGAGCTCCTCTTCGACTGCCGACCGGCCGAGGAGCGGATCGGGCAGCTGACCTTCGACGATCTCCACCGGCAGGACGGCGGGCAGCATCGCGCGCAGGAGGCCGGCCGGGAAGGTGAGCACGGCGGTCCGGGACTTCACCACGCCCATCTGCACACGGGATACGAGAGTCTCTCCTACGAGTCCGCCGTACCGGCCGAACCGCGACGGCTGCTGGAGTTCCTCGACCGCAGGCCGGAGGGGCTCTACCGGATCAAGGGATACGTGGACTTCGGCGCCGCCGATCCGCGCAACCGCTACGCCGTGCACTCCGTGGGGCGGTTCCTGCGGTTCTACCCGCAGCCCTGGAAGACCGGTGACGAGCGGCTCACCCAGCTCGTCCTGATCGGATCCGGCCTCGACACCGCCGCCCTGCGCAAGGAATTGGAGGCGACGGTGCGCGACGCCGACGCCCCGCCCGCCGGCGACCACAGCATGTGGGGCGTCCTGCGCTACGTCCAGGAGGCCGGGGCTCCCGCGAGCCCCGGCGACCTCGAAGGCTGATCGCGGGCCGGACTACAACGCCCCCGCGACCACCGCGACCGTCTTCGGCAGCGACACGCCCGAACCGTCGCGCCGCGGGTCGAGCTCGGGAAGCTCGGCCGGCGTGCCGTTCTTCTGCGCTGCCCGGGCCGGCGTAGCCCCCGCCCAGGCGAAGGACAGGCAGTCCTCGCCCTTCAGGAACCGCTGGCAGCGCACACCGCCCGTGGCGCGGCCCTTGCGCGGATACTGGTCGAACGGCGTCATCTTGGCCGTCGTCTGCACCGAGTCGTCCAGCGTGCCGCGTGAGCCCGCGACGGTGAAGACCACCGCGTCCACGGCCGGGTCCACCGCCGTGAAGGAGATCACCTTCGCGCCGTCCGTGAGCTTGATGCCCGCCATTCCGCCCGCGGGGCGGCCCTGCGGGCGCACCTGGGACGCCTGGTAGCGCAGCAGCTGGGCGTCGTCCGTGATGAAGACCAGGTCCTCCTCGCCCGTGCGCAGTTCGACCGCACCGACGATCCGGTCGCCCTCCTTGAGGGTGATGACCTCCAACTCGTCCTTGTTCGCCGGGTAGTCGGGAACCACCCGCTTGACGACACCCTGCTCCGTGCCGAGAGCGAGACCTTGGGAGGACTCGTCCAGCGTCGTCAGGCACACCACCGTCTCGTCCGCGTCCAGGGAGACGAACTCCGAGACCGGCGCACCCCCCGACAGGGTCGGCCGTGCCGCCGTGTCCGGCAACTGCGGGAGGTCGATCACGTTCAGCCGCAGCAGCCTTCCGGCGGACGTCACCGCACCCACCTCGCCGCGCGCCGTCGCCGCCACCGCGGACACGATCACATCGTGCTTCGTGCGCTTTCCGTCGGTGTCCTCAGCGAACGGGTCGCCGTTCGCCGTACGCGCCAGCAGGCCCGTCGACGACAACAGCACCCGGCACGGGGCGTCCTCGACCTGGAGCGAGACCACCGGTGCCGGGGCGCCGGAGGACTCCAACAGCACCGTGCGCCGCTCCGTGCCGAACTTCTTGGCCACCGCGGCCAGTTCGGCGGAGACCAGCTTGCGCAGCTCGGCGTCCGACTCCAGGATCCGGGTCAGCTCCTCGATCTCGGCGTTGAGCCGCTCCTTCTCGGACTCCAGCTCGATGCGGTCGTACTTGGTCAGACGTCGCAGGGGAGTGTCGAGGATGTACTGCGTCTGGATGTCGCTCAGCGAGAAGCGCCGCATCAGGCGCTCCTTGGCCTGCGCGGAGTTCTCACTGGAGCGGATCAGACGGATGACCTCGTCGATGTCCACCAGCGCGGTGAGCAGGCCCTCCACGAGGTGCAGCCGGTCGCGCCGCTTGCCGCGGCGGAACTCCGAGCGGCGCCGCACCACGTTGAAGCGGTGGTCGAGGTAGACCTCCAGCAGTTCCTTGAGGCCGAGGGTGAGCGGCTGGCCGTCGACGAGCGCGACGTTGTTGATACCGAAGGACTCCTCCATCGGCGTCAGCTTGTAGAGCTGCTCGAGCACCGCCTCCGGCACGAAACCGTTCTTGATCTCGATCACCAGACGCAGACCGTGCGCGCGGTCGGTCAGATCCTTGACATCGGCGATGCCCTGGAGCTTCTTCGAACCGACCAGGTCCTTGATCTTGGAGATCACCTTCTCCGGGCCGACCGTGAACGGCAGCTCGGTGACGACCAGTCCCTTGCGGCGCGCCGTCACGTCATCCACCGAGACCGTGGCACGGATCTTGAAGGTGCCGCGGCCCGTCTCGTACGCGTCCCGGATGCCCGCGAGGCCGACGATCCGGCCGCCGGTGGGCAGGTCCGGGCCCGGAACGTGCTTCATCAGCGCGTCCAGGTCCGCATTCGGATGGCGGATCAGATGGCGGGCGGCCGCGATGACCTCACCGAGATTGTGCGGCGGCATGTTCGTGGCCATGCCTACGGCGATGCCCGACGAGCCGTTCACCAGGAGGTTCGGGAACGCGGCGGGCAGCGCCACCGGCTCCCGCTCCTGGCCGTCGTAGTTGGGCGCGAAGTCGACCGTGTCCTCGTCGATCGACTCGGTCATCAGGCTCGTCGCCTCGGCCATACGGCACTCGGTGTACCGCATGGCGGCCGGCGGGTCGTCGTTGCCGAGCGAACCGAAGTTGCCGTGGCCGTCGACGAGGGGAACGCGCATCGAGAACGGCTGGGCCAGGCGCACCAGGGCGTCGTAGATCGACGCGTCACCGTGCGGGTGCAGCTTGCCCATGACCTCGCCGACGACACGGGCGCACTTCACATAGCCGCGGTCGGGGCGCAGCCCCATCTCGTTCATCTGGTAGACGATCCGGCGGTGCACCGGCTTGAGGCCGTCACGCGCGTCCGGCAGGGCCCGGGAGTAGATGACCGAGTACGCGTACTCGAGGAAGGAGCCCTGCATCTCGTCGACGACGTCGATGTCGAGGATCTTCTCCTCGTACGAGTCGTCGGGCGGTGGGGTCTTCGTGCTGCGGCGGGCCATTGCTGCCGGCTCCTTCACAGTCTGTGCTGGGCATGAACGATCTGACGCGGACCATTGTGGACCGCGTCGCTGACAACGCGGACCAGCCCCCGTCCTTCTGCGCCTCCGGACCGGCCGGAAGATGCCTTCGTGCCGCCTTCGCGGGTGTCCGTCCGGGGCTGCGTGCCTGCGGCCGGACCGCGCGTTTCGTCCCCCGCCTCCCGTAATCCCGGTCTCGCTCTCGGCGTACGCCGCCCGGGAACTTGTCCATGGGCAGGCCCGGTTGCATACAGTGACAGGACCGGCCGGAAACCGGCGGTTTCCGCTACATCTTCCGCGAGGGAAGGGACGTACATGCCCAAGGGTCACACGGCCACAGCCGAGGCAGGCTCCGGGGGCCTGACAGCGACCGAGCACCGCCTGGCCAACGGCCTGCGCGTGGTGCTCTCCGAGGACCACCTGACCCCGGTCGCGGCGGTGTGCCTCTGGTACGACGTCGGTTCCCGCCACGAGGTCCAGGGCCGCACCGGCCTCGCCCACCTCTTCGAGCACCTGATGTTCCAGGGGTCGGCGCAGGTGAAGGGCAACGGGCACTTCGAGCTGGTGCAGGGCGCCGGCGGTTCGCTGAACGGCACCACCAGCTTCGAGCGCACGAACTACTTCGAGACCATGCCGACCCACCAGCTGGAGCTCGCCCTCTGGCTGGAGGCCGACCGGATGGGCTCCCTGCTCGCCGCTCTCGACGACGAGTCCATGGAGAACCAGCGGGACGTCGTGAAGAACGAGCGCCGCCAGCGCTACGACAACGTCCCGTACGGAACGGCCTTCGAGAAGCTGACCGCCCTCGCCTACCCGGAGGGCCACCCGTACCACCACACGCCGATCGGTTCGATGGCGGACCTGGACGCGGCCACCCTGGAGGACGCGCGGGCGTTCTTCCGCACCTACTACGCTCCCAACAACGCCGTCCTGTCCGTGGTCGGCGACATCGACCCCGAGCAGACCCTCGCCTGGGTGGAGAAGTACTTCGGCTCCATCGCGTCCTACGACGGCAAGCCCCAGCCGCGTGACGGCTCGCTGCCCGACGTCATCGGCGGACAGCTGCGCGAGGTCGTGCGGGAGGAGGTCCCGGCGCGCGCCCTGATGGCCGCCTACCGGCTGCCGCAGGACGGCACGCGCGCGTGCGACGCGGCCGACGTGGCCCTGACCATCATCGGCGGCGGCGAGTCCTCCCGCCTTTACAACCGGCTGGTACGACGTGACCGCACCGCGGTCGCCGCCGGGTTCGGCCTGCTGAGGCTCGCCGCGGCGCCCTCCCTGGGCTGGCTGGACGTGAAGACCTCCGGCGACGTCGAGGTGCCGGTCATCGAGGCGGCGATCGACGAGGAGCTCGCCCGGTTCGCCGAAGAAGGGCCCACGCCCGAGGAGATGGAGCGCGCCCAGGCCCAGCTGGAGCGCGAATGGCTGGACCGTCTCGGCACGGTCGCGGGCCGCGCCGACGAACTGTGCCGTTTCGCCGTGCTGTTCGGTGATCCGCAGCTCGCCCTGACCGCCGTGGACCGCGTCCTGGAGGTCACCGCCGACGAGGTCCGGGAGATCGCCAAGGCCAGGCTGCGCCCGGACAACCGCGCGGTGCTCGTGTACGAACCGGTCGCACCCGGAGCCGAGACCGCCGAAGCAGCAGAGACCACCGCCGCCGAAGGCACCAGCGAAGACGAGGAGTCGGCGAAGTGACCGAGCTCGCGACCATGGACTTCCACCCGCAGCCCCAGCCCGGCGAGGCCCGGCCCTGGGCCTTCCCGGCGCCCGAGCGCGGCGCGCTCGGCAACGGCCTGACCGTGCTGCGCTGCCACCGCCCCGGCCAGCGGGTCGTCGCCGTCGAGGTGATGCTCGACGCGCCCCTGGACGCCGAGCCCGACGGACTCGACGGCGTCGCCACGATCATGGCGCGCGCGTTCTCCGAGGGCACCGACAAGCACTCCGCCGAGGAGTTCGCCGCGGAGCTCGAGCGCTGCGGCGCCACCCTCGACGCGCACGCCGATCACCCCGGCGTGCGCCTGTCCCTCGAAGTGCCGGTCTCCCGCCTGCCGAAGGCACTCGGGCTGCTCGCCGACGCCCTGAGGTCGCCGGCGTTCGAGGACAGCGAGGTGGACCGCCTGGTGCGCAACCGCCTCGACGAGATCCCCCATGAGACCGCCAACCCGGCCCGGCGTGCCGCGAAGGAGCTCTCCAAGGAGCTGTTTCCGGCGTCCTCGCGCATGTCGCGCCCGCGCCAGGGCACCGAGGAGACGGTCTCGCGCATCGACTCCGCCGCCGTCCGCGCCTTCTACGAGCGCCATGTCCGCCCGGCGACCGCCACCGCGGTCGTGGTCGGGGACCTCACCGGGATCGACCTCGACGAGCTGCTCGCGGACACCCTCGGCGCCTGGACGGGAGCCCCCGCCGGCCCGCGTCCCGTGCCGCCGGTGACGGCGGACGACACCGGCCGAGTGATCATCGTGGACCGCCCCGGAGCCGTCCAGACGCAGCTGCTGATCGGCCGGATCGGAGCCGACCGGCATGACCGCGTGTGGCCCCCCCAGGTGCTCGGTACCTACTGTCTGGGCGGGACCCTCACCTCGCGTCTGGACCGGGTCCTGCGCGAGGAGAAGGGCTACACCTACGGGGTGCGGGCGTTCGGTCAGGTGCTGCGCTCCGCGCCCGACGGCACGGGCGCCGCGATGCTGGCCATCAGCGGCTCCGTCGACACGCCGAACACCGGTCCGGCGCTCGACGACCTCTGGAAGGTACTGCGCACGCTGGCGGCCGAGGGCCTGACGGACGCCGAGCGCGATGTCGCCGTGCAGAATCTGGTCGGCGTGGCACCGCTGAAGTTCGAGACGGCCGCCGCCGTCGCGAGCACGCTCGCCGACCAGGTCGAGCAGCACCTTCCGGACGACTTCCAGGCGACGCTGTATCAGGCACTCGCGGCCACCGGCACGGTGGAGGCGACGGCAGCCGTCGTGAACGCGTTCCCCGTGGACCGTCTGGTGACCGTCCTCGTCGGCGATGCCGCGCATATCGAGGAGCCCGTGAGGCAACTGGGCATCGGCGAAGTGAGCGTCGTACCCGCGGAGTAGCAGGACACCACGCACGCTCGGCGGCGCCCCGCGGGGCGCGTGGCCGGGGCCCTGGCGGTCTTTTCACCACCAGGGCCCCGGCCCCGTGTGTTTGTCCGTATTGCCGCGAGGTTGCCTGTCTGCCCTGTGGGATGCGCTACAAACACCGCTGCCGGTTTGGTGTTGGAAAGACGGTCCTTCTAGCGTCGTCCGGGCTGTCCGTCAGGCAGTGCGCCGCACCCGCGGCACCGGACAGCCATCGCCGAGTCCCCGTACGGCGCGAGCCAGGGGAGCCGGGGACCCACCCTGCGCCTTCGCGACCGGAGGCGCCCATGTCCCTGGGGTGAATCGGGCGCAAGCCCGTAGGAGACCTTCCTGCTCCGAACCCGTCAGCTAACCCGGTAGGCGAGAGGGAAGGAAAGGACCAGCCACTTCATGGCGTTCACCTGCGCCACCGGGAAGCACCGTCGTCCCAGCAGCATGAGGCGTACGACCGCGAACGCCGTGGGCGTCGCGGCACTCACCACCACCGGCGTCATCGGCACGCTGTCCGCGCCGGCGCTCGCCGCCGGCGCTCCCGTGGAGCAGACCGGTCTGATGCGGGCCGTCGCTCTCGGGGACTCGGTCGCCGACAAGATCGACGCCCAGGCCGCCGCCCAGAAGCAGGCAGCCGAGCGGAAGCAGGCCGAGGAGGCCGCGCGCAAGCTGGCCGCCAAGGAGCGGGAGGCCAAGGAGCGCGCCGCCCGCGAGGCCGAGCGCCGCCGCCTGAACACCTTCGTGGCGCCGATCTACGGCTCCTATGTCTCCACGGGCTACCGCACCGGTGGATCCCTGTGGTCCTCCGGCGCCCACACCGGCATCGACTTCCACGCCGCCACCGGAACCCCCGTGCACGCCGTGGGCGCCGGCACGGTCGTCGAGACGGGCTGGGGCGGCGCGTACGGCAACCAGATCGTCATCAGGATGAACGACGGCTCCTACACCCAGTACGGCCATCTCTCGTCCATCGGCGTCTCGGTGGGGCAGCGGGTCACCCCGGGCAGCCGGATAGCGCTTTCGGGAGCCACGGGAAACACCACCGGGCCGCACCTGCACTTCGAGGCCCGTACGTCCCCCGAGTACGGCTCGGACATCGACCCCGTCGCCTACCTGCGGTCGCACGGCGTGAACGTCTGACGAACGTTCGTACGTGCACCGTGTGCCGTACCGCGGCGGCCCCGGCTCAGTGCCGGGGCCGTTGTCGTTTCGAACCGCTGTTTGTCCAAAAAATATCCATGGATTCCGGCCCGCCGTCGGAAATTCCGCTCCGCTGCAATAGAGTCGGTTGAACACACGCCGATCGGCGACGTTTCGCGGGAATTAAGGCGGAGGTCGGACATGCGTATTCCGGCGCACGCGGTATGCACGGCGATCCGTGACGACATCGTCTCGGGTGTCCACGCACGCGGCAGCCGGCTCACCGAGGAGCTTCTCGCGCGCCGGTACGGCGTCTCCCGCGTCCCCGTGCGCGAGGCGCTGCGCACACTGGAGGCCGAGGGCTTCGTGGTCACCCGCAGGCACGCCGGCGCGTGCGTGGCGGAACCCACCGATCAGGAGGGCGGCGACCTCCTGGAGATGCGGTTACTCCTGGAGCCGCTCGGTGCCGCGCGGGCCGCGCAGCGCCGCACGGAGGCCCATCTCAAGGTCCTGCGCGGCCTGGTCAGACTGGGTCAGGAGCGGGCCAGGAGGGGCGGCGGCGAGGATCTGCGCTCGCTGGGTGCCTGGTTCCACGAGACGCTCGCCCAGGCCAGCGCGAGCCCCGCGCTGACCTCCGCGCTCGCCCAGCTGCGGCATAAGATCGCCTGGATGTACGTCGTGGAGGCGCCGCTCAGCCCCCTGGAGTCCTGGGCGGAGCACGGCGCCATCGTGGACGCCGTCGCACGCGGCGACGGCGAGCGCGCCCGGGCGATCATGGCTCTCCACGCCGAACGGACGACCGCGGCGCACCGGCTGCGCTTCCCCGGCCGGGCGGGCGGCGCCGACCGCGTGAGGACTTCGAAACACCCCGTAAACATGTAGGGACTCCGGCATTAACGCGGGCGCCGTATACAAAGAGAGGTATTCGCGGCGGCATTCGGTGAGCGGCTCTTCCGGATGTCTTTATTTCCGTGTGCCCGGGAAAACGGGTGGCGTGATTTTCGCGTGCCGCGCGCTTTTGTGCCTTCCTCCGTGCGCCGCCGAATTGCGTGCCGCGCATACGGCGAAGCCGCGCCTTCCCGTGGGCCGACGCGGCTGAGCCGTGGGGGGACGCCCGAGGGCTCCCCAGGGCGCCCGAAGACGCCCGAAAGGCAGATCAGACGGTCTCGGGAAGCTCCTCGAGCCCCTCCGCGACCAGCTTGGCGAGACGGTCCAGAGCGGCGTCCGCACCCTCCGCGTCCGAGGCGAGGACGATCTCCTCGCCACCCTGCGCGCCCAGACCGAGGACCGCGAGCATGGACGCGGCGTTCACGGGGTTGCCGTCGGCCTTGGCGATGGTCACGGGAACTCCGGAGGCCGTGGCCGCCCGGACGAAGATGGAGGCGGGGCGGGCGTGGAGGCCCTCGGCCCAGCCGACGTTGACGCGGCGCTCAGCCATGTGATGCTGCCCTTCAGGTGTTCAGGGTTGTCTAGACCAGTGTTCCATATGTGCAGCGCGCCCAGGAAGGGGTGGCGGTGATGCACCGGGCGGACCCCGGTCCGACCTTCTCAGCCTGCCTCGCGCCACCGCCGGACGCGAGCGAGCCGGAGCCTTAACCTGGGGCGCATGAACCTGGGGCGCATGCAGACCGCGTCGGACCGGCACGAATACCCCGCACACTGGGAAGCCGACGTGGTGCTGCGAGACGGCGGCACCGCGCGCATCCGGCCCATCACCGTCGATGACGCCGAGCGCCTCGTCAGCTTCTACGAGCAGGTCTCGGACGAATCGAAGTACTACCGCTTCTTCGCGCCGTACCCCCGTCTGTCCGCCAAGGACGTCCGCCGCTTCACCCACCACGACTTCGTGGACAGGGTGGGTCTCGCGGCCACCGTGGGCGGCGAGTTCATCGCCACCGTGCGCTACGACCGCATCGGCGACGACGGGATGCCCGCCTCCGCGCCCGCCGACGAGGCCGAGGTCGCCTTCCTGGTGCAGGACGCGCACCAGGGGCGCGGAGTCGCCTCCGCCCTCCTCGAACACATCGCGGCGGTGGCCAGGGAGCGCGGAATCCGCCGGTTCGCCGCGGAGGTACTGCCCGCCAACAGCAAGATGATCAAGGTGTTCACGGACGCCGGGTACCAGCAGAAGCGCAGCTTCGAGGACGGCGTCGTACGCCTGGAATTCGATCTGGAGCCCACGGACCAGTCGCTGGCCGTGCAGCGCGCCCGCGAGCAGCGCGCCGAGGCGCGGTCCGTGCAGCGTCTGCTCGCCCCTGGCTCGGTGGCCGTCATAGGCGCGGGCCGTACGCCAGGGGGAGTGGGCCGGGGCATCCTGGACAATCTGCGGGAGGCCGGATACACAGGCCGCCTGTACGCGGTCAACAGCGGGTTCCCGGAGGGACAGACGGAACTCGACGGGGTGCCCGCCCACCGCTCCGTCCGCGAGATCGCCGAGCCGGTCGACCTCGCCGTGGTGGCCGTGCCCGCCGAGCGGGTGCCGGAGGCCGTCGCCGAGTGCGGCGAGCACGGTGTCCAGGGGCTGGTGGTCATCGCCGCGGGCTACGCCGAGAGCGGCCCAGACGGGCGCGAGCGCCAGCGGGAGCTGGTCCGTCAGGCGCGGTCGTACGGGATGCGGATCATCGGGCCGAACGCCTTCGGGATCATCAACACCTCGCCGCGGGTCCGCCTCAACGCCTCTCTCGCCCCCGAGATGCCGCGCCCCGGCCGCATCGGGCTGTTCGCGCAGTCCGGCGCCATCGGCATCGCCCTGCTGTCCCGCCTGCACCGGCGCGGGGGAGGCGTCACCGGGGTCACCGGGGTGTCGACCTTCGTCTCCTCCGGGAACCGGGCGGACGTCTCGGGCAACGATGTGCTCCAGTACTGGTACGACGACCCGGACACCGATGTCGTCCTGATGTACCTCGAGACCATCGGCAACCCGCGCAAGTTCGCCCGGATCGCCCGGCGCACGGCGGTGGCCAAGCCGCTGGTCGTCGTGCAGGGCGCGCGGCACGGGGGTGCCCCGCAGGGGCACGCCGTACGCGCGACGAGGCTGCCGCACGCCACCGTGTCCGCGCTGCTGCGGCAGGCAGGCGTGATCCGGGTGGACACGATCACCGAACTGGTGGACGCGGGCCTGCTGCTGGCCCGGCAGCCGCTGCCCGCCGGGCCCCGGGTGGCGATCCTCGGGAACTCGGAGTCGCTGGGCCTGCTGACCTACGACGCCTGCCTGGCCGAGGGGCTGCGCCCGCAGTCGCCGCTCGACCTGACGACGGCGGCATCGGCCGAGGACTTCCACCGGGCACTGACCGCGGCGCTCGCCGACGGCTCGTGCGACGCCGTCGTCGTCACGGCGATCCCGGCGCTCGGCGAGACCTCGCCCGACGACGCCACGCTGGCCGAGGCGCTGAGGTCGGCCGCGGCCTCCGCGCCCGCCAAACCGGTGCTCGTGGTGCACGTGGAACTGGGCGGGCTGGCCGAAGCCCTGTCCGCGGCGGCCAGCACATCGCCCCAGGCGCAGCGCGGTGATCAACCCCCGCGTCCGGCGCACCAGCCGCCCGCCCCGGCCGAGGTCCCCGACGAGGCCCGCCTCATCCCCGCCTACCCCGCCGCCGAACGTGCCGTCCGCGCCCTGGCGCAAGCCGTCAAGTACGCCCAGTGGAAGCGGGAGGCCGCGGAGCCCGGAAAGGTGCCCGAGTACGACGACATCGACGAGAAGGGCGCCGCCGTGCTGATCGACGGGCTGCTCGCGCGTGGACAGGGGCTGACACTCGGCAGCGACGAGACCTGCGATCTGCTCATGCGGTACGGCATCCGTGTGCACAGGTCGCTGCCCGCGGCCACGCCCGAAGCGGCCGTCGAGGCGGCCCGCGCGATCGGCTACCCGGTGGCCCTCAAGGCCACCGCCCCCCACCTGCGGCATCGAGCCGATCTGGGCGGGGTGCGGCTCGATCTGGCCGACGAGGAGCAACTGCGGCGGGCCTACTCCGAGTTGACCGGGCTGTTCGGCCCGCCGCAGGAGCTGAGGCCGACGGTCCAGGCCATGGCGCCGCGAGGCGTCGACACGGTCGTACGAGCCGTCATCGACCCGGCGGCCGGCGCCGTGCTGTCGTTCGGGCTCGCGGGCGCAGCCTCGCAGCTCCTCGACGACACCGTGCACCGCTTGATTCCGGTCACCGACCGCGAAGCCACCTCCTTGGTCAGGTCGATCCGGACGGCGCCGCTCCTGTTCGGCTGGCGCGGCTCCGCGCCGGTGGACACCCCCGCGCTCGAAGAGCTCATGCTCCGGTTGTCACGCTTGGTCCACGACCATCCCGAGGTCGTCGCCGTCACCCTGGAGCCCGTGGTCGTAGCCCCGCAAGGCCTGAGCGTCCTCGGGGCCACCGTGCGCCTCGCACCGCCCCCGGCACGCGACGACCTGGGCCCGAGAACGCTTCCGGTGTACTGAGCGGCCACAAGCGGTGCCTCGCAGTCAGTGCGCCCCCGTAGGATGGACGTCATGGCCAAGACCAGTACGACGACCCAGGGGCTGCGCGCGGCGATCGAGCGCAGCGGCTACTACCCGGCTCTCGTGGCCGAGGCCGTGGAAGCCGCGGTGGGCGGCGAGCCCATCCGGTCGTACCTGGTCCACCAGGAGACCACGTTCGACGCCAACGAAGTACGCCGCCACGTGACCGTGCTGGTCCTCACCGGCACCCGCTTCATCGTCAGCCACACCGATGAGCAGGCCGCGGACGACACCTCGCCGACGCCGTACGCGACGACCTCCACCGAATCGGTCAAGATCGGGCGGATCTCGTCGGTCGTCGTCAGCCGCGTCGTCGCCAACCCGGAGTCCTACGCGCCGGGCACGCTGCCCCGCGAGGTCGTCCTCACCATCGGCTGGGGCGCCGTCTCCCGTATCGACCTGGAGCCCGCCGCCTGCGGCGACCCCAATTGCGAGGCGGACCACGGCTACACCGGCAGCTCGACCGCCGACGACCTCAGCCTCCGGGTCAGCGAGGCAGGGGACGGCCCGGAGACGGTGCGCCAGGCTCTCGTCTTCGCGCAGTCCCTGTCCGAGGCGACCGCGGACATCGCACGCTGATGACGCTGACCACCTGGGGCGACCACCCGGAGCCGCTCGCCGTAGACTCCGCGCCGCTGCCCGAGTACGGCACGGGCTCCCTCGCCGATCTCCTGCCCACGCTCGCCGCGGGCATGGGAGTTCCCGGCGGGACCGTGGCCATATCCGAGCTGGCGCCCGCCGACCGTGCCTGCGTCTTCCTGGTCGACGGCCTCGGCTGGGAGCAGCTGAAGGCGCACCCCGACGAGGCTCCCTTCCTGACCTCGCTCCTGGCGTCCTCGCGCGGCGGCACCGGCCGCCCGATCACCGCGGGCTACCCCTCGACCACCGCGACATCGCTCGCCTCCGTCGGCACGGGACTGCCGCCCGGCGCGCACGGTCTGCCCGGCTACACCGCGCGCAACCCGGAGACGGGCGAGCTGATGAACCAGCTCCGTTGGCAGCCCTGGACCGATCCGCACGCATGGCAGCCGTATCCGACGGTCTTCCAGCTCGCCGACGCGGCAGGGGTCCACACGGCGCAGGTGTCCTCCCCGGCCTTCGAGCACACACCGCTGACCAAGGTCGCGCTCAGCGGCGGAACGTTCCTCGGGCGGCTGACCGGCGAGGACCGCATGGACCTGGCGGCCGAGCGGCTCGCCGCCGGGGACCGGTCCCTCGTCTACACGTACTACTCCGAACTCGACGGCTCCGGCCATCGCTTCGGCGTGGACTCGGACGCCTGGCGCGGCCAGCTGATGTGCGTGGACCGGCTCGTCCAGCGGCTGGCCGAGCAGCTTCCGCCGCGCACCGCCCTGTATGTCACCGCCGACCACGGAATGATCGACATCCCGTTCGACGAGCAGCACCGTATCGACTTCGACGAGGACTGGGAGCTGCGCGCCGGGGTCGCTCTGCTCGGCGGCGAGGGACGCGCCCGGCACGTGTACGCGGTGCCCGGTGCCGCCGGCGATGTCCTCGCCTGCTGGCGTGAGGTGCTCGGCGAGCAGTTCTGGGTGGCTTCGCGCGACGAGGCGATCGAGGCGGGCTGGTTCGGCCCGCACATCGACGAGCGGGTGTACGGGCGCATCGGCGATGTACTGGCCGCGGCCCGCGACGACGTGCTCATCATCGCGTCCGAGCGGGAGCCGAGGGAGTCGGCGATGGTCGGCAACCACGGCTCGCTGACCCCCGTGGAACAGCTGGTCCCGCTGCTGGAAATCCGCACCTGAGCACTGCGTTGAACTCCCGAAGTCCCCGAAGTCCCCGAAGTCCCCGAAGTCCCTGAAAGGTTCCCGACCATCCCATGCCCGAGCTGGCGTTTTTCTCTGGAACGATGGACTGCGGGAAGTCGACCCTGGCGCTTCAGATCGCGCACAACCGTTCCGCTCGCGGTCTGCAGAGCGTGATCTTCACGAGGGACGACCGTGCGGGGACGGGCAAGCTTTCGTCGCGCCTGGGGCTGGTGACCGAGGCGGTGGAGGCCGCGCCCGAGCTGGATCTGTATGCGTTCGTGGTGGAGTGCCTGTCGCGGGGCGGCAAGGTCGACTACGTCATCGTGGACGAAGCCCAGTTCCTGCTGACGGAGCAGATCGACCAGCTGGCCCGGATCGTCGACGATCTGGATCTCGACGTGTTCGCGTTCGGCATCACCACGGACTTCCGCACCAGGCTGTTCCCGGGTTCGCAGCGGCTGATAGAGCTGGCGGACCGGGTCGAGACGCTCCAGGTCGAGGCGATGTGCTGGTGCGGGGCACGGGCCACCCACAACGCGCGCACGGTCGACGGCGAGATGGTCGTCGAGGGCGAGCAGGTCGTGGTGGGCGACGTCGGCGGGGCCGCGGAGATCATCGGGTACGAGGTGCTGTGCCGGCGCCATCACCGCAAGCGGATGACGAGCGCGACGGCCCGAGCGGCGGCCCTGTCGCCCGACGTACTGCCGGTCACGTCGGGTTGACCTGAGCGGCTTCGCGCGCGGGTGGTCCGCCGACAGCACGACGGCAGCCGGCTGCGCATCATCGGCCGGCCGGAGTTCCGGCCTCCGGCGCGCTGAGGCCGTCAACGAGGAGGCGGCGCGTCAGCCGAGCGGGCTGACCACCGAGAACGTCGCGCCCTCCGGGTCCGCCACCGTGATCATGCGGCCCAGGGCCGTGGTGCACAGGGCCCGGACGATGTGGCCGCCCAGCTCGGCGGCCCGCTCGGCCGTCTTGTCGGCGTCCGAGACCTGGAAGTACGTCATCCAGTGCGCGCCCCGGTCCCGGGGCAGCGTGTGCCCGACGCCGTGGATGCCGGCCACCGGGCGGCCATCGACATGGAGGGTCACATAGTCGAAGTCGGGTGAGACGACGGGCTCCTCCTCGTAGCCGAAGACGGTCTGGTAGAACTTCGCGACACCCGCCGTGTCGTAGGTGAGCAGCTCGTTCCATACGGGGGTGCCGCTGACGCCCGTCAGACCCGTGCCGAGGTGATCGGCTGCCTGCCAGATGCCGAACACCGCCCCGGCCGGGTCGCAGGCGATGGCCAGCCGCCCGGCCTCGGCCGCGTCCAGGGGCCCTACGCCGACGGTGCCGCCGCAGCTGCGAACCTGCTCGGCGGTCGCGTCGACGTCGTGCGAGCCGAGGTACGGAGTCCAGGCGATCGGCAGATGGCGGTCCAGCGGCAGCCGGCCGATTCCGGCCACCTCGTAGCCGTCCAGAAGGGCCCGCACATACGGCCCCAGGGGCTGCGGTCCCGGCCGGAAGTCCCAGCCGAACAGCGCTCGGTAGAAGTCCTGGGTCGGGGCCATCGCGTGCACCATCAGACTCACCCAGCACGGTGTGCCGGGCGCATGCCTCTTGTGCGTCGTGCCGCTCGGGCCCGCCGACCCCCGTGCCTCGGTCATGGTCACTCTCCTCGGCCCTCGGCCCCTCAAGGCGGCCGTTTCTCTTCCGCCCGTGCGTCCATGCGCCGCGCCCGCGTATGCGCACGCATCGAGCCGACGCCCGCGTCACCGGTCGCGCCGTGCGCTCCGGCCGCGTCGTCCCACGGCCCTCATGATCGGAGAATGCCCGCTGCCAGGTGGATCATCCGTTTCGAGGAGATTGCCGTGTGCTGTCCATCGGCTGCACAGCATGTGCCCGGCCCCGTACATCGGGTGAGCGAACCCGTCCGGCGGAGCAGGGTAGCCGGACCCGGGCGACTCGGCCACCCTGTGCGCGAGGATGGGGGCCATGAAGGCCATCATCTCCGCATCCGAACTCGCGAGCGACTTGGCGGGACCGCAGCCCCCGACGCTCCTGGACGTGCGCTGGCAGCTGACCACCGCCACCGCGGGCGGCGCCCCTCCTTTCGACGGCCGGGCCGCCCACGCCGCCGGGCACATTCCGGGCGCCGTCTTTGTGGACCTGGACGCCGACCTCGCGGATCCGCCCGGTCCCGGCGGACGGCATCCGCTGCCCGGCACGGAGCGTTTCGGCGCGGCCATGCGCGCCGCCGGTGTCCGTACGGACCGGCCCGTCGTCGTGTACGACGGCGGTCAGGGCTGGGCCGCCGCCCGCGCGTGGTGGATGCTGCGCTGGACGGGTCACCCGGATGTGCGGGTCCTCGACGGCGGGTTCGCCGCCTGGGAGGGGGCGTCCGCCTCCGGGCCCGAGGAGCCGGCACCCGGCGACTTCCGGCCGGCGCCGGGTGCGCTGCCGCTGCTGGACGCGGACGGCGCCGCGGCGCTCGCCCGGAGCGGGCTGCTCCTGGACGCGCGCGCCGGTGAGCGCTACCGGGGTGAGGTCGAGCCGATCGATCCGGTGGGCGGGCACATCCCGGGTGCGGTCTCGGCGCCGACGTCGCAGAACACGACCGCGAACGGCCTCTTCCTGACCGCCTCGGAACTCGCCGACCGCTTCAAGTCGCTGGGCGCCACGGAAGGCACCGAGGTCGGCGTCTACTGCGGTTCGGGCGTCTCCGCGGCGCACCAGGTGCTGGCGCTCGCGATCGCCGGGATTCCGGCCGCGCTGTACGCGGGGTCGTGGTCGCAGTGGTCGGCGGACAAGGACCGCCCCGTGGCGGTGGGCCCCGACCCGCAGTGAACACAGGGGCGGGGTCCGGCGCGACCGCGCGGACCCCGCCCGTTGCGAGTCCGGTTACTCCTGCTTCTTGCGCCGCGTCCCGAAGACGATCTCGTCCCAGCTCGGGACCGCCGCCCTGCGGCCGGGCCTGACCCCGTCCGCCTCGGCCTGGCGGTCCGTCGCGCCGATCAGCCGGTCGCGATGGCTGGCGACCGTGCGCGGCATCAGGACGTCCGCGTACGCGGAACCGGCCGAGGCCGCCGGCGCGGGCGGCTCCTCCACCTCGGGCTCCTGCGTGGGCTCGTCCTGCGGTTCCGCCGGCCGCTCGGGCACCACCAGGTCGCCGCGGAAGCTCGGCACCGCCTCCAGGAGGCTGGTGAGCGAGTCCCGCTCGGCGGTGGTCTCCTCGGCGGGCTCGGACGACTGCGCCGGGAGGACCGGGCGCTCCATCTGGCGCTCGAGGGCGCGGTCCATCCGGCCCTCGCGCGGCAGCCGGGCGATCCGCGGCACGAAGGGGTAGCTCGGCTCGGGGGCCGCGAGGTCGTCGGACTCGCCGATCAGCGAGCGTGCCTCGGCGTCGACCGCCTGGACGAGCCGCCGCGGCGGGTCGTACGTCCAGCTCGCGGAGTGCGGTTCACCCGCGACGAGGTAGACCAGCAGCACTTCCCAGGTGCCGTCGTCGCGGCGCCAGGAGTCCCACTGGACGGTGTCCTTCTCGGCGCCGCGCATCATCAGCCGCTCCTGCACGGCCTCGCCCAGCTGGGGGCCGGCGTTCTCACCGGGGCGGCGTACGGGTGTCTTGCGGGCCCGCTCGGCCATGAAGGCGCGCTCGGCCAGCACGGGTCCCTCGAAACGGCGGACGCGGTCGACGGGAATCCCGGCGAGCTGCGCCACCTCTTCGGCGGACGCTCCGGCACGTATACGCGCCTGGATGTCCCGTGGGCGGAGATGGCTCTCCACCTCGATCTCGATCTGGCCGAGGCGGGGGCGGTCGCCGCGCACGGCGGCGCGGAGCCGTTCGTCGATGGGAAGCGTGTACTCCGTGCTGTCCGCAGCTTTGAGCACCAGCCGTGTGCCGTCATTGGAGACGGCCACGACACGCAGTTCGGGCATGGGGACCTCCCGGGTGGTGCCTGCCGACGTCACGTGCGTCGCTGCTTCCGCTAGTCGTCGAGTGTGGCCTGCCCGGGTGCAGCCTGCCACAACCTTGCCGAGGTGCCCGGCGTGTCGGGCACGGGCCCTGGGCCGCCGTTATGGCACGGTTACCTATTCGCAACGCTAAGTGACGAACTCCGTCACCCTGTGCAACAAGCCCCCTCCCGGCGGTCCAGCAAGGCCCGGACACCCTGGCGGGAGACCGGGTCCAGGGCTCGCAACAGTACTCCATTCGGGCCACCTGCGTGGATCGGCACGCCGTCCAACTTCTGGCAAGAGGTGCGACTTGGCCGTCCGATGCGCCGTTTTCGCGGCCATCAAAGGCCACAGATCTCACTTAATCGGTAGAAAGAGAACTAATTCCTTCGGACATGCGTCCTTGATCTCATGCGGTCGGACGACGGACATGGGTACGGATACGCGGGTGCGGGGAGGGGGCGGAGCGGTGGCCGTCAGGTGCCCAGCACCCGGCGCAGATAGTCGTTCCCGAAGCGCCGGTCGGGGTCGAGGCGGTCCCGAAGGGCCGTGAACTCGCCGAAGCGCGGGTAGATCCCGGCGAAGTACTCCGCGTCCTGTGTGTGGACCTTGCCCCAGTGCGGACGTCCCCCATGCGCCGTCAAGATGCGCTCGGCGGCGGTGAAATACGCCTGGTAGGGCGTACCCCGGAACATGTGTACAGCGATGTACGCGCTCTCACGGCCGGACGCCGTGGAGAGGGTGATGTCGTCCGCCGGGGCGGTGCGCACCTCGACGGGGAAGCTCACCCTGAGGGGTGACCGGTCGACCATGGCCCTCAGTTCGCGCAGCGTCTCCACCAGGGCCTCGCGCGGGACGGCGTACTCCATCTCCACGAACCGCACCCGGCGCGGCGAGGTGAAGACCCGGTAGGGGATGTCCGTGTACGTGCGGGCCGACAGCGCGCGGCTGGAGAGCCGGGCGATGGACGGGATGGTGGCGGGCAGGGCGCGGCCGACCCAGTTGACCGCCTGGAAGACGCCGTTGGAGAGGAACTCGTCCTCGAACCAGCCGCTCAGCCGCCCGACCGGTCGCTCGGGGCCCGCGCTGCGGTTGTTGCGCTTGGTGTTGGTGTTGCCGGTGTGCGGGAACCAGTAGAACTCGAAGTGCTCGTTCTCGGCCCACAGTTCGTCGAACTCGGTGAGGACCCTGTCGAGGGGCATCGGTTCCTCACGGGCCGTCAGCAGGAAGAGCGGCTCCACCGCGAAGGTGATCGCGGTGATGATCCCCAGGGCGCCGATGCCGACGCGGGCGGCGGCGAAGACGTCCGGGTTCTCCTTCGCGGAACAGGTCAGCACCGAACCGTCCGCCGTCATGAGCTCGAGCGCGGTGATCTGGGCGGCGAGCGAGGCCGATTCGCGGCCGGTGCCGTGTGTGCCGGTGCTGGTGGCGCCCGAGACGGTCTGCTCCATGATGTCGCCCATGTTGGTGAGCGACAGGCCCTCGCGCGCCAGGGCGGCATTGAGTCTCTTGAGCGGTGTGCCCGCCTCGACCGTCACGGTGCCGGCCGCGCGGTCGATCCCGCGTATGCCCGTCAACAGCTGAGGCCGGATCAATACGCCGTCGGTCGCGGCGGTGGCCGTGAAGGAGTGGCCCGTGCCGACGGCCTTCACCGTCAGGCCGTCCTCGGCCGCCCTGCGCACGGCGGCCGAAAGCTCGTCCACCGAGGCGGGGGTGACCTCCCGTACCGGGTGGGCGGTGACGTTCCCCGCCCAGTTACGCCACGTGCCGTTCTTCCCGCTCGCTATGGTGCTCATGGGACCCTCCCCGCCACGGAACCGGCCTGCCCAGCCGGCGATACCCGAGAAGACCGACCGCGACCGCGACGGCCCCGGACACCGCCGGAACCCCGTACCCGGCCCTCGCGCCGGCGGCGTCGATCACCCAGCCGGCAACGGAGGAGCCGATCGCGATCCCGACCGCGAGCCCGGTGGACACCCAGGTCATTCCCTCGGTCAGGTGCGCGCGTGGTACGTGCAGCTCGATGAGGGCCATCGTCGTGATCATCGTGGGTGCGACGGAAAGGCCCGCAACGAACAGCGCCACGGCCAGAAACGGCAAGTCTCCGACCAGTAGGAGGGGGATCATACTCACGGCCATCGCGCAGACGCCCAGCAGCCACCTGCGTTCGGGCGCCCCCGTGAAGCGCAGCAGCCCGAAGACGACGCCCGCGGTGCACGAGCCACCCGCGTAGAGCGCCAGGACGACGCTCGCGGCGGCCTTGTGGCCCTGTTCGTCGGCGAAGGCGACGGTGACCACGTCGACCGCGCCGAAGATCATGCCGGTGGCCGCGAACGTGGCGACCAGGACCTGGAGTCCGGGTGAGCGCAGGGCGGTGCCGCCGCCGTGCGCATCGCGGGGGTGCGGCTCGGGCTCGGTGGCGCGCTGGGCGGTCAGCCAGAAGACGCCGACGGCGAGGAAGCACGCGGCGAGAAGCGGACCGGCCTCGGGAAACCAGGCCGTGGACAGACCGATGGAGATGATCGGCCCGAAGATGAAGCAGACCTCGTCCATCACCGACTCGAAGGAGTAGGCGGTGTGCAGGTGCGGGGTGCCGCCGTACAGGGCCGCCCAGCGGGCCCTGATCATCGCGCCGAGGCTCGGCACCGCGCCGATGCCCGCGGCGCACACGAACAGCAGCCAGTCCGGCAGGGCGAACCGCGCGGCGAGCAGCAGCCCCGCGGCTGCGGTCAGGGCGACCAGCGTCGTCGGACGCAGGACACGCCGCTGCCCGTGCAGGTCCACCATGCGGGAGATCTGCGGTCCGATGACGGCGGCGGACAGGGCGATGGTGGCGCAGAGCGCGCCCGCGAGCCCGTAGCGCCCGGTGAGCTGGGAGATCATCGTCACCACGCCCACACCCGTCATCGACAGCGGGAGCCGGCCTATGAAGCCGGCGGCGGAGAAGCCCTTGGAGCCGGGTGCGGCGAAGAGGGCGCGGTAGGGGCTGGGCACGAGGTCTCCGAAGCGTCCGGTATTGCGTCCGGCAGGGCGTCACATCGTCCGGTAAGGCGTCACATCCCTGCATACGCCTTACGAGTTAGGCAACCCTAACGTATGCATGAGGTCTCGTTCGTATCGATGTTCGGACAATCCGGGGGGAGGACCTTCGGTGACCGGGAGGTCTCCCCGGATGTCCGGCGAACAGACGGGTGGCGGGCGGGAGACGGCCGGGTGGCGGGAGCGATGCCGGCGGCGGGTGGCAGGATCGTAGACATGCCCGACCATGCAATCGGCGCGCTCGATGCGCTCGACGCCAAGCCGTACGACGCCCTTCTGCTCCTCTCGTTCGGTGGCCCCGAGGGCCCGGACGATGTGGTCCCGTTCCTGGAGAACGTGACGCGGGGCCGGGGCATCCCCAAGGAGCGTCTGAAGGAGGTGGGTCAGCACTACTTCCTGTTCGGCGGTGTCAGCCCCATCAACGCCCAGAACCGTGCCCTCCTGGACGCCCTGCGCAAGGACTTCGCCGACCATGGCCTCGACCTGCCCGTGTACTGGGGCAACCGCAACTGGGCGCCCTATGTGACGGACACCCTGCGCGAGATGGTCACCGAAGGCCACCGCCGCATCCTGGTGCTCGCCACCAGTGCGTACGCCTCCTACTCGGGCTGCCGCCAGTACCGCGAGGACCTCGCGGGAGCGCTGGCGGCGCTGGAGGCCGAGGGGCTGGAACTGCCGCGGATCGACAAGCTGCGGCACTACTTCAACCACCCCGGTTTCGTGGGGCCGATGACGGAGGGCGTGCTCGACTCCCTGGCCGACCTCCCCCAGGACGTCCGGGCCGGCGCGCACATCGCCTTCACCACACACTCCATCCCCGACTCGGCGGCGGACACCTCCGGCCCGGCCGAGGACCACGGCGAGGGCGGTGCGTATGTCAGGCAGCACCTGGACGTGGCGAAGCTGATCGCCGACGCCGTGCGCGAGCGGACCGGTGTCGACCACCCCTGGCGCCTCGTCTACCAGTCGCGCTCGGGCGCCCCGCACATCCCCTGGCTGGAGCCGGACATCTGCGACCACCTGGAGGAGCTGCACGGCGCAGGGGTGCCGGCGGTCGTGATGGCGCCGATCGGGTTCGTCTCGGACCACATGGAAGTGCTGTACGACCTCGACACCGAGGCCCGGGCGAAGGCGCAGGAGCTGGGCCTGCCGGTGCGCCGCTCGGCCACCGTGGGCGCCGACCCGCGGTTCGCCGCGGCCGTCCGTGATCTGGTGCTGGAGCGCGCCGCGACCGAACGCGGGCAGCGGGTCACCCCCTGCGCGCTCGGCGCCCTCGGCCCGAGCCACAACCTGTGTCCCGTGGGCTGCTGCCCGGCCCGCGCCCCCAAGCCCGCCGCGGCGGGCGCCGACAGCCCGTACGCGTGAGGAGCACCGTGACCGAGCAGGACGAGCCCTCGGGCCGGCTGAAGCAGGAACTCCTGGACCTCGCGCTGGAGGCCGCCACCCTCGCGGGCGACTTCCTGCGCGACGGACGCCCCGACGACCTCGGGGTCGCCGCCACCAAGACCAGTGCCATCGACGTCGTCACCGAGATGGACATCGCCGCCGAGAAGCTGATCACCGGCCTGCTCTCCGACCGCCGGCCGGAGGACGGCCTGCTCGGAGAGGAAGGCGCCAGCGTCGAGGGCACCAGCGGCGTCGAATGGGTGATCGACCCGATCGACGGCACCGTGAACTATCTGTACGGCCTCCCCAGCTGGGCGATCTCCATCGCGGCCCGAGTGAACGGGGAGACGCTCGTCGGGGTGGTCCATGTCCCCATGCGCGGCGAGACCTTCCGGGCCGTCCTGGGGGAGGGCGCGTTCATCGGCGACCGCCCCACCCGGGTACGGCCCGCGGCGAAGCTCGGGCTGGCCCTGGTGGGCACCGGCTTCGGCTATCTCGCCGAGCGCAAGGTCCAGCAGGCCGAGGTGGTCCGCCGGCTGATCCCCGAGGTGCGGGACATCCGCCGGGGCGGATCCGCCGCGATCGACCTGTGCGATGTGGCGGCCGGCCGCCTGGACGCCTACTACGAGCGGGGCCTGAACCCCTGGGACTACGCGGCAGGGGACCTGATCGCCCGCGAGGCGGGCGCGGTGACCGGTGGCCGCCCGGGAGAGCCGCTCTCCCCGGCCCTGACGGTCGCGGCCCCGCCGGGCCTCTTCGAGCGGCTCCAGGCCAGGCTGAACGAACTGGGCGCCTGGCACGACTGACCGCGCCCCCCTCGCGACGCTCCGTCGCGGGGCCGCTCACCAGGCCCCTGGACGTCACAGGACATACGAAGCGGGCCCCGGTCTGGATCTGCCGGGGCCCGCCTCGTGCGAGTTGATCAGACGCGCATCGCGCCGACTTCCACACCATGCTCGGCGGCAAGGCGGTGCAGGTCGTCGAGCTCCGACTGCTCGACTTCCGCGAGGAAGTCGTCGCCGGTCTCACGGGCCCGCGTCAGGTCGGACTCGGCTGCCCGTATGCGCTGCAGAAGTCCTGCGGTGAATGCGTCCATGCTGCGCCCCCTCGTCCTGGGTCGTGGGTCGATGGCACGGGGGTGTGCCCTTGGGAAGGGGCGATCACGCCTTCACTGGGTGCCCAGCGCTGCCCTGGCTGGGCGGCGACGGTGCCGGACACCCACGCCCGCTCTGCGGAAGCGGTGAGCAACCGACCACACGGTGGTGTGTCACATGCAGAGCGTGATCGCGGGGTGTAAAGCCGTCCTCCCCCCGCTCTCCTCTTCGGAAACCTCAACCGCGGAAGAAAATTCCGCATTCCCGGACTCCCCGCCCCGCCTTCCCGCCGCGCGCGCCCCCGTCCTCCGGCATGTGCCCACCCGCCTTACAGCCGGTTTACGGCCGAAAAGGGCAGGATGGAGTCCACCCATGACAGACCTGCCCGTCGGCTGCCCGAAGTTGGGCTGCCCGGGTGGACACAGGAAGGACAGCGACGTGCGCGTACTCGTCGTCGAGGACGAGCAGCTGCTCGCCGATGCGGTGGCCACCGGACTGCGCCGGGAGGCCATGGCCGTCGACGTCGTGTACGACGGCGCGGCAGCCCTGGAGCGCATCGGCGTCAACGACTACGACGTGGTCGTCCTGGACCGTGACCTCCCCCTCGTGCACGGGGACGACGTCTGCCGCAAGCTGGTGGAGCTCGGCATGCCCACCCGCGTGCTGATGCTCACCGCGTCGGGCGACGTCAGCGACCGGGTGGAGGGCCTGGAGATCGGGGCCGACGACTACCTCCCCAAGCCGTTCGCGTTCAGCGAGCTGATCGCACGCGTGCGTGCCCTCGGGCGGCGCACCAGCGTGCCGCTGCCGCCCGTTCTGGAGCGCGCCGGGATCAAGCTCGACCCCAACCGCCGTGAGGTCTTCCGCGAGGGCAGGGAGGTGCAGCTCGCTCCCAAGGAGTTCGCCGTTCTCGAGGTGCTCATGCGCAGCGAGGGTGCCGTCGTCTCGGCCGAGCAGCTCCTGGAGAAGGCATGGGACGAGAACACCGATCCCTTCACCAATGTCGTACGCGTGACCGTCATGACGCTGCGCCGCAAGCTCGGTGAGCCGCCGGTGATCGTCACCGTGCCCGGCTCCGGATACCGGATCTGATACCTGTGGCCACGACACCCGCGCCGCCCGCCGCACCGCCCAAGCCCACCTGGGAGCCCCGCAAACAGGAGCCCCCGTTCCCCTGGCTGCGCCCGACCATCCGCATAAGGCTCACCCTGCTGTACGGCGGCATGTTCCTGATCGCAGGCATCCTGCTGCTGTCGATCATCTATCTGTTCGCGGCGCAGGCCCTCAATGTGGGCAGTCAGCTGCCGTTCAAGATCCTCGGTGGCACGGTCAGCAGCAAGACCTGCGATTTTTCGAACCTCCAGACGGTGAACGAGCTCAACGACGCCATGAACTCGTGCGTCAACGAGCAGCGCCAGCACGCCCTGGACAGCCTGCTCAGCCGTTCCCTGCTGGCCCTGCTCGGCCTCGCGGTGATCGCCTTCGCCTTCGGATACGCGATGGCCGGCCGTGTTCTGTCGCCGCTCGGCAGGATCACCCGCACGGCACGCGCGGTGGCGGGCTCGGACCTGTCCCGCCGTATCGAGCTGGACGGCCCGGACGACGAGCTGAAGGAACTGGCCGACACCTTCGACGACATGCTGGAGCGGCTGGAGCGGGCCTTCACGGCCCAGCAGCGCTTCGTCGGCAACGCCTCGCACGAGCTGCGCACTCCGCTGGCGATCAACCGCACCCTTCTGGAGGTGCACCTGTCCGACCCCGGGGCTCCCGTGGAGCTCCAGCAACTGGGCAAGACCCTCCTGGCCACCAATGAGCGCAGTGAGCAGCTCGTGGAGGGGCTGCTGCTCCTCGCCCGCAGCGACAACCAGATCGTGGAGCGCAAGCCCGTCGACCTGGCCGAGGTGGCCTCGCAGGCCGTCGACCAGGTTTACGCCGAGGCGGAGAGCAAGGGCGTCGAGATCCGCGGTGAGCGCGCGCCCGCGGTGGTGCAGGGCAATGGGGTCCTGCTGGAGCGGATCGCTCTGAACCTCGTCCAGAACGCGGTGCGCTACAACGTCCCGAAGGGCGGCTGGGTGGAGGTCACCACCCAGGTACAGCACGGACAGGCGGTCCTGGTGGTCACCAACACCGGCCCGGTGGTACCCGCCTACGAGGTGGACAACCTCTTCGAGCCCTTCACCCGGCTTCGTACGGAGCGCACGGGCAGCGACAAGGGGGTGGGTCTCGGACTGTCCATCGTGCGGTCCGTGGCGCGCGCCCACGGCGGTCACATCGGCGCGCAGCCCCGCGAGGGGGGTGGGCTCGTGATGCGTGTGAGCCTGCCGATCTGAGATCATGCAGCCTGTCCCGGCCCGTTGTTCGCTTTGCGCGGAATTTTCGGACTCGGGCCAAGGTCGGGCCGTGTGTGATCGATCACAGGGGGGCCTTTCCGGCCGTCTACTCTCGGTGACCCCATGACCGCCCAACATGCCGGAAAATCCGGGTTTTCCCGGACCCCGTTCACGGGAAGTACACGTGGAGATGGCTTTGAAGTGCGGCATGCCGACCGTGTACGGTCCCGTTCGCCATCCAACCCGATCACTCTTGAGGAGTCCGGTTGGGTGTCGATTGAGTAACAGACCTTGATGTGAGGCAAAATCTCCGCCTCGAGGCGGGCACAAGTCCGGCCTCTCACGCGTTACGTGCGCTGGAGACACCCGCAGACACCCAGAGGGGGAGAGCGAAATGGCAACGGATTACGACACCCCACGCAAGACCGACGACGACGTCGACTCCGACAGCCTTGAAGA
This sequence comes from Streptomyces sp. NPDC047022, assembly GCF_040644155.1. NCBI lineage: Bacteria > Bacillati > Actinomycetota > Actinomycetes > Kitasatosporales > Streptomycetaceae > Streptomyces > Streptomyces sp. NPDC047022. The sequence continues at coordinate 32,250 of NZ_JBEYVV010000024.1, read as the reverse complement.
GCTGAAGGCCCGGAGGAACGACAAGTCCGCGTCAGCGGTCGACGTAGATGAGTTCGAGGCCGCAGAGGGCCTGGAACTGCCGGGCGCCGACCTCTCGAACGAGGAGTTGGCCGTCCGAGTGCTGCCGAAGCAGCAGGACGAGTTCACGTGCATGAGCTGTTTCCTGGTGCACCACCGCAGCCAGCTGGCCCGCGAGAAGAACGGTCAGCCGATCTGCCGCGACTGCGACTGAGGCGGGGTCGGCCGTGACTGGCTCGACCCCTCCCCGGAAGCGCCGCTTCCCGCACGAGGGGGCGGACCCGGAGCCTCAGGAAGGCTCCTCAGGCGTGCGTGACGACGAGCGAGGCTCTTCCGAGGAGGGAGCAGCCTCGCTCGAACCGGCTCCCGCGCCGGGGGCCCCGATGGGGCCCGAGGCGCCGGTCGGTTGCCCGGCGCCCCTCGCACGACGCCGTGCGGCCGCAGTCCGGGACGGGATCCGGGAAGGCGTCCGCAAGGGCGGCAGCCGGGCGAGGGCGGGCGTGGCCTACGTCGCCGACCGGATCATCGACATGGCCCCGCGGATCCCCGTACGGGACCTCGCGACCCTGCGCGGACAGTTCCCGGACCTCGGCCCTGAGGAACTCGCGGACAAGCTCGTCGCGGGCGCGGCACGGGCGACGGCCACGGTCGGGGCCGGAGTCGGGGCCGCGGCGATGCTGCCGGTTCCCCCGGCCATGCCCACCGAGCTGGCCACGGAGATCACCGGGATCGCCGCGATCGAACTGAAGCTGATCGCCGAGCTGCACGAGGTCTACGGGCTGCGCCCGCCCGGAACGCTCACCCAGCGCACCACCGTCTACCTGAAGTCCTGGTCCGGAGAGCGCGGCATCGAGGTGACCAAGCCGTCGAGCGTCGACGCGGCCCTCGGTGGGCGGATGAAGCGCGAACTGCGGCAGCAGGTCATGAAGCGCATGGTGCGCAACCTGCCGAACCTGATGCCCTTCCTGGTTGGTGCCGCGGTGGGCGCGGTCTTGAACCGGCGCGACACCAGACACCTCGCGGACCGGGTCCGGGAGGACCTGCGCAAGGCCCAGGTGCCGTGGGAGGCGCTGCCCGAACTGCCGCGGCTGGAACGGCCCGAGCACCCCCTGGAGATCGAGGACTGAGCGGTCCAGCGCCCACTGGTCGCGCCGGGCTCAGCCGCCGTCCCCGAGCGGCCGAAGCCGACGGGAACCGCCCCCCCGCTACCCCTGCGCCCGGGACCCCTGCGTCCGGGCGGCCTTGATCGCCGCCGCCAGCCTCTCCGGCTCCCTGGTCGACAAGTACAGGTACGGCGTGGGGTCCTCGGGGTCCGTGACCTGGACCTTCAGCGCCCCCGGGATGTACGCGCGCAGCAGCATGAACGACCGCACGTCCGCCTTGTAGGTGCGCCAGGCGCGCGCCTGCTCGGCGTCCAGGACCTCTGTGTCGCCGAGCGCGGCCACGGGGATCTTCGCCTCGCCCGCGATCAGCGAGTCCCCCACCACGCGGATGCGCGGGGAACCGTAGGAGCTCACCACGACCGCAGAGGCCGCGGTGCCGCCGACCAGCCCTCCGAGCAGCGGCAGCGTGCCGAAGGGGAGCAGCACCAGAGCCATGGCGATGCCCACCAGGAGGCACATCAGCCACCAGGAGCGGGGCGCGGTGAGACGTTCTTCGTACGGCGACGCGGTCAGCTGCATGGAGTCCAGCTTGGCACGGTGTCCGCGACGCGTTCACGCGCGGGTAAGGTCTGCGCCTGTGAGTGGTTCTTCCGCGGCTTTGACGCCCCCCGCCGACGCGCTGGCGCCCGTACGGCATCCCGACGCCCCCGCACCCGGTGAGTTGCTCGGCGAGCACTACGCGCAGTGTTTCGGCTGCGGGGGAGCGCAGCCCCACGGACTGCACCTGCAGGCGCGGGCCGGTGAGGGCGTCTCCATCACCGCCGAGTTCACCGTCCAGCCCGCCCACCAGGGTGCCCCCGGGCTCGCCCACGGCGGGGTTCTCGCGACCGCCCTCGACGAGACCCTGGGCTCGCTGAACTGGCTGCTGCGCACCATCGCGGTCACGGGACGGCTGGAGACGGACTTCGTGCGGCCGGTGCCCGTGGGCACCGTGCTGTTCCTGGAGGCCGAGGTGACGGCCGTGGCCGGACGCAAGATCTACTCGCGGGCGACCGGGCGGATCGGCGGCCCCGACGGGCCCGTCGCGGTGCGTGCCGACGCACTCTTCATCGAGGTGAAGGTGGACCACTTCATAGACAACGGCCGGCCGCAGGAGATCCAGGCCGCCATGAAGGATCCGGACCAGCGCCGGCGCGCCCGCGCCTTCGAGGTGAATCCGTGAGCAGTACGCCCGTGAACGTACTCATCCGCCGCGTCGACCCCGATGTACCGCTTCCGGAGTATGCGCACCCGGGCGACGCGGGAGCCGATCTGCGTACCACCGAGAGCTGCGAGCTGAAGCCCGGTGAGCGGGCCGTGCTGCCCACGGGAGTGTCTGTCGCGCTGCCTGAGGGGTACGCGGCCTTCGTACATCCGCGTTCCGGTCTCGCCGCCCGCTGCGGTGTCGCCCTTGTGAATGCCCCGGGGACGGTTGATGCCGGGTACCGTGGAGAGATCAAGGTGATCGTGGTGAATCTCGACCCGCGCGACAGCGTGCGGTTCGAGCGCTTCGACCGGATTGCCCAACTGGTCGTCCAGCAGGTCGAGAGGGTCCGCTTCCAGGAGGTCGCGGAACTTCCCGGCTCGGCGCGGGCCGCGGGGGGCTTCGGGTCCACCGGCGGTCATGCCGCCGTGGGCGGCACAACGGGTGGGAATCGATACGCTTCGGTCGTATCCGACCGGGAAGGACAGTGACGTGTTCGGACGTCGCAACAAGAGGGATGCCGCCGAGGACGCGGCCGGCGAGGCCGAGCAGGTCGTCGACGGTGTCGACACCGAGACGGACGTGGAAGAGGCCGAGCGCGAGCGCGTGAGGCTGGAACCGGAACCGCGGCCCGAGGGCCCCTGGGACGGTTCCGAGGTCCGTGAGCCCGCCGAGGGCCGGGTGGACCTGGGCGGTCTGTTCGTGCCCGCGGTCGAGGGCATGGAGCTGCGGGTCGAGGTCGCGGGCGACGCGATCGTGGCAGCGACCGTCGTACTGCGGGACAGCGCCGTCCAGCTGCAGGCCTTCGCCGCTCCCAAGCGCGAGGGCATCTGGGGCGAGGTCCGTGAGGAGATCGCCAGCGGTATCACCCAGCAGGGCGGCATCGTCGACGAGGTCGAGGGGCCCCTGGGCTGGGAGCTGCGCGCGCAGGTTCCGGTGCAGCTGCCGGACGGCACGAGTGGTTTCCAGGTCGTGCGGTTCATCGGCGTGGACGGTCCCCGCTGGTTCCTGCGGGGTGTGATCTCCGGCCAGGGTGCCGTGCAGCCGCAGGCGGCGGGCCTGCTCGAGCAGATCTTCCGGGACACCGTCGTGGTCCGTGGCGAAGGCCCGATGGCGCCGCGCGATCCGATCGTCCTGAGGCTGCCCAACGACGCGCAGATGGTGGCCGAGGGCATGCCGCAGGAGGAAGGCGGCTCCCGCTTCTCCGGAGGCATGGGTCAGCTCCAGCGCGGCCCCGAGATCACCGAGGTCCGCTGACGGCTTCGCCGATGCCGTGGGGTTTGCCGGTGCGGCCGGGAAGCGCCACGGGTCGCTGGAAGACGGCCAGGGCAGGCGACCGGCCGTGACCGAACGGCGGACAGAGCGCAATCGGCAACAGACCGCACCCCGCCGTGGGGTGCGGTTTTGTCGTACGTGGGGCTCGGGCGGGGTCGCCCGGGCGACCGTGCGCACAGACCGGGAACCGGGTATCAGGGTTGCGTCAAAGACGCTCTGACCGCCGCTACGTGTCCTATTTGTCGTAATTATTGGCCGTAAGGTCGACGCAGCGTGCGCGGCGTACGCGGCGGTGACGGGAAGACAATAGGACCATGGGACGCGGGAAGCTTCGGATCTACCTCGGTGCCGCACCGGGAGTGGGCAAGACCTACGCCATGCTGTCCGAGGCGCACCGCCGTACCGAGCGGGGCACGGACTGCGTGGTGGCCTTCGTGGAGCATCACGACCGCCCGCGCACCGAGGTGATGCTGCACGGTCTGGAGCACATCCCCCGCAAGGAGCTCACGCACCGTGGCTCGGTGTTCACCGAGATGGACGTGGACGCGGTCCTGCGTCGCGCCCCCGCCGTCGCCCTGGTGGACGAACTCGCGCACACCAATGTCCCCGGCTCGCGCAACTCCAAGCGCTGGCAGGACGTGGAGGAGCTGCTGGCGGCGGGGATCGATGTCGTCTCGACCGTCAATATCCAGCATCTGGAGTCCCTGGGTGACGTCGTCGAGTCCATAACGGGTATCCGGCAGCGCGAGACCGTGCCCGACGAGGTGGTGCGGCGGGCGGACCAGATCGAGCTGGTCGACATGTCGCCGCAGGCGCTGCGCCGGCGGATGGCGCACGGCAACATCTACAAGCCGGACAAGGTCGACGCGGCCTTGTCCAACTACTTCCGGCCCGGAAACCTGACCGCGCTGCGGGAGCTGGCCCTGCTGTGGGTGGCGGACCGGGTGGACGAGTACCTGAACGCGTACCGCAGTGAGCACCAGGTGTCGAAGATCTGGGGTTCGCGCGAGCGGATCGTGGTGGGACTCACCGGCGGTCCCGAGGGCCGCACCCTGATCCGGCGGGCCGCGCGGCTGGCGGAGAAGGGCGCGGGCGGCGAAGTGCTCGCCGTGTACATCTCCCGCAGCGACGGGCTGACCTCCGCCTCGCCGAAGGAGCTGGCCCTCCAGCGGACCCTCGTCGAGGACCTGGGCGGCACCTTCCACCACGTCGTGGGCGAGGACATCCCCGCCGCGCTGCTCGACTTCGCACGAGGCGCCAACGCCACCCAGATCGTCCTCGGCTCCTCCCGCCGCAAGACCTGGCAGTACGTCTTCGGCCCTGGCGTGGGCGCCACGGTGGCCCGTGAGTCCGGCCCCGACATCGACGTGCACATCGTCACCCACGAGGAGGTCGCCAAGGGGCGCGGCCTCCCGGTCGCCCGCGGCGCGCGACTCGGCCGTACCAGGATCGTGGCGGGCTGGCTGGTCGGCATCGTCGGCCCCGTCGTGCTCGCGCTGGTGCTGAACTCCGTCCACCTCGGCCTCGCCAACGACATGCTGCTGTTCCTGGCGCTGACCGTCGCGGCGGCCCTGCTCGGCGGGCTCTTCCCGGCACTCGCCTCCGCTGCCTTCGGCTCGCTGCTGCTGAACTACTACTACACACCGCCCCTGCACCGGCTGACGATCGCCGACCCCAGGAACATCGTCGCCATCGTGATCTTCGTCGCGGTGGCGGTGTCCGTGGCGTCGGTGGTGGACCTCGCGGCCCGGCGCACCCATCAGGCGGCGCGGCTGCGCGCCGAGTCGGAGATCCTGTCCTTCCTCGCGGGCAGCGTGCTGCGCGGCGAGACAAGCCTGGAGGCACTGCTCGAACGCGTACGCGAGACGTTCGCCATGGACACGGCGGCGATGCTGGAGCGGGCGAGCGACGTGGACCCGTGGACCTGCGCGGGCAGCGTGGGCCCCGGCGCCCCGGTCGAGCGGCCCGAGGACGCCGACGTGGACGTACCGGTCGGAGACCACATGGCGCTGGCGCTGTCCGGGCGCGTGCTGCCCGCCGCCGACCGCCGGGTCCTGGCCGCCTTCGCCGCCCAGGCCGCGGTGGCCCTGGACCGCCAGCGTCTGCAGCAGGAGGCCGAGCAGGCCCGCGCGCTGGCCGAGGGCAACCGCATCCGCACCGCGCTGCTCGCCGCCGTCAGCCACGACCTGCGCACCCCGCTGGCCGGGATCAAGGCATCGGTGACCTCCCTGCGCTCCGACGACGTCGAGTGGTCCGAAGAGGACACCGCGGAGCTGCTGGCGGCCATCGAGGACGGCGCAGACCGCCTGGACCACCTGGTGGGCAATCTGCTCGACATGTCGCGCCTGCAGACCGGCACCGTCACCCCGATCATCCGGGAGATCGACCTGGACGAGGTGGTGCCGATGGCCCTCGGGGGCGTGCCCGAGGACGGCGTGGAGCTGGACATCCCCGAGACCCTGCCGATGGTCGACGTGGACGCGGGACTCCTGGAGCGTACGGTCGCCAATCTCGTCGAGAACGCCGTCAAGTACAGCCCCCGGGGAGCATCCGTACTCGTCTCCGCGAGCGCCCTCGCCGACCGCGTGGAGGTCCGCATCGTCGACCGGGGCCCGGGAGTGCCCGACGAAGCCAAGGAACGGATCTTCGAGCCCTTCCAGCGCTACGGCGACGCCCCGCGCGGCGCGGGCGTGGGCCTCGGCCTCGCGGTCGCGCGAGGCTTCGCGGAAGCCATGGGCGGCACCCTCAACGCCGAGGACACCCCCGGCGGCGGGCTCACGATGGTCCTCACTCTCCGGGCCGTGGAGCGATTCCCCGGACCCGACGTCCGACTCGCCGAACCAGAAAGGCAAACCACATGACCCGGGTGCTCGTGGTCGACGACGAGCCGCAGATCGTGCGCGCCCTCGTGATCAACCTGAAGGCGCGCAAGTACGAGGTCGACGCGGCCCCCGACGGCGCCACCGCTCTCCAGCTCGCCGCCGCCCGCCACCCCGACGTCGTGGTGCTCGACCTCGGGCTGCCCGACATGGACGGCGTCGAGGTGATCAGGGGCCTGCGCGGCTGGACACGGGTGCCCATCCTCGTGCTGTCCGCCCGCCACACCTCCGACGAGAAGGTCGAGGCCCTGGACGCGGGCGCCGACGACTACGTCACCAAGCCGTTCGGCATGGATGAGCTGCTCGCCCGCCTGCGCGCCGCCGTCCGGCGGGCCGAGCCGAACGGGGCCGACGAGGACGACGTGATCGTGGAGACCGAGGGCTTCACCGTCGACCTCGCCGCCAAGAAGGTCAACCGGGCCGGCAGGGACGTACGCCTCACGCCCACCGAATGGCATCTGCTGGAGGTGCTCGTCCGCAACACAGGCCGCCTCGTCAGCCAGAAGCAGCTGCTGCAGGAGGTGTGGGGGCCGTCGTACGGGACGGAGTCGAACTACCTGCGGGTGTACATGGCCCAGCTGCGGCGGAAGCTGGAGGCGGATCCGGCGCACCCCAAGCACTTCATCACCGAGCCGGGGATGGGGTACCGCTTCGAGAAGTGAGCCGCGGTGCCGCGGGTACGGGGTGTTGGCGCACCCCGGTACGCTTTCGGTATGAGCGCTGTCCCTCGTTCCGAAAAGCCGGTCGGCCGCCTCCGCCGCATGCTCGACCGGCTCTCCTCGTCGCAGGAGGACCTGGAGTCCGAGGAGCTGCGGGAGGACGCCGAGGAAACGGGCTGTACGCGCATCGGCGACTGCCACGACCGGCAGATCGTCACGGTTACTGGTACCTTGCGCACGGTCACGCTGCGTCCGCGGGCCGGTGTCCCCGCGCTGGAGGCCGAGCTGTTCGACGGTACGGCGGCCCTGGACGTGGTGTGGCTCGGCAGGCGCTCCATCGTCGGAATAGAGCCGGGACGCAAGCTGATCGCTTCGGGCCGGATCTCGATGAGCCGGGGCCGCAGAGTCCTGTTCAACCCGAAGTACGACCTCAGACCACTCGGACGGGAGTAGCCGGTGACGTCACTCGAGAAGCCGACCGAAGACGCCCAGCACGATTCACGGGCGGTGACCGAGGCCGCGCTCTTCGAGGCGTTCGGCGGGGTCCGCGGCATGGTCGAGACCGTGGTGCCGGGCCTGTTCTTCGTCACCATCTTCACGATCAACAAGAACCTGCACTGGTCGGCGATCGCCGCGCTCGTGGTGTCCCTGCTGCTGGTCGTGGTGCGCCTCGTGATGAGGGACACCGTCAAGCACGCCTTCAGCGGTGTGTTCGGTGTGGCGTTCGGCGTGGTCTTCGCGATGATGACCGGCAACGCGAAGGACTTCTATCTGCCGGGCATGCTCTACACGCTGGGCCTGGCCTTGGCGTACATCATCACCACGCTCGCCGGAGTCCCGCTGATCGGGCTGATGCTCGGCCCGGTCTTCAAGGAGAACCTCTCCTGGCGCACCCGCAACCCGGGCCGCAAGAAGGCGTACTCGAAGGCGAGTTGGGCCTGGGGCCTGATCCTGCTGGCCAAGTGCGCGATCCTGTTCCCGCTGTACTGGTGGGCCAACACCTCCCAGCTCGGCTGGATCCTGATCGCGCTGAAGATCCCGCCGTTCCTGCTGGCCGTATGGCTGACCTGGGTGTTCCTGGCGAAGGCCCCCGCCCCGATCGATGTCTTCGCCGAGATGGAGGCGGAGGAGCAGGCCGAGAAGGAACGCAAGGCGGCCGACGAGAAACCCGAGACGGCGGGCCGACACCGCCGGGAGTCCTAGCCAACTGGTCCCGCGCCCCTCCAGGAACGCGGGACCACACCGTTCAGGGGCGCGGGGAACTGCGCGATCCCCACACGGTCCCGCAGCCGACGGCGTACGGGAGGCCCCCGTTCAGGGGCGCGGGGAACTGCGCAATCCCCACGACGCACCCGCAGCCGACGGCGTACGGGAGGCCCCCGTTCAGGGGCGCGGGGAACTGCGCAAACCCCACGACGCACCCGCAGGCCACACCGCCCCGCCCGCGCAGCGCACCCGCTCAGCCCTGCTCGCGCCGCACCGAAAGCAGCTCCTCCAACTGCTCCTCCCGCGCCTGCGCGGCCACGAACAGCAGCTCGTCCCCCGCCTCCAGCGAGTCCTCCAGGGACGGCGTGAGCACCCGCGTACCGCGGATGATCGTCACCAGGGACGTGTCCTGCGGCCACTGCACATCGCCGACCTGCGTACCGGCCAGGGCCGACTCCGGGGGCAGCGTCAGTTCCACCAGGTTCGCGTCGCCGTGGCTGAAGCGGAGCAGCCGGACCAGGTCTCCGACGCTGACGGCCTCCTCGACGAGCGCCGACATCAGGCGCGGGGTGGAGACGGCCACGTCCACGCCCCAGGCCTCGTTGAACAGCCACTCGTTCTTCGGGTTGTTGACGCGCGCGACAACGCGCGGAACGCCGTACTCCGTCTTGGCGAGCAGGGATACGACCAGGTTGACCTTGTCGTCGCCCGTCGCGGCGATCACCACGTTGCAGCGCTGCAGCGCCGCCTCGTCCAGGGATGTGATCTCGCAGGCGTCGGCGAGCAGCCACTCCGCCTGGGGGACGCGCTCGACCGAGATCGCGGTCGGCGCCTTGTCGATCAGCAGGACCTCGTGCCCGTTCTCCAGGAGCTCGCCCGCGATCGAGCGGCCCACCGCGCCGGCACCGGCAATGGCGACCCTCATCAGTGACCGCCCTCCTCTTCAGGTCCTTCGGCGAACGACGCCTCGACCTTGTCGACGTCGTCCGAGCGCATCATCACGTGCACGAGGTCGCCCTCCTGCAGCACCGTCTGCGAGGTGGGCAGGATCGCCTCTCCCAGCCTGGTGAGGAACGCGACCCTGACGCCCGTCTCCTCCTGCATCTTGCTGATCTTGTGCCCGACCCACTTCGGCGAGGCGTGCACCTCGGCGAGCTGAACGCCTCCGGTGGGGTCGCGCCACAGCGGCTCGGCGCCCGACGGCAGCAGCCGGCGCAGCATCTGGTCCGCCGTCCAGCGGACCGTGGCGACGGTCGGGATCCCGAGCCGCTGGTAGACCTCGGCGCGACGGGGGTCGTAGATACGGGCCGCGACGTTCTCGATGCCGAACATCTCACGCGCCACGCGGGCGGCGATGATGTTCGAGTTGTCGCCGCTGGAGACGGCGGCGAAGGCGCCGGCCTCCTCGATGCCCGCCTCGCGCAGGGTGTCCTGGTCGAAGCCGACCCCGGTGACACGACGGCCGCCGAAACCCGAGCCCAGTCGTCGGAAGGCGGTGGGGTCCTGGTCGATCACGGCGACCGTGTGCCCCTGTTGCTCCAGGGTCTGGGCAAGAGCGGAGCCCACTCTTCCGCAGCCCATGATGACGATGTGCACGACCGTCCTTCCGATGTCATCCGATGTCAATGTTGCGGCTCAGTTGAAGTGCCGGGAACAGGGTCTCAGACCGCCGCCCAAGCTACACAGGCACGGTCCGAGTCGTGCACCCTTGTGCACGCGCGCCGGACCGTGTTGTGAGGTCAGCACCAGCTGACATAGCCCCCACCGCCTCCGCTGTGTCGTCCCGCATTTCACCCCGTTATGTAACTCCCAGGTTTCACTCGTGAGGCAGATCTCCATCGGTGGGTGGGCGACCCCCAGTTCGAACCCTTACGATCCTCTCTTGTGTCCAAACTGACCGACGTGCCCAAACGGATCCTCATCGGGCGCGCCTTGCGCAGTGATCGGCTCGGGGAAACGCTCCTGCCGAAGCGCATCGCACTCCCCGTCTTCGCCTCCGACCCGCTCTCCTCCGTGGCCTACGCGCCCGGCGAGGTGCTGCTGGTCCTGTCCATCGCAGGCGTGTCGGCCTACCACTTCAGCCCTTGGATCGCGGTCGCGGTCGTCGTGCTGATGTTCACGGTGGTCGCCTCCTACCGGCAGAACGTCCATGCCTACCCGAGCGGCGGCGGCGACTACGAGGTGGCCACCACCAACCTCGGCCCCAAGGCCGGCCTCACCGTCGCCAGCGCCCTTCTCGTGGACTATGTCCTCACGGTCGCCGTGTCCATCTCCTCCGGCATCGAGAACCTCGGCTCCGCGGTTCCCTTCGTCGTCCAGCACAAGGTGCTGTGCGCCGTCGCCGTGGTCGTGCTCCTCACGCTGATGAACCTGCGTGGCGTCAAGGAGTCGGGCACGCTGTTCGCCATTCCGACGTATGTCTTCGTGGCCGGCGTCTTCATCATGATCGCGTGGGGTGCGTTCCGGGGGCTTGTCCTCGGTGACACCATGCGCGCGCCCACGGCCGCGTACACGATCAAGGCGGAGCACCAGGGACTGGCGGGCTTCGCGCTGGTGTTCCTGCTGCTGCGCGCCTTCTCCTCCGGATGTGCCGCGCTCACCGGCGTCGAGGCGATCTCCAACGGCGTCCCGGCCTTCCGCAAGCCCAAGTCGAAGAACGCGGCGACCACCCTCGCGATGATGGGCCTGCTCGCCGTCACCATGTTCTGCGGCATCATCGCCCTGGCCATGACGACCAAGGTCCGCATGGCCGAGAATCCGGCCACGGACCTCCTCCACAACGGCATCGGGCTGGGCTCCGGCTATGTCCAGAACCCGGTGATCTCCCAGGTCGCCGAGGCCGTCTTCGGCAAGGGCAGCTTCCTGTTCATCGTGCTGGCGGCGGCCACCGCGCTGGTGCTGTTCCTCGCCGCGAACACCGCCTACAACGGCTTCCCGCTGCTCGGCTCGATCCTGGCCCAGGACCGCTATCTGCCGCGCCAGCTCCACACCCGCGGCGACCGCCTCGCCTTCTCCAACGGCATCGTGCTGCTCGCGGGCACGGCGACCCTGCTGATCTTCATCTACGGCGCCGACTCGACCCGCCTGATCCAGCTGTACATCGTCGGCGTGTTCGTGTCCTTCACGCTCAGCCAGACCGGCATGGTCAAGCACTGGAACCGGCACCTGGCCACCGAGACGGACCAGGCCAAGCGCCGCCACATGGTGCGTTCCCGCGCCATCAACGCGTTCGGCGCCTTCTTCACCGGCCTGGTCCTGGTCGTCGTCCTGGTCACCAAGTTCACGCACGGCGCCTGGGTCGCCCTGCTGGGCATGTGCATCTTCTACGCGACGATGACCGCGATCCGCCGGCACTACGACGGCGTGGCCGAGGAGCTCGCCGCTCCCGAGGGCCCGAGCGACGACAGCGCCCGCCCCTCCCGGGTCCACTCGGTGGTGCTCATCTCCAAGATCCACCGACCCACCCTGCGCGCCCTCGCGTACGCCAAGCTGCTGCGCACGGACACCCTCGAGGCCCTCAGCGTCAACGTCGACGCTGCGGAGACCAAGGCGCTCAAGGACGAGTGGGAGCGGCGCGGCATCGACGTCCCGCTGAAGATCCTCGACTCGCCCTACCGCGAGATCACCCGCCCGGTGATCGAGTACGTGAAGGGCCTGCGCCGGGAGTCCCCGCGCGACGCCGTCTCCGTGATCATCCCCGAGTACGTGGTGGGCCGCTGGTACGAGCACCTGCTGCACAACCAGAGCGCGCTGCGGCTCAAGGGCCGGCTGCTGTTCACACCGGGCGTCATGGTGACCTCGGTGCCCTACCAGCTGGAGTCCTCGGAGGCCGCGAAGCTGCGGGCCCGCAGGCGCCAGGACTGGAGCGCGCCCGGCGCGGTGCGACGGGGCCCGGCGGAGCGGGCCAAGGAGTCGTCGGCCTCGCAGGGCTGAGGCCGTCCTCGCTCGTGGTGAACGGCCGGACAACACCCACGTAGACTGGTGGGCTGTTGTCCGGCCGCGCCTTTGCCGCGTCCGTTCCGTCGTTCCCTTCCCTCGTCCCCTCTCGTACCTGGAGTCGACCCACCATGCAGGCAGAACCGAAGAAGTCCCTGGTGGGGGAGGAGTACGAGGTCGAGATCGGCCCCGTGGCCCACGGCGGCCACTGCATCGCCCGCACGGACGAGGGCCAGGTCCTCTTCGTGAGGCACGCCCTGCCCGGTGAGCGGGTCGTGGCGCGGGTGACGGAAGGGGAGCAGGGCGCGCGCTTCCTGCGCGCGGACGCCGTGCGGATCCTCGACGCCTCGAAGGACCGTATCGACGCGCCATGCCCGTACGCGGGCCCCGGCCGCTGCGGCGGCTGCGACTGGCAGCACGCCAAGCCGGGCGCCCAGCGCCGACTCAAGGGCGAGGTGATCGCCGAGCAGCTCAGCCGGCTCGCGGGCCTCACCCCCGAGGAGGCGGGCTGGGACGGCACGGTGGTTCCGGCCGAGGGCGACAAGCTTCCGGCGGGTGAGGTCCCGAAGTGGCGTACGCGGGTGCAGTACGCGGTGGACCCCTCCGGCAGGGCGGGCCTGCGACGGCACCGCTCGCACGAGGTGGAGCCGGTCGAGCACTGCATGATCGCCGCCGAGGGCGTCAGCGAGCTGGGCGTCGAGAAGCGGAGCTGGACGGGCATGGACTCGGTCGAGGCGATCGCCGCTACCGGCTCGCAGGACCGCCAGGTGATCCTCACCCCGAAGCCCGGCGCACGGCTGCCCCTGGTGGAGCTGGACCGGCCGGTATCGGTGCTCAGGGTCGACGAGCGGGTCGGCGGGGTGCACCGCGTCCACGGCCGTCCCTTCGTCCGTGAGCGGGCCGACGGCCGTACCTACCGCGTGGGCGGCGGCGGTTTCTGGCAGGTCCACCCGAAGGCGGCGGACACCCTGGTGACGGCGGTGATGCAGGGACTGCTGCCGCGCAAGGGGGAGACGGCGCTCGACCTGTACTGCGGCGTCGGCCTGTTCGCCGGCGCACTCGCCGACCGGATCGGAGAGCAGGGCGCGGTGCTCGGCATCGAGTCCGGAAAGCGCGCGGTGGAGGACGCCCGCCACAACCTGGCCGACTTCGACCGCGTCCGCATCGAACAGGGCAAGGTCGAGTCGGTCCTGCCGCGCACCGGCATCACCGAGGTCGACCTCATCGTCCTGGACCCACCGCGCACGGGCGCGGGCCGCGGCATGGTGGCCCACCTGTCGTCCCTGGGCGCCCGCCGCATCGCCTACGTGGCCTGCGACCCGGCCGCGCTGGCCCGCGACCTGGCCTACTTCCGCGACGGCGGATACCGGGTGCGGACACTGCGGGCGTTCGACCTGTTCCCGATGACGCATCATGTGGAGTGCGTTGCCATCCTTGAACCGGTAGCTAAGGGTTCCTGACCTGCTGGTTTATAGTTCCGGTGAACCTGCTCGACGTGCTTTCGAGGCTGGGACGGGTACACCGTGTCGAGTGCGTTGCGCTTCTTCATCTACTCAGGGCAGCGGGGTTCGTGGGGTCCGCTGCACGAATGGGTGACATGTGAACTGGTCTGCCCTGTGGAGTGGGTGGGAAGGGTGTCGCTGTGTCCACTCCTTATCCAGCAGAGTTCCGCGAGGATGCCGTGCGGGTGGCCAGGAATGGCGGGCCCGGGTGTGACGGTCGAGCAAGTGGCCGCCGACTTCGGGGTCCACGCGATGGCGCTGTGGGAGCGGATGCGCCGGGCGGACATCGACGATGGAGCCAAGACCGGAACGAACAGTCAGGAGAGTGCGGGACTACGCAGGCGCACTTTCCTGGAAGGCGATCTACCCGGTCGTGAAAGAGCCGGCCGCCGGAGGGGTGCTTGCTCCTCGAACTCGACGAGAAGCGCTGGGACCCCGAGTTCCTCTACGAGGAGTGGGAGCAGGTGATCCTCGGCCAGTCGCTCGGCACCCGCAAGGCGTACTTCGACGCCCGCCGGGCCGGACGGGGCCGTTCCGTCAGCCGCCCCGACCGTGCCCAGATCTGGAAGATCCTGGAACAGTTCACCACCCGTCTCGACAAGGAGAACCGCGAGACCTGGGGGCAGGCCGCCGAACGCGCCGCCCGCTTCGAGATGCAACGCGCCGACAAGATCAGGAAGCGCCAGGAGTACAAGGACGAAATCGGCGGCCTGGATCTCAAGCACCGCGACGACAGCTCCGGCATGTACTACCTGGGCCACCGCTACAAGCACGTCGTCGTCGACGAGGCACAGGACCTCCGCCCCGCCCACTGGAAGATGCTCCGTGCCGTGGTCGCTTCCGGCGACGACGACATGTTCATCGCCTGGCGACACCCACCAGCGCATCTACGACCAGCAGGTCACCCTGGGGACTGTGGGCGTCCACATCCGGGGCCGCGCGGCCCGCCTCACCCTCAGCTACCGCACCACCCGCGAGATCCTGAACCGTGCCATGCAGGTGGTGAACCCCAAGAACGGCGGGATCACCTTCGACGACCTCGACGACGGCACTGACAACCTCGACGGCTACCGCTCGGTCCTGCGCGGCCCGGCCCCCGAACTCGTCCCCTGCGACTCATGGGACGACGAACTCGCCAAGCTCGGCACCACGCTGCGGGCCTGGCGGGAAGAGCTTGCCACCGGCGGCGCCGACGGCGCACCCCGCGACCCGCGCGGCACCATCGCGGTCTGCGTCGCCGACCGCGAGGCCGTCAACCAGGTCATGTACCACCTGGCGACCCAGGCCGGCCTCACCGTCGCCGAACTCACCAAGGACGGCGCGAAGGGAGACGGCGACATCCACGTCGGCACGATGCACCGCTTCAAGTGCCTCGAATACCAGCGGCTCGCCATTGTCGGCGCCCGCGACGGCGTCATCCCCCGTGCCTCGGTCGTCCAGCGCTACCGCGACACGGACCCGCAGCGACTCGCCCGCGAGGAACTCAAGGCCCGCTCCCTGCTGTTCGTCGCGGCGACCCGGGCCCGCGACGCCCTGCGCATCAGCTGGTACGGCAGGCCGAGCCCGTACCTGCCGGTCTAACGGCGTCCCAGGAACCCCGCCCACGCCTCACGCGACACCCGCAGGACGGGTCCGGCCTCGGCCTTGGAGTCACGGATGTGCACGACTCCGGGGTCGGCGGCGACCTCTACGCAGTCGCCGCCCTCGGCTCCGCTGTAGCTGCTCTTGAACCACGCGACCTCTACGCACTGGCCGCCCTCGGTGTTGCTGTAGCTGCTCTTGAACCAGGTGAGTTCGGACTCGGCGGTGTTCATAGCTCTCCCAGCAACTTCTCGATGAACTGCGAGGACTCTCGAGGACTGAGAGCCTGTGATCGGATGATCCCATAGCGTGCGGCGGCGAGAACCGTCTGTTCGGGGTCGGCTTCGAGTGTGCTGAATGTGTGTGTCTCGGAGTAGACGAACTTCTTGCCGTCCTTCCGAGTGACGACGGTGAACGGCCCGTTCACGCCCGCGTTGTCCTCGCAGTCGAGCGGCATGACCTGGATCTCGACGTTCCGCTTCTGCCCGATCAGAAGGAGGTGCTCCAACTGGCCGCGTAGTACGCCCATGCCGCCGTAGCGGTGCCGCAACACCGCCTCGTTCACTACGAACCCCAGTAGTGGCATGGGCCGCCGGTCGAAGATGTCCTGCCGGGCCAGCCGCGCGGTTACCCGCTGATCGATCGTCTCCTCGTCCAAGGACGGACGCCGCATGGCAAGCAGGGCACGCATGTACTCCTCGGTCTGGAGCAGGCCGTTGACGATGAGCGCGTCGTACATCAGCAGCTCAAGGGCCTCCTTCTCCAGCTTCGCCATCCCTTGAAAGAACACCGGGTACTGCGCCCTCTCCACCTGCTCCTTCCACACCGTGAGCAGCCCCTCCGCCCTCAGCGCCTCGTCCACCTTGTCGATGGTCCTGGGGGACGGGATCCGCCGTCCCTGCTCGAACGACGCGACCGTGGACGCCGAGTAGCCGATCCGCCGTCCCAACTCCTCGCGTTCCAGGCCCGCCCGCAGCCGCAGTGTCTTCATGGTCTGGCCGAACGCGGCGACCACGCCCCGGCCCGAGGCGTCCGCCGCCTGGCCCGCGGTGCCCTCTTCTTCCGTAACCTCGGTCACCTCTGCCGCCTCCCTGCCCCAACGCCCGTCTCCGGGACGGCGTCACGCCGCGCCGCTCGTACTCGTACCGACACCGCGCGTACAACCGGCCCGCGTCAGTGCGTCACCGCTGGTCACGCTACGCGACCGAGGACAACCGTTGTCGGCATGACGAACAAACCCGGCAGCGCCTTCGAGATGCGCTTCACCTCCACCCCGCGCGGCGCCCGGCTCGCCCGCAGGCTCGCCGCCCACCGGCTGGACACCTGGGGGATCCCGTACGGCGGCGGCCCGCACGAGTCGATCGCACTGGTCGTCGGCGAGCTGACCGCCAACGCGGTGCGGCACGGGCAGGTCTCCGGCCGGGACTTCCACCTGCGCCTGTACGTGACCGGACCGGCCGCCGCGGTGGTCCGGATCGAGGTCACCGACACCCGCGCCGAACGCACACCGCCCCGCCCGGAGGCGCTGCGTGCGGCGGACCCCGAGGACACCGCGGGCCGGGGGCTGGTCATCGTCGCGGGGCTGGCGTCCCGCTGGGGCTGGCACGCGCGGTCCGACGGGCCGGGCAAGACGGTGTGGGCGGAGTGCGCGGCCACACCCCTGGTGTGAGACGAAAACCAGACATCACGCACCGGCGAGGGCGGAGGTCGGGAACAATGGACCCACGATGACCTCGCCCGACTACAGCCCGTTCGCGCACCTCACCGCGCCCAACTCCGCCCTCTACCGTCGGGTGATGCGAGCGTTCCTCGCCGCCAAGGAGCGGTTCGCGGTGCATCTGCGGCCGGAGGACGTGTTCGCGGCGCTGGACGCGGACGCACGGCCCGGTGACGTCGAGTCGGTGGTGAAGGCGCTGGACAGTCTCGTCGGTTGGGGGAACCTGCGGGCAGATCCCGACCATGCGCGGGTGACAGCCGTCGAGGACTTCTACCGCAGGCGGTTCATCTACCAGCTCACCCGGGCCGGTGAGGCGGCCGAGGCGGCGCTCGGGACGTACGACGCGACGCTCGGCCGGCGCGGGGAACTCCAGGCGGTCGCGCTGCACGACATCGTCACGCAGCTGCGAGCGCTGCTGGTGATCGCCCAGGAGGACGAGCCGGACCCGGCCAAGGCACATATCGCGCTGTCCGTCCTCACGGCTCGCTTCACCGACCTCGCGGACAACGCGCGTGCCTTCATGGGGTCGTTGCAGCGCACCATCGACCTGCACGACATCGAGGTCGAGGCGTTCCTCGCCTACAAGGACAGGCTGATCCAGTACCTGGAGCGGTTCATCCAGGATCTGATCACGCTCGGCGGGCGGATCGCCCTGCTCATCGGCGAACTGGAGGAACAGGGCAGGGTGGAGCCGCTGCTGGCCCTCGCCGCCGGGCGGGAGGCCGCCGACGCCGCTCCCGAGGAGGCCGAGCGGGCGGAAGCGGCGGCGTACGAGAGGTGGGCGGCGCGCTGGTCCGGGCTCGCCCAGTGGTTCGTGTCGGAGGAGGACCGGGAGTCGCAGGCCCGGCTGCTGCGCGGGCGTGCCCTCGGCGCGATTCCGCAACTTCTCGCCGTCGTACGGCAGCTGAACGAGCGGCGGGCCGGACGCTCGGACCGCTCCGCCGACTTCCGCACGCTGGCCCGCTGGTTCGCCCAGGCGCCCGACGACGAGACGCGGCACCGGCTGTGGCGGGTGGCCTTCGGACTGCACTCGTCCCGGCACCTCACCGTCGACGCCGACACCCTCGCCGAACGCGCCGCCGCCCCGGAGCCTGCCGCCACGCCTTGGGCCAAGGCGCGTCCCCTGCGGATCAGCCCCCAGCTGCGCCGTACCGGAAGCTATGAACGCCGGGGCAAGCCGCGCCGGGTCGCCGACCGGGGCGAGGCGAAACGGCGGCTCGCCGAACTCGCCGCCCGGCAGACGGCTCAGGCCGGACAGGCCCGCGACCGGCTCGCGACGGGCGGGCCGGTACGGCTGTCCCGGCTAGGAGAACTCGACCCCGTCGCCTTCCAGTTGTTCCTGCGCCTGCTCGGCGACGCCCTCGCCACCTGGCGGCCCGGCATGACCACCACGACGGCGACCAGTTCGGACGGTTCGATGGAGATACGGCTGACCGCGCTCGACGACGGCACGACGGCCGAAGTGAACACCCCCGACGGGGTGTTCAGCGGCCCCGACCACCTGATCGACATCGTCGACCTCACCGCGACCGGGGAGACGGGGGAGGACCGATGACCAGCCCTTCCGGCCCCTCCGGTCCCCTGGCGGAGGTCCTCGAAGGCCAGCGCGAGGCCGAACTCCAGCGTGCCGCACGCGCGTTGCTGAAGGAGCCGCTGCTGACCGCCGACGGGCCGTACGCCGACGAGTTCCGGCTGGTGCGCCGGCACGCCACCGCGCTGCGCGACTGGTTCGAACGCAACGTCGGCTGGACGCTGCGCACCGACGCCGACGCGGCCCGGCTCCGCAAGACACCCGGCACCCTCACCGACGCCACCCACCCCGCCCGCGAGGCGGCCCGCACCGCCCTGCCCTTCACCCGCCGCCGCTACGTCCTGCTCTGCCTGACCCTCGCCGCCCTGGAGCGCGGGGAGGCCCAGGTCGCCCTCGGCCGCCTCGCCGAACAGGTCGTCCTGGCCGCCGCCGACCCCGAACTCCTCGCCGCCGGAATCGAGTTCACCCTGGAGCGGCGCGACGAACGCCTCGACCTGGCCGCCGTCGTACGCCTGCTGCTCCGGCTCGGGGTGCTGCGGCGGGTCGCCGGTGACGAGGAGGCCTATGTCAGCGGCTCCGGTGACGTGCTGTACGACGTACGCCGACGCGTCCTCGCGGGGATGCCCGCCGCCCTGCGCGGCCCCTCCCTGATCGAGGCGGAGGACTTCGTGGGACGCCTGACGGAGATGACGGCGCGGACCGCCCTCGACAGCGACGAACTGCGCTTCCGCACCATCCGCTGGACACTGACCCGCCGCCTCCTCGACGACCCCGTGCTCTACTACGACGACCTCACCGACGACCAACTCGCCTATCTCACCCGGCAACGCGGCTTCATCACCGCCCGGATCACCGAACTGACCGGCCTGATCGCAGAGGTGCGGGCCGAAGGCATCGCCATGGTCGACCCGCTGGACGACCTGACCGACGTACGCATGCCGGAACAGGGCACCCACGGCCACATCACCCTGCTCCTCGCCCAGCACCTGGCCCAGGCCGACCGGCCCGTCACGGTCGCCGAGCTGGCCGCGCACGTGCGCGAACTCGCCGCGCAGCACGGCAATTTCTGGTCGAAGACCGCCCGCGAGCCGGGAGCCGAACCGGCGCTCGTGGCCCAGGCCCTGACCAAGCTCCAGGCCCTCGGGCTCGCCGAGGACACCCCGCGAGGCGTCGTGCCCCGCCCCGCCCTCGCGCGGTACGCGGTCGGCGACGCCGTCATCACCACCACCGGCGACGAAGGGTGACCCGCGCCGTGACCGCCCCGCCCGCGCAGACCGTACGGACCGAGCCCCCGGCGTTCGTGCTGCCCGCCCCCGCGCCCGGCCGGTGGCGGCCCCTGCGGATCGGGCTCGTCGACCTGTTCCACTACGACGTGGAGGAGTTCTGGTTCCGCGACGGCCGACTGCTGCTGCGTGGCAACAACGGCACCGGCAAGTCGAAGGTGCTCGCCCTCACCCTGCCGTTCCTGCTGGACGGAGACCTCTCCGCGCGCCGTGTCGAGCCCGACGGCGACCCCGGCAAGCGCATGGAATGGAACCTGCTTCTGGGCGGCGAACACCCTCACCCGGAACGTCTCGGCTACACCTGGATCGAGTTCGGGCGGCTCGACGACACCACCGGCGAGGCCCACTTCCGCACCCTGCTGTGCGGCCTGAAGGCCGTCGCCGGACGCGGTATCGCCCGCCACTGGTTCGCCGTCACCACCCAGCGGATCGCCGCCGGACTCGACCTGCTCGACGCCACCGGCACCGCCCTGTCCCGGGACCGGCTCGCCGAGGCCATCGGCGGCCACGGCATGGTCTACGACACCGCCAAGGCGTACCGCCGCGCGGTCGACGAGGCCTTGTTCGGACTGGGGGAGCGGCGCTACAGCGCGCTCGTCGACCTGCTCATTCAGCTGCGCCAGCCCCAGCTGTCCAAGCGGCCCAACGAGGCAGCTCTGTCGCGGGCGTTGACGGAGGCGCTACCGCCGATGGACCAGGCGGTCGTCGCCGACGCGGCGGAGGCGTTCCGGTCGCTGGACGAGGAGAAGGAGGAACTGCGGGCGGCACGCGAGGCCCAGCAGGCGTCGTCGGCGTTCCTCGACCACTACCGGCGCTACGCCCGCATCGCCGCCCGGCGCCGGGCCCGCCTGCCCCGCGCCGAACACGCCCGCTACGAACACCTCCAGCGGGAACTCGTCAGGGCACAGGCCGACCACGACCAGGCCGTCACTGACCGTACCGAGGCGCGGGACCGCGCGACGGCGCTCGCCGAGCGGGCGGCACGGCTCAGCGCGCAGGACGCGGCACTGCGCTCCGGGCCCGAGATGCGCGACGCCCGCGCCCTCGACCAGGCGGCGGCCGACGCCTCCCGGACGGCCGGGGACACCGTCCGCTTCGAGGCCGACCGGCAGCAGGCCGCCGAAGCCCACACCCGGGCCCTCGGCCGGCTCGCCACCGCCACGAACCGGCTGACCGCCGCCCGGGAAGCCCTGGACGACATCGAGGGCAGGGTCGCCGACAGCGCGGCGGCGGCCCGCATCGACGTACCCAGGACCTCGGGAGCCCCCACCCCGGCCCTGCGCCGGGCCGCCGACGAGGCCATGGCGAGCAGACGGCGGGCCGTGGACCATGTGGAGACCCTGGTGACGGCGGCCGAACGCGCGGAGGAGGCCCGTAGGACCGCCGGGCTGCGCGCCGACGAGGCCGACGAGGAGGCCGGGCGCGGCGCCGCGCAGCTGGCCGAGGCGGAGGAGTTGGTCGCGGAGGCCGGACACGCCCTGGTCGCGGCCGTCCGGGAGAAACTGTCGGGGTTCGCGGAACTCCGCGTCGACGGGCTGCCGGGGTTGCTCGACGCCGTGCAGGGCTGGACGAGCACTCTGGACGGACCCCATCCGGCCCGACTCGCCGCCACCACCGCCCACCGCGTCCTCGGCGCCCGACTGGCCGACCGGGGCGCCGCCTTGGCCCAGTCGGAGAAGGCCACCGCCGAACGCCTGCGCCAGGGCGCCGAGGAACTGGCCGCTCTGGAAACCGGCGGACAGCGCGGACCGGCCGCCCCGCACACCCGCACCGCCGACGTCCGCACCCGCGCCCTCGGTGCTCCGTTGTGGCGTCTCATCGACTTCCGCCCGCACGTGAGGAAGGAGCAACAGGCAGGCTTGGAAGCTGCGTTGGAGGCCTCCGGGCTCCTCGATGCCTGGGTGCGGCCGGACGGCACGGCGGTGTCGGCGCACGGCCACGATGTCCTTCTCGACCCCCTCGACCTGCCCACCGGCAACGGACTCGACCGCGCGCTCTGCCCGGCCGTCGACCACACCGACGCCGGGGCCGCCGCCGTCGGCGAGCAGACCGTCCAGCGCCTGCTGGCCGCCATCGCGCTGGTGGACACGGACCAGGACGGTGACAGCCGTACCTGGGTCTGTGCCGACGGTCGGTTCCGGGTCGGCGCGCTCACCGGCGGCTGGGCCAAGGACAGCGCCCAGTACGTGGGGGAGAAGGCCCGGGAACAGGACCGCAGGAACCGGATCGCCGAACTGCGCATCGCGCAGGC
Source organism: Streptomyces sp. NPDC047022 (assembly GCF_040644155.1). Lineage (NCBI taxonomy): Bacteria > Bacillati > Actinomycetota > Actinomycetes > Kitasatosporales > Streptomycetaceae > Streptomyces > Streptomyces sp. NPDC047022. Next base: position 10,066 of record NZ_JBEYVV010000024.1, on the reverse strand, counting down.
GGCCATGGAGGTCGAACGGGAGCAACTCGTCGAGGAGCGACGAGTGGTGTCCGAACGGCGCACTGTCCTGGACGCCGAACTCGCCGCCGTACCCGTCGAGGACGACCTGCGCCGCGCCCACGCCCGGCTCGGCGCGGCGGCCGAAGCCGTCCAACGGGCCCGTACCCGGCAGCGGGAGCGGGCCGCCGAACTGTCCCGCGCGGCGACCGAAGCCGACCGCACGGCCAACGAACTCGGCGACACGGCAACCGACCTGAACCTCCCCGCCGGACGGGATGGTCTGGCGGCCGTGCGGCACGCGCTCGCCGACCACGCCGTGCACCTCGCCGCGCTCTGGCCCGCCTCGCGCGAGCGCGCGGACGCCGAGCAGGCGGTCGACGCGGAACGCACCGAGACCGACCGTGCCGAGCGGCTCGCCGCAGAGCTCGCCGAACGCGCCACGGAGGCGGCCCGCCTCGCCGCGGCCGCCGACGAACATCTGCGCACCCTCCGCTCGACCGTCGGAGCGGCCGTCGCCGAACTCCAGCGGCTGCTGGAGGAGACCGGGGAAGCCGCACGCGCCTGCGAGCGCGAACAGCAGCGCGCCCAGGAGGACATCCAAGCCGCCGACCGGCGGGCCGGCCATGCCGAGGGGCGCATCGAGCGGCTCGCCGATGACGTCACCGACGCCACCGCCGCGCGCGAACGGGCCGTCGCCGCGCTCCAGCGGTTCACGGCGACCGGACTGCTCGCCGTGGCCCTCCCCGACCTGCCCGTACCGGACGAGGACGGCGGACCCTGGGCGGCCACCCCCGCCGTGACCCTCGCCCGCGCCATCGAGTCCCGCCTCGCCACGACCGAGGACTCCGACGCGGCCTGGGAACGCATCCAGCGATATCTCAGCGAGGAACTCGGTCGGCTCCAGGACGCGTTGTCCCGGCACGGCCACACCGCCACGGCCCGCCCCGGCGAGGACGGCATGCGCGTCGACATCGTCTACCAGGGCCGCGAACGCGCCGTACCCGAGCTCGCCGAAGCCCTCGCCACCGAGGTCGCCGAACTGACCCGCATCCTGTCCGCGCACGAACGCGAGATCCTGCAGACCCACCTGATCACCGAGGTCGCCGGCACTCTTCAGGAACTGATCGGTTCGGCCGAACGCCAAGTACGTGCCATGAACAGGGAGCTGGAGGAGCGTCCGACGTCCACGGGCATGAAGCTGCGCCTGGTCTGGCGCGCCTCCCGCCGCGCCCCGCAGGGGCTGGCACAGGCCAGGGACCGGCTGCGCCAGTCCGCCGACGCCTGGTCACCCGAGGACCGGGCCGCCGTCGGCGCCTTCCTTCAGGAGCAGATCGCCCGCCGGCAGGCCGACGACCGTACCGGCAGCTGGCAGGAGGACCTCACCGCCGCCCTCGACTACCGAGCCTGGCACGAGTTCGGCGTCGAACGCCACCAGCACGGCAGATGGGTGCCCGCCACCGGCCCCGCCTCCGGCGGTGAACGTGTCCTCGCCGCGTCCGTCCCCCTGTTCGCCGCCGCCTCCTCCCACTACGCGAGCGCGGGTGGCGCCCACGCCCCGCGCCTCGTCACCCTCGACGAGGCCTTCGCCGGAGTCGACGACGACTCCCGCGCCAAGTGCCTGGGCCTGCTCCGTGCCTTCGACCTCGACGTCGTCATGACCAGCGAACGCGAGTGGGCCTGCTACCCACAGGTCCCCGGCATCGCCATCGCCCAGCTGTCCCGGGTCGACGACATCGACGCCGTGCTGGTGACCCGGTGGGAGTGGGACGGTGGCGAACGGCGACGCGGCCCCGAGCCCGGCACCACCGCGGGCCCGGCACCGGTTCCTTCTCCATTCCCCGGCCCCGCCCCTGAAACCGGCGCGCTCGACGCTTTCCGCGCCACGGTGGAACCGGGCACCCCGTGGACGTGAACCCGTCGGCGGCCGAGGCGAAGGTCGACGCTGAACGGCTCGGACGGCTGCTCGGGGACCCGGGACTGGCCTGGTTCCTGGAGCGCGTCAGACAGCGGATGGCGGCTGGACGGCCGCTCACCGGGACGGTCACCCTGGCACGCCCCGACGACCTCCAACGCCGAGCCGCCGAGCGGTTGCTGGGACGCCCTCCGAGCGCCGGACGGTCCCTGACCGTACGCCTCGACACGGTGGACGAGGTCCTGCGCCGCTCCGGCGTCAGTCCCGACGGCCTGGAGACCGCCGTGGTCGCCCTCACCGGGCCTGTCGTACCGCGCGCGGAGATACGGGACAGACTCGCCGGGGCGTGGGAGGAGGCACTGGCCCCGCTCGCCGCCGTCAACGCCGAACTGGCCGACTGGGCCGGTCAGATCCGCGAGGACGGTCTCGTACGGCGACTCGCCCGCACCCCCGAGGCCGCCGGCCCCCTCGTCACCGCCGCCGTACGGGCACTGCGCGCACTGCCGGCCGACCCCCCGATGTCACGGGCGGCGTTCGCGGCACTGCGGCTGACCGGTGCCCATGCCCTGGACGAAGGAACCCCGCTCGCCACGCTCGTGCTCTCGGGGATCCGTGCGCTCACCGGCTTCCCCGACGGAGCCGGCGCCGAGTGGCGACGCGAGGCCTGGGCTTCGGCCGGACTGCTCAAGGACGACCTGTCATCCACCGTCCTCACCCTCAACCTGCGCGGCACACCCGCCCTCGACTGGATGGCCGACGAGGGCGAACCCACGGTCCTGACGCTGCGTTCCCTCACCCGCCGGACTGCGAACGGGATCACGACGGCGACCGGAGACGTCCACGTGTGCGAGAACCCGGCCGTCCTGTCCGCCGCCGCCGACGCCCTCGGCCCGGCATGCCCGCCCATGGTGTGCCTGCAGGGACAACCCTCGGCGGCGGCGCTCACCCTGCTGCGCGGCCTGTCCGCACGCGGAGCGGTTCTGCTCCACCACGCGGACTTCGACTGGGGAGGGGTGCGCATCGCCACTGCCCTTGGGCGAGTGGCCCCATGGCGCCCCTGGCGGTACGAAGCCGCCGACTACCAGGCGGCCGTGGCCGGGATATGCGAGCCGCAGTACCTGACGGGAACGGCCTCCGCGACGCCGTGGGATCCGCGCTTGGCCACCGCGCTGACCGAGCACGGAGTACGTGTCGAAGAGGAGTCGATTCTCGATGCTCTGCTCTCGGATCTGCGGACCGCGGCTCACTGACAGACGTGAGACGGTGCCGAGGCTCCTCGACCGGCGGTTGACGAGCCCCGGGCCTCGACAAGTCTGCGCAGCACCAGCCATAGCTGGAGAAGCAGCTCCACATCCCTTCCGCCCGAATGAGACTGGTTTGTTGGTCATGACGCTCGTTTGACGCTCTGGGCGCCAGCGTGCGGAACGATGGGCCGCTAATCAGGATCTGACCTGGGCTTTTCCTTAACGCCTTCAAGCTGACTCCTTTCCGATGACCCACCATGTGGAGTGCGTCGCGATCCTCGAACCTGCCGCGAAGGCATCCTGACCTGCTGTTTCGCGGCGTGTCATGCGGGCGATGACCGGACGCCGGAACGACGCTAGGGGGCGTCCGCGGACCGTGGCGGCTCCGAGAGTCTGCGCTCAAGGTCGCGCAGGTCCTTGCCGATGGACGAGCGGACCTTTCCCGCCATGATGGGCGCGGCCAGGCGGTAGTAGCCGCCGGCGTCGCCGCGGACCCGGATGCGGGCGAGTGTGCCGCGGGGGTGCGGGGCGAAGGCGTAGGTGATGTGCATGGGCATCGGGCCGGCCACCGACACCATGTCCAGCAGCCTGGCGGGTTCGTACGCGTCGACGCGCAGCACGTAGTCGATGCGCTTGCTGAGGAAGTACGCGGTACGGGTCACCTCGGCACCCACGCCGAACTCGCCTGAGTCCCCTTTCCGGGTCAGCGCGGCCTCCCGGATGCCCTGGGTCCAGTAGGGGTCGTTGCGCCAGTCCATGGCGTAGGCCGCGACCTGTTCGGGCGGGAGCGGGATCACCCGCTCCGCCGTCTCGTCGATCGTCATCGTTCTCCTGCGTCCTGTCGTGTCGTCGGCACCCGTACAGCCCCCGGGTGCCGTCTACTTGGGTGGTAGACCGAGTGCGTACCCGAGTCCCTCCTCGATCCAGGCGAGGAGCGCGGCCTCCTCCGCGAGCGCGGACGCGGCGACGGTGACCCAGCCGCGCATCGGGCGGCCGCTGAAGTCGAAGGCGCGCGCGCCCGGCCGGGCCAGTGCGGCCTCGGTACTGGCGGGGCCGACGCGGACGATCAGCTCGTCCCCTACGACCCCGACGGCCATGTTGCCGTGGCACAGGAACGAAAGGCCGCCGAACATGCGCTTCTCGGTGATGTGGTCCTGCGCTCCTAGGCGCCCGCGGATGCGCTGGGCGAGTCCTTCGTCGTATGCCATGGCGGTCCTCAGAGGGTGAACAGGGGTTGCGGGGTGGCGGTTTCGGCGTACTGCTTGAGACGGGTCATGAGCTGTCCCCAGGTGTAGGCGGCCGGGGGCAGGCCCGGGTCGCCGTCCTGCCAGCCCGTGTGGCGGAAGAGGACCCTGGTGCCGGATGTGCCGGGGATGTCGGTCAGCTGCCAGGTGATGACGGTGCCCGACCAGTGCGGCGGGAAGGCGCCGACGGACGTCCAGCGGACCTCGTCCTCGTCGGCCCTGTCCCGGCGCAGCCGGAACGGTTCGGGGATCTGGGGGAAATCGAAGAAGAGGGTGTCGTCCTTACGGTTCACGCCGGTGGTCCACCAGCCGGTGAGGCCGTCATGGGTGTTCAGGGCTTCGTGAACCGCGGCGCGCTCGGCGTCGACGTCGACCTGGAATGCGATCTCGGACATGGGTCGTGCTCCTGGTGATGCGGGCTGGGCGGGGGATTTCAGACGGTGAAGTACGGGACCGGGCTGCCGGTCTCGATGTACTCCTTCAGGCGCAGGAACATGCCCGCCCAGCCCATCGTGACCTCGCGGAACATGTCGTCGATCTCGGCGAAGCCGGTGTGGTCGAACCGCACCACCGTGCCCCCTTCGGGGTGCGCCTCCAGGGCGTAGACGATCTCGGTGCCGATCCACTGCGGCGGGCCGGCGACCACGGTCTGTACGAGGCGCTTGCCCGGCTCCGCCGCCTCGATGCGGAAGTCCCAGGTCATCGGCGCACCGGGGAAGGAGAGCCGGTGCAGGGCGCCGACGCCCTCGCCGATCTCGGCCCCGGTGGTGAACCAGCCGGCCACGCCCTCGGCGGTGGAGATCGCCCGGTAAACGGTGTCGGTGGCGGTGTCGATACGGATCTGAAGCGCGATGTCGGCCATGGGTGTCCCTTCGTGTGCGGTCCCGGGCCGGGTCGGCCTGGGACGTGCTTTAGTCGAGACTAAAATGAAGTCCCCGGCGTTGGCAAACTGAAGTAGCGACTAAAATGACGCGCATGGATGCGGTACGGGCGGTCGCCGAGCCGAGACGGCGAGAGATCCTGCGCCTGATCTGGGACGCGGAGCTGTCCGCCGGAGAGATCGCCGAGCGCTTCGACGTCACCTTCGGCGCGGTCTCGCAGCACCTCAAGGTGCTGAGGGAGTCGGGCCTGGTTACGCTGCGCCAGGAGGGCAAGCGGCGCTACTACCACGCGGACCGCGAAGCCATGGGGCCCCTGGCCGACTACCTGCAGTCGATGTGGGCCACCAGGCTCGACACCCTCGCCGAGTTGGCGGAGGCGGCCGAGCGGAACGAGAGGTCCGGAGGGACGGCTCAGTGAGCACAGGCGTAGTCACGGTGGAACGGCGCATCGCCGCCCGGCCCGAGACCGTGTTCTCCTTCTTCACCGACCGGGAGAAGTGGCTGTCCTGGATGGGCAAGGACGGCGAGTTCTCCTTCGAGGCGGGCGGGGCCTACCGCACGAACATCACAGGTGAGAACGTTGCCGAGGGCCGTTTCGTCGTGGTCGACCCGCCCCGTCGACTGGTCTTCACCTGGGGCTGGGCCGAGGGCGGCATGCCCGTACCGCCCGGCTCCACCACCGTGGAGATCACCTTGGAACCGGTCGCCGACGGCACCCTGCTGCGCCTCGTCCACAGCGGACTGCCCACACCCGAGGCATGTGCCGCGCACGAGGAGGGCTGGACGCACTACAGCGAGCGCCTTGCGGCACGAGCGGAAGGTGTCGACCCCGGCCCCGACGAGTGGATGTGACCGCGCTTCAGCAGCGCGGTGAGCAGCCGGCTCGGCTCGGGCTTCAGGCAGGTGCCTCCACGTCGAGCGTTCGCGTCTCGTGGGGGAGGTGGTCGCCCAGATCGGCGATCAGGTCGTCGCGGAGGGCGGCCACGGACGGGTCCTCCCAGCGGTTGTGCCATTGGTGGGGGTCGTCGCGCACCTGATAGAGCTCCCCTTCGGCGCCGTCGTACTCAATCCAGGTGGGCGTCAGAACGGATTCGCCCCAGACCTTCTCCAGCCCATTGGGCCGGCCTGCCGTGGACTTCCCGTAAGCGGTACAGAGCCAGCCGTCGCGATAGATGGTGCGCATGTGCATGCCGTAGCCGGGGAACTGGCTGTCCCATTCGCACAGGACACGCTCGTGGCGGCCTTGCCCATCAGCCACAGGCAGGGCGTTGCCCTGCATCCAGGTTGCCGGGGCCAGGCCGGCGATCGCGCAGAACGTCGGAGCGAGGTCGAGCTGCCCGACCGGGTCGCTGATCACCGCCGGGGCGATGGGGCCGGCGGAGGGGGCAGGGCGCCAGACCAGGGGTAGTCGCATGAGGGCGTCGACGTGGAAGGGGCCCTTGTAGAGGAAGCCGTAGTCGCCTTGCATCTCCCCGTGGTCGGTGGTGAAGATCACGTCGGTGTCGTCCAGCAGTCCGCCTGCGGCCAGGCAGGCCAGGATGCGGCCGCATGCCTCGTCGATCAGCTCGTTCATGACGTGGGCCCGCGCGTTGATCTCCCGGATCTGGTTGTGCGTCAATCTCTTCGGAACGAAGGCCATGGGGCCGCCTTCGGCGTTGGCCCAGCTGCCGTCGTAGTAGGCGAGCCAGTGGGCGGGCCTGTTCGCGAGGATCTTCCGGATCTCCTCGTCGCTGCCCGGGTGAGCGGCCGGGAGGTCCAGGTCGCGCCAGTTGATGCGGGACATCTCCGTCTGCGGCGGATCCCATGGATGGTGCGGATCGGGGAAACTCACCCAGCAGAAGAAGGGATCGGCCGGACTGTGGGCTCGTAGCCATTCGATGGCCCGGTCGGCGACCCAGTCGGTGTGGTAGAGGTCGCGGGGGATGACGTTGTGCTTGGTCTCTGGAGCGCCGGTGTCGCCCCCGGGTTGCGCGCCGAGCAGGTCGGCGTAGGAGTGGAGGTACTCGGCGTGGGCCTTTGCCAGCCACTCGCCATAGTGGCCGATCCGGAAGTCGTTGAAAGCCGCGGCGTGTGCGGCCTGGATCGCGTAGTCGAAGCCCCGCCATGAGCCCGTGGCGCCGGTCGCGGCGCGTCGGGTTTCCGTGTAGCGGTACCCGGGGTCGAAGGCCGGTTCGAAGTGGGCCTTGCCGATCAGGGCTGTACGGTAGCCGGCCCGATCGCGTAACAGGGCCGCGACGGACGGCGCGTCTTCCGGCAGGGGGATTCCGTTGGCAACGACTCCATGGGTGCGCACGTACTGGCCCGTGAGCATCGTGGAACGGGCCGGCATACACACGGTGTTCTGGTTATAGGCGCGTTCGTACCGGTAGCCGGCCGCCGCCAGTCCGTCCAGGACGGGAGTACGAGCCACGGTATTGCCGTTGCAGCCGAGCGCGTCGTAACGCTGCTGGTCCGTGGTGATGAAGAGGATGTTCCGAGTCACGGTCAGTCCCTCCCCGTGCAGCACAGCAGGACGGTCGCGGCCAGACCCCGGTCGCGGTGCTCGGACGCCTCCTGGTACCGGTGGGCCGTCACCATCTCGATGAAGGCTTCCTTCGACGGGTAGGCAACCAACGCCACCGCCTCCCAACCGTCGAGCGCCGGGTCGCCGATGAGAACGTGCCGGACGAGCCCGACCCACCTCACCTCCGCTCCCACCTCGGCGAGTTGTTCGCGGACCAGTTCTTCGTAGCGTCCGTACTCCTCGGGCTGCTCGGTGAACTTGAGCAGGTTGAGCATGACGATCTCCCCACTCGTGTCGCTCCGGAGCAGTCCGGTCACCTGCTCGGGGGTGGGGACGAGACCGGACGTGCGCATCACGGAACCTCCTCGATGAAGGACGCGATGACGTCGACGACGCGGTCGGCGGCGTCTTCCTGCAGGAAGTGGCCGGCGTTGCTGACGGTGGTACGGCGGGCCAGGGGGAAGACCGCCAGGAAGCGCTCCTCACCGCCGCGGGTGATCGGGTCGCCGTCGCTGAAGGCGGTCAGGACCGGGCGCCTGAAGTCCGCGAAGGAACGCCAGGCACGGCGCTGGTCGGCGGCGGCGGGATCGTCGGGGTCCGTGGGGACCAAGGAGGGCAGCGCCCGCGCACCCGCCTGGTAGCCCTCCTCGGGAAAAGGAGCGTTGTACGCGGCCCGCACTGCCGGGTCGACGGGGTTCAGGGTCCCGAACCCGACGACAGCACCGGCATCGAAGACCGGAACGGACTTGGCGAACTCCTGCCAGGCCAGAAAGGGGTCCGGGGGCTTGGTGTCACCGGTGGGCAGGCCGGTGTTGGCGAGGACCAGCCGCGCGAAGCGCTCTGGGGACTCGGCCACGAGCCGCAGACCGATCATCCCGCCCCAGTCCTGGCCGAACAGCGTGACGTCCGACAGGTTCAGTCCTTTGAACAAGGCATGGGACATCCACGCCACGTGACGCTCGAACGTGTGATCCGACTGCGAGGCGGGTTTGTCCGAGCGCCCGAAGCCGACCAGGTCCGGGGCGAGGACCCGATGGCCGCGATCGACCAAGCCCGCGATGATGTGCCGGTACAGATACGACCAGGTGGGCTCGCCATGGAGCAGGAGCACCGGTGCCGCCCGGGGAGGGCCCTCGTCCACGTAGTGGACCCTCAGCCGGCCCGAACTGCCGTCCAGCGGTGGGACGTCGAGGTAGCGCGGCCGGTACGGCCAGTCGGGCAGACTGGCGAAGCAGTGATCGGGCGTGCGGAGAACGCGCATGCCTACCTCCTGGCCGTGGCCACAGATTTAATTGCAGACTCTAGGAAACTAGTTTGTGAGTCAACCCCCATACGAGGACCGCCCCATGCCGAACTTCGACAGCAACGGCGCCGACCGCACGGACGGCCGTGTGGAGCGAGGACGCCAGACACGAGCGCGCATCATCGACGCCGTGCTGGAACTCGCGGAAGAAGGCGAGGCGGCGCCGACTGTCGCGAAGATCGCGGCCCGGGTCGGCATTTCCGCCCGGCTTGTGCACCATCACTTCGGCAGCATCGAAGACATCATCGACAAGGCCATCGACCACCGCCTCCAGGAACTCATACGCCGCCAGCCCCGGCTGCCCACACACGGGCCCGTCCAGCACCGCATCGCGGCACTCGTCGCGGCACGGGCGGACGCACTGGAATGGATCACACCTCTGCGCCTGACGACCGTGAGGCTGGAACAGCAATCGGCCAAGCTGAGGCGCTGCCGCGACACCGCGCTCGCCATCGCCGGGACACAGCTGGAGACCGTCTTCGAAACGGAACTCTCCGCACAGCCCGAGGAGCGGCGTCGGCTGCTCCTCGCCGCCCTGGGCACCGCCACGTCCTGGGAGGCATGGCATCATCTCCGTTTCGCCAACACCCCGGAGCAGGCCCAGCAGATCATGGCCCTGACCGTTGAGTCGCTGCTCGCGATGGGCGGACGGGAACGACCCGTGGGAGAGGAACACGTCTGAAGGGCGTCTCCTTCGTCTGCATGATGTCCGCCGATGCGAACGGTCCGTTTCGCGCAGCGTGCGGTGGGCGGCGCGGTCCGTGGAACCGCGCCGCCCACGTGTACCGGCGGGGTGGTGGTCAGGCCGCCGTGCCGTCCAGGTCGGTGTCGGGGATCCATGAGCCGTGGATCCCGGCGGTCACCCGGCGGGGCAGGTGGACGGTGGCGACCCGGTCGAGGCCGGAGGCGTCGAGGACCAGGAGCTGGGAGGCGTCCTGCTTGAGGTCGGAGACGACGGTGAGCAGGTAGCCGTCGTCCT
>NZ_JBEYVV010000023.1:0-112955 GCF_040644155.1 Streptomyces sp. NPDC047022 | reverse complement strand
GCATCAGCGTGCTCTTCGCGATGCTCCGCGACGGCACCTTCTACGAACCCAGAACCCCACGCCTCGCTTGACGAAAGACATAGAGGCACCCCCCCGAGCAGTCCCCACCGGTTCGTCGTCAGCCGCGCGTGCGTCGTGGTTCCTCGCGTGGGATGCGTGCGATGCGTGCTCTTCAGGGGGCGGGCAACTGTGCGAGAAGTCCCGTGCGCCCGCGGATCGTGACGTATCCCTGGCGCGCCCTCGGCTCAGAGCGTCGGCAGGTTGTAGGTCTCGGCGATCAAGTCGTACGAGCGGAGGCGGACGGCGCCGTCGTGGGCGTTGGACGTGAGCATCAGTTCGTCCGCTCCCGTGCGCTTCTGGAGGGCGTCCAGGCCGGAGCGGACCTCGTCGGAGGTGCCGTGGACGACGTTCGCCGTCCAGGACTCGAAGAACTCCTGCTCCATCGGGCTGAACTCGTACGCCTCCGCCTCCTCCGGGGTGGGCACGAGGCCGGGGCGGCCCATGCGCAGACGGATCATGTTGAGCGCGGCGGCACGGACCTGGCGGCGGGCCTCCTTCTCCTCGTCGGTGGCGAGGGCCGCGACGCCGATGAGCGCGTACGGGGCGTCGAGGACCCCGGACGGGCGGAAGGACTCGCGGTACAGGTCGAGCGCCGGGATGGTGTTCTGCGCCGAGAAGTGGTGCGCGAAGGCGAAGGGCAGCCCCAGTGTTCCGGCCAGCCGGGCGCTGAACCCGGAGGAGCCGAGCAGCCAGACCGGCGGCCGGTGAGGGGACTGGACGCCGCCCGGGGAGGTGGCCTGGACGGGACCCGGGACCGCGTGGATGCGGGCGTAGGGGTGGCCGTCCGGGAAGTCGTCGTCGAGGAAGCGGGTCAGCTCCATGAGCTGCTGGGGGAAGTCGTCGGCGCCCTCGGAGAGATGGTCGGCGCGGCGCAGTGCGGCGGCGGTGGCGCCGTCCGTGCCGGGGGCGCGCCCGAGCCCGAGGTCGACGCGGCCGGGGGCCATGGCCTCCAGCGTGCCGAACTGTTCCGCGATGGCGAGCGGAGCATGGTTGGGCAGCATCACCCCGCCCGAGCCGAGCCGGATGCGGTCCGTGTGGGCGGCGAGGTGGGCGAGGATCACCGCGGGTGAGGAGGACGCGACGCCCGGCATCGAGTGGTGCTCGGCGACCCAGTAGCGGTGGAAACCTCGGGACTCCGCGAACCGGGCGATGGCGACGCTGGTGCGCAGGGCCTCGGTGGCGGTGCGGCCCGTACCCACTGTGACCAGGTCAAGTACGGACAGGGGAACGGGGGCGGTGCCCTGTGCCGTGCCTCGGATCTCGTCCACCGAACTGCCTCCTGCGCGCTCGTCTCTTTTCTCCCGGCGGCACAACAGGAGGCACTCCCCGGTTATTCCCGGACCCCGCGGCGAAGCCCCGGCTCACACCTGCACGATCGGTTCCCTGGTGAACAGGCTCCCCAGGTTCGGCGCGTTCACCCGGCGGTCCACCAGCCGCAGCGCCTCCCAGACCGTGACCTGGTTGGCGGTGAGGACCGGCTTGGCCAGCTCCTTCTCCAGGAGTGTCAGATGCGCGACCGTGTGCAGCGCCGTATCGGGCAGCAGAACCGCCTCGGCGTCGGAGTGATCGCCCGCGTGGGCGAGCGCGAGCACCTCCTTGGCTCCCCAGGTGGCCACCTCCGCCGCCGTGGCGACGCCCGCGGCGTGCGCCGACACCACTTCCACGTGCGCCGCCCGCAGAAAGCGGGCGAACAGCTCCGCCCCGCCGTCCGGGTACGTAGCGGCGACCGCCACCCTTCGCGCCTTGATCTCCCGCGCCGCGTGCGCGAAGGCGAACGAGGTCGAGGAGGCGGGCATCCCGGCCGCGCGGGCCAGGGCGCGCACCTGCTCGTGGGCGCCCTCCCAGCCGGGTGCGAAGCTTCCGCTGGTGGAGGCCCACACCACCGCCTCCGCCCCCGCGAGGCGCAGTTCCTCGACGCCCGCAGCGAGTTGTCGCGGCGTGTCCTCCCCGGGACTCCCGGGGCCGCCCGGCGGCGTCCCCGTGCGCATCTCGTCCGCCCGGGGACCGCCCTCTCCGGCGGGGATGTGCACGAGGTCCACCCGGATGTCGCTGGCCAGCAACTGCTCGATGCGCGGATAGTCGTCCTCTGCGTGGTGGCCCGGGTAGAGAAAACCGAGTGCGGTCATGCCCAACCTTCCTGTTCTTCCGGCGGTACGGGTACAGGTACGGGTACGGTCCGTGTTCTACGTCTTTGTGAGTCTTGTCGAGCAGAGCCTGATGGGGACCCGGCGCCCGGGTACCCAGGTGACGCAAACCAGCCCGCTCTCGTCACCTGGTTGGCCGAGGGAGCGGACCGGCGCTTGGCGCGGCCAGGCGCCGCAGGCATGTTGACGGCGGTGGCCGCGGGTGCCAACGTGTTCCATCCGCGCATGTCAGACGCCCGGCCGACCGCCTTCGACCGCCGCCGGCCGCCGAAGGGAGGCCCGGTTCACGTATGCCCGCTTCCCCGCCCGGCAGCCGACCCACCCTGCTCGTCCTGGACGCCGATCCACCGCCCCGGCTCGGGCGGCTCACCGGCCGGGTGCGGATCGAGCACGCGGACGACTCGACGCTCGCACAGCGCCTCCCGTACGCCGATGTCCTGCTCGTCTGGGACTTCGTCTCCCTCGCGGTGCGCGACGCATGGCCCGGAGAGGAACCCAGGCCGCGCTGGGTGCACACCGCGAGTGCGGCCGTGGACCATCTGATGTGCCCCGAACTGACCGCGTCCGACACGGTGGTGACGAACGCGCGGGGCGTCTTCGACCTCCCGGTCGCCGAGTACGTGGCCGCGCTCGTCCTCGCGATGGCCAAGGACCTCCCCCGCACCTGGGACCTCCAACGGGAACGGAAGTGGCGGCACCGCGAGACGACGCGGGTGGCGGGCACGCGGGCGTGCGTGGTCGGCTCCGGGCCGATCGGACGGACCATCGCCCGAACGCTCAAGGCGCTCGGTGTCACGGCGTCGGTCGTGGGCCGCATCCCGCGCACCGGTATCCACGGCCCGGCCGACCTGGACCGGCTGATCGCCCGGGCCGACTGGGTGATCGCCGCGGCTCCGCTGACCGAGCAGACACGGGGCATGTTCGACCTCCGGCGCTTCGGCGTCATGCAGCCCTCGGCCCGCTTCATCAACGTGGGGCGCGGGCAGCTCGTGGTGGAGGACGCGCTCGCCGAGGCGCTGTCGCGGCGGTGGATCGCGGGCGCCGCACTGGATGCCTTCCAGCGAGAACCGCTCACCCCCGACAGCCGGTTGTGGGGTGTCCCCGGTCTGCTCGTGTCCCCGCGCATGAGCGGTGACACGGCCGGCTGGAGGGACGAACTCGGTGCGCAGTTCGTCTCCCTGTACGAGCGGTGGGAGGCGGGGCGACCGCTGGTGAACGTGGTCGACAAAGTACGCGGCTACGTTCCCGGCCGGTGAGCAGCCCAGCGGAATCGTCGCCGGTCAGCACCCTGCCGGGGCCCGGCGGCGGCCTTCGTGCCGGACTCGCGCGCCGAGCGGGGCCGAAACAGGCCTGAATACATCGCATGGTCCCGGGTAGCCGCGCGCCCATGGCTCCACCACGGACGAAGGACGCGGGGAAACCCGGAACGACCAGACGGTCACTGCTCGCCGGTGCCGCCGCGCTGGGCGCGCTCGGCGCCGCCGGCTGCAGCCGCGTGGCCACGGCATCGACCGCCCACGGCGGCGGTCTGCTCAACCGGCTCAGGGCCCAGGGCGTGGTCCGCCTCGGCATCGCCGGTGAGATCCCCTTCGGATATATCGACAAGAACGGAGAACTAACCGGCGAGGCACCGGAGTTGGCGAAGGCCATCTTCAAACGGCTCGGCGTCGGCCGCGTCCAGCCCGTGCCGACCGAGTTCGGCTCTCTGATACCCGGGCTGAACTCACAGCAGTTCGATGTCGTCTCCGCCGGGATGTACATCAACCCGGAACGCTGTCAACAGGTCATATTCGCCGACCCCGACTACCAGATGCTCGACTCCTTCATCGTCCGCAAGGGCAACCCGAAGGGGCTGCACACGTATCGGGACGTGGTCGAGAAGAAGGCGAAGTTCGCCACCGGCACCGGATACGCGGAGATCCAGTACGCCGTCGAGGCCGGATACAAGGAGAGCGACATCCTGATCGTGCCCGATCAGGTCGCCGGGCTGAACGCCGTGGAGGCCGGGCGGGTCGATGTGTTCGCCGGTACCGCTCTCACCACGCGCGAGGTGGTCAAGAAGTCCGGCAAGGCCGAGGCCACCACGCCCTTCGCTCCGCTGGTGAAGGGCAAACCCCATGTCGACGGCGGTGGATTCGCGTTCCGGTCCACCGAGACGGGGCTGCGGGACGCCTTCAACGTCGAACTGAGGAAGATGAAGGCGAACGACGAGGTCTACCGCATTCTGCGTCCGTTCGGTTTCGGCAAGGCCGAGATGACCGACATGACCGCGAAGGAGCTGTGCCGCGGATGACCTCGGGCCTCTGGGAAATCGTACTGAAGGGCATATGGACCACCGTCCAGTTGCTCGTGCTCAGCTCGCTGCTGGCGACGGCCGTCTCGTTCGCCGTCGGCGTCGCGCGCACCCACCGGCGGTGGATCGTCCGCTTCCTCGCCGGCTTCTACACCGAGGTGTTCCGGGGCACCTCGGCCCTGATCATGATCTTCTGGGTGTTCTTCGTGCTGCCGCTCGCCTTCGGCTGGCAGCTGGTGCCGCTGTGGGCAGGCACGCTCGCGCTCGGCCTGACGTACGGGGCGTACGGCGCCGAGATCGTCCGCGGCGCCCTGAACTCCGTGGACCCGGCGCAGCGGGAGGGCGGGATCGCGCTGAGCTTCACCCCGTGGCAGCGCCTGCGCAAGATCCTGCTGCCGCAGGCGGTGCCGGAGATGATCCCGCCCTTCTCCAACCTCCTGGTCGAACTGCTCAAGGGAACCGCGCTGGTCTCCGTCATGGGCATGGGCGACCTGGCGTTCAGCGGCAATCTGGTGCGGCTCGCCCTGCAGGAGAGCGCGCACATCTACACGTACATCCTGCTCATCTACTTCGTGATCGCGTTCCTGCTCACCCGGCTGATGCGCGGTCTTGAACGCCGCTTGAAGGCAGGGATCGGCAAGGCGCCGCGGCGGCCCGAAAGCTCCGTACGGCGGCCCGGGACGACGGCCACGACCCCGACCACGGTTGGAGGCGGTGTCTCGTGAACTGGGACTGGGGCGCCGTACGCGCCTTCATGCCGCACTTCTGGGACGGCCTGCTCGTCACTCTCGAGGCACTCGCCCTGGGTTCGCTGATCTCGTTCGCCCTCGGCCTCGTATGGGCGCTGCTGATGCGCACCCGGACCCGGCTGGTGCGCTGGCCGGTGGGGATCGTGACCGAGTTCATCCGGGACACACCGCTGCTGGTGCAGCTGTTCTTCCTCTTCTACGTGCTGCCGGAGTGGGGAGTCACCTTCTCCGCGCTGACGACCGGTGTCTTCGCGATCGGGCTGCACTACTCGACCTACACGATGCAGGTCTACCGGGCCGGTATCGAGGCGGTGCCCCCCGGACAGTGGGAGGCGGCCACGGCGCTGAGCCTTCCCGTGCGCCGCACCTGGACCGCCGTGATCCTGCCGCAGGCCATCCGCCGGGTCGTGCCCGCGCTGGGCAACTACGTGATCTCGATGCTCAAGGACACACCGATGCTGATGACGATCACCGTGCTCGACATGCTCGGCCAGGCGCGGCTCTTCTCCCAGCAGCACTTCCAGTTCACCGAGCCCCTCACCGTCATCGGTGTGGCCTTCGTCCTGATCTCCTACCCCGCCTCCCTCCTCCTGCGAGCCCTGGAGCGACGTCTTGTCCGCTGACACTCCCCTGATGAAGCAACCCGACGCCCCCGCGAGCTCGCCGGCCGCGACCGGCGAGCTCATCCGCTTCGACCAGGTCACCAAGCGTTTCGGCGACCACACCGTCCTCGACAAGCTGGACTTCTCCGTCGAGACGGGCAAGCACGTCACGCTGATCGGCCCCTCGGGGTCCGGGAAGACCACGATCCTGCGCCTGCTGATGACCCTGGCCAAGCCCGAGGAGGGCACCATCACGGTCGGCGGGCAGCAGCTGTTCCCGGCGGACGAGAGGCAGGTCCGGGAGATACGGAAGAACATCGGGATGGTCTTCCAGCAGTTCAATCTGTTCCCGAACATGAAGGTGCTGCGGAACATCACCGAGGCGCCGGTGACCGTGCTCGGCCTGCCGAAGGACGAGGCAGAGCAGCGGGCGCGCGACCTGCTGGACCTGGTCGGGCTGAGCGACCACCTCGACAAGTACCCGAACCAGCTCTCCGGCGGGCAGCAGCAGCGCGTCGCCATCGCCCGGGCGCTGGCCATGCGCCCTCAGGTGCTGCTGCTGGACGAAGTGACGTCGGCGCTCGACCCGGAGCTGGTCGCCGGGGTCCTCGACGTTCTGCGTGACATCGCTCGCAGCACGGACATCACCATGCTGTGCGTGACGCATGAGATGAATTTCGCCCGCGACATCTCGGACCGTGTGCTGATGTTCGACTCCGGGAAGGTCATCGAGGCGGGCGGCCCGGAGAAGATCTTCACCGAGCCCGAGCACAGCCGGACCCGGGAGTTCCTCAGCGCGGTGCTCTGACCGCCAGACCCGCCGGATTCGTCAACGCCCTCTCCCCTGGCGGCTTTTGGGCCCTATCGTGGAGGCAGCCGAGCTGCCTGGAGAACGGCCCCGAAACGCAGGGGGAAACCGTGGCGCTGATCCATGAGCCGACCGACCCGACTGTCCCGTACCACTCGGCCCAGGACGCGCTGCGTGTCCTGGAGACGGTGTCACGGCGCCCCACCGGTGTCACCGGCACCGAGCTCGCCCGCGGGACCGGCCTCGGCACCCGGCAGCTGACCGCGCTCCTGCGGATGCTGCGCGGGGAGGGGTACGTCGAGCAGACGTCCGACGGCGCCTACGTCACGGGCGCCGCCCTCGGCCGCCTGGGATCCGCCCACGGCCGCGACCAGGCGCTGCGCGAGAGGCTCCAGCGCACCCTGGACCGGCTGCGCGACTCGGTGGGCGCCGCGGTCTACTTCAGCCGCTATGTCGACGGTGAGGTGCATGTCGCCCAGTGCGCCGAGAGCCTCGCGGCGCCGGCGGTGCACGAGTGGGTGGACTTCCGCTCCTCGGCCCATGCCAGCGCGGTCGGCAAGAGCCTGCTCGGACAGCTGGACCTGGACGGCCGCCGGGACCACCTCGCCCGCCACAAGCCGGCCCGGCTGACCTCCCGGACGATCACCAGCGAGAGGGACCTGCTGTCCCGCCTCGACGCCCATCCGCCCACGGTCCCGGTCCTCGACCTCCAGGAGTACGCGGTGGGCACGGTCTGCGCTGCCGTCCCGGTCACCGCGGGCTCCGCGGTCGGCTGTCTGGCGCTGTCCCTGCCGGTGGAGCACGCCCACCG
Source organism: Streptomyces sp. NPDC047022 (assembly GCF_040644155.1). Taxonomy (NCBI): domain Bacteria; kingdom Bacillati; phylum Actinomycetota; class Actinomycetes; order Kitasatosporales; family Streptomycetaceae; genus Streptomyces; species Streptomyces sp. NPDC047022. The sequence goes on along the minus strand of NZ_JBEYVV010000023.1, from coordinate 105,488 downwards.
GCTGCGGCAGGCGGCGGACACGCTGAACAGGGGGGCCGCCCCGGTCCTGCTGTCACTGGCGATCCGAGGGCGGCCTTGAGGATGGTCATCAGCACTCCGCAAGACCAGGTAGTATTTCTTTTGTCGTCGGACGCACAAGCGAAACGCGACAGAGTCTGCGCCGCTAGCTCAGTTGGTTAGAGCAGCTGACTCTTAATCAGCGGGTCCGGGGTTCGAGTCCCTGGCGGCGCACAAGTGAGAGGCTCCTCGCGACAGCGGGGGGCCTCTTCTCGTCGTACGACAGCGGTCGTACGAGTGCTGGTCATCCGGCGGCTGCGGCACTAGCGGGAAAGCAGCTCCTCACGGCCCCGCGCCCGGTACTCGGCGACGAGTACCGCCCCGTCCTCCTCGGTGAACCTCCGGTAGCCGTCCTGCCCGGGTGGCCGCCACCACACCGGATCCGCGCACCGGAAGCCCTCCCGCCTCAGCCCCGCCCGGTGGATCTTGTTGGTGGCGGTGACGGGCATCCGTTCCACGACCCGCACGAACCGGGGCGCCATCTTGGTACCGAGATCGGGCTGGGCGGCGAGGAAGGCGGAGAAGGCCCCCGGCTCGAAGATCTCCTCGTCCCCGAGCGCCATGGCCGCCATCACCTGGTCCCCGGACGCCGGGTCCGGAACCGCGTAGACCGCCACGGCGGCGGCGCCCGCGTACCTGGCGAGGATGTTCTCGATCAACGCCGCGGCCAGATTCTCGCCGTCGACGCGGAGGCGGTCCTCGGTGCGGCCCGCGAAGTAGAGGAACCCGTCGGCGTCCCGGTGGAAGAGGTCACCCGTCCAGTACCAGTCGTCCCCTCCCCCGGCTCCGTCCGGGCGCGGTGCTCCCCGTCTCCGCCGGGCGGCCTCCGCGGCGGGGTTGCGCCAGTAGCCCTCGAACGGACTCGGGCCGCGGTTGACCAGTTCGCCTATGGCCTCGTCCCCGTTCAGCAGCCGCCCGGCGGCGTCGAAGCGGGCGGGCGGGCACTCCTGGCCGGTAGCGGGGTCGAGGACGACGAGCCCGGGGGCCGCGCGTCCCACGGCGCCGGCGGGGGTTCCCGGCGACCACTGGACGGCCGCCCCGCCCTCCGACGATCCGTACCCCTCCTGAAGCCGCACCCCGAAGCGTCGCTCGAAGGCCGCCGCGTCCACCGCCCCCGCCTCCGTGCCGAAGCCGAGCCGCAGCGGGTTGTCCCGGTCGTCGGGCCGCTCTCCGGTCTCCAGGACGTACTGCACGGCACGTCCGATGTAGGTGAAGTACGTCGCCCCGTACGCCCGTACGTCATCAAGGAACCCCGACGCCGAGAAGCGGCGCCTGAGCACGACCGGGGCGCCCGTGACGAGCGCCGGGGCCCAGCCGGCGATGACCGCGTTGCCGTGGAACATCGGCATGCAGACGTAGTGGACGTCGTCGGCGCCCAGCCCGAGCCGGCGGACCAGGGAGCGGCCGGCCTCCGCGAGCCGCCCCTGACTGCAGATCGCCGCCTTGGGGGCGCCGGTGGAACCAGAGGTGAAGTAGAGGAGGAGGCGGTCGGCCGGGGTGGCCTTCGAGACGTCGGGCTCGGCGCCCCGGTATCCGGCGAGGAGCTTCACATAGGCGTCCGTGTCGGTCACCAGGATGCGGACACCCGGCAGTTCGAGCCCGTCCAGCAGCGGGAGGCGGGCCCGCTCGGTGACCAGGACCCCGCACTCGGTGTGCAGGATGTCCCGGGCCAGCTCGGGCCCACGGCGGGTGGGATTGACCCCGGCGACGGCCGCGCCCCCGAGGGCCGCCGCGCTCAGCCACAACGGGAACTCGGGCGTGTTGTCGAGCAGCACGCCGAGGTGCGGTACGGAGCCCGGCGGCAGCAGATCGGCCAGCAGCGCCGCACGCGCCGCGGCCCCCGCCGCCACGTCATGCCCGCTGAGCACCCGCCCCTCGAACCACACCGCCGGCCGCCGGTCCCCCCACCGCGCCCCCACAAGCTCGGCAGCACTGCCCCTCATGGCCTCCATGAACCGACGGTAGCTGACATGCCATCAGATGGGGACCCCGGGAACGCCAGGATCAGCCCCGCCCGAAGCCGTGCGCCGCGCTCACGGCATGTCCGCGAACGGACCGTCCGCGAAGACCTCGGTGTACGTCACCATGAACCCGACGCAGAACACGACGATCACCGACAGAAACACCAGCAGGCCCGTCGCGCCCGCCACGACCTTGCCCATGGCCGGCGCATGCGCGGTGGCCCGCTCAGGATGCTCGGCCGTGTAGTGCACGGGCACGATGTCGCCCTCGAGCGCCGTCGCCGGACCGTTGGCCTCCTCGAAGCGGACCGTACGGCCCTCGCGGGTCGTGAACTCGTACACATGGTGCAGCGTGGTGGTCACCGAGGTGTCACCGCCCCCGCTGGTCGTCGTGTACGTCCGCAGGCACCGCGCCTCGGCGGTCAGACCGCTCTTCCAGTTGCTCCGCATCTGGAGCGAACGGCGGACGATTATCGCCGCCATGGCCACCACACCGGCGATCATCAGGCTCGGTATCCCGTAGAACAAGAAGTCCATGTCTCCCCCACGTTTCGGTACGGTCCCACGCACGCCGTCACGACCTGGCAGCGGCGGTGCGTGGAACGTACCCGCCCGCGGTGCTCCCGCTCCTCAACGCAGGCTCAGAAAACCGTTCGGTACGGATTCGGGACGATGCGGGGGCAGAACGGTGCGGCGCGGCACACGGTGGCTGTCACCCCCCGTCGGTCGTCCGCCCCGTGTAGAAGGCCACCGTCAGATCCTTCACCAGCGCCTTGCGCTCGTAGTCGTCCAGTTCGACAAGGCCCCGGGTGGTCAGGCGGATCACCGTGTCCTCGACCGAGTCGACGACCGAGCTGAGGACGGTGTCCCGGTGCCGGGCGTCGAGCGCGGCGATCCGGCGCCGCTGCAGCCGCGCCGCGGCCTCGGGCGCGTACTCGAGCCGTGTCGGCTGCACCGAGAACACCTCGAGGCCGACCGGCGCCGCCTCCGCCGCCACCAGCCGGGTCAGCGCCTCACCGACCGCCTCGACGTTGTGCAGGCTCACCATGGCCATCGAGGCGGGCACATCCGCCGGCACCTGCGGGAGCACCCTCGCGAGCGCCGACTCGACGCACTCCCGCAGATACGCCTCATGGTCGTCGATGCCGAGCACGGCGCGCGCGGTGTCCTTGACCTGCCAGGTCATCATGACGACCACGTTCAGCGTGACCCCGTTGGCGTCGACCGCCGGCATGGGCTCGCTGCGCCAGTGCCGCAGCCGCACATCGGCGCGGCGGCGCATCACCAGCGGGTTCACCCACATCAGGCCGGAGCGGCGGATCGTGCCCCGGTAGCGCCCGAACACGCTCATCACCCAGGCCAGGCCGGTCTGCCCGCGCATGAGTCCCCCGAAGCCGAGGAGGAAGAGCACACCGGAGCCGACATAGGCGGCCAGCTGCGGGAGCCCAAGACCGGTGGACGGGGATACCGGAAGCTCCAGCAGGCGCACCGCGGCGGGCGACACGTAGCCCACCCACCACGTGGTGACCGCAATGCCCGCCACCCCGCCGAGGCCGATGAGCACACCGAGCGAACCGGGCAGCACCAGGGCGCGCCGCTCGATCAGCGTGGGGTCGAGCTCCGGCAGCCGCCGCCGCGGCGGGACGGCCGTACGCACCCGAGGCTGCTCGCCGGTGCCGAGCCGCCGCCCCACCACCGCGGGGGCGAGCGGCAGCGGGCCCGCGTCGGGATCCTCGCGGAACAGCATGTGGACGGGGATCTCGGCGGTCGACTCACTGTGGATGAGGCGGGGTTGCCGGAGGTCGGACTCGTCCGGACCCCCTTCGGGCTCCGAGTTCTGCGATGTCGTGGTGCTCATGCGTGCCTCCAAGCCTCCGCGCCGGCGATGCCGGCCGGGCGCGTCGGAATACGGACGAGGAGAGGGAGGGACTGGGACAGGGGATCGGGACAGGGGACAGGGACAACGGACCTGGGACTGGGACAAGGGACCGGGACTGGGGCCGGGGGGCAAAGGGGCGGGACCGAGCAGGGGCAAAGGTGGACGGTGGGCAAGGAGCGAGACGAAGGGGCTGCAGGCAGGGAAAGGGGCGGGAGACAGGCCGGGGACTCAGTGGAACAGGCGCCTCCACGTCTCCGGGCCGGGGTATCCGTCAGCGTGACGGCCGCTCCAGCCCTGGGCCTGCTGGAACGCCTCGACGTTGCGCCGGTCCATCTCCCCCCAGCGTGGGCCGGCCCCGCCGGTGTAGTGCTTGCCGAACCCCTTCCTGATCAGCTGCCGGCCCAGCTCGGCGACATGAGGGTTCTCGGCGCCAGGGCGGAACATGCCCGGACCGGGAAAGCCGGGCGACCCGTTGGGGGCGGCGGCCCGGAGCCCGGCGACGGCACCGCGCGGCCCGGCGGCCGTGTACGGGCCGGCCTGGGCGCCCCTCGTACCACCACCCGGATAGCCGGGGAAGAAGCCCGGCACGTCGCCGGCCGATGCCCCCGAGGAGCCCGGGGAGCCCGGGGAGCCCGGAGACAACGGCAGCTCCTTGCCCTCCGCCGCGCTCTGGCTCCCCGTCAGGTTCTTGTAGCGGTACGGCACATAGCGGCTGGAGTTGCTCCAGTACGCGTACGGGGTCGTCAGCCGCCGGGCCACCGGCGGCGTCTCCTCGTAGGCCGTGTAGCGCTTGTGCGTGTAGTCCGTCCAGCCGCCGAAGATGACGACGTGCGACCCCTTCTCCGGGTTGGCCGGGTTGTGGAAGAGCAGGATGTCGCCGGGCTGCAGCTGCTCCTTGGTGATACGCACGCCGAACTGGTCGAGGCTGCCCGTCCATTCGTTGGTGCCGAGGTTCCAGGCCATCGACACGAAACCGGAGCAGTCCTGCCGGTACCCGTCCGACCAGTAGTCGTCCATGCTGTACGGCACCTTGGCCGCCACCCACCCCTTGGCCCGGGTGATGATCGCCGTGCGGGTCGTCGCGGGCAGCACGGAAGGGGTCCGGGCACCACCGGGGCCGTGCAGCGGCATGGTGTGGCCCTGGGGAGTGTCCGGGGTCGGCTGGTCACCGGCGGGGGCGCCCCGGCGGACCGGTGCGTGAGCGGCGGCCACGGCGGGCGCCGACTGGCCCGCACCGAGCGCCGTGCCCGTCACCGCGGCCAGCGCGAGTGCCTGACGTACCGTCAGGCGACCGGTCAGTCCGGCACGTGAAGGAGAGGGGACGGTATGACGCCGGTTCGCGCAGCCGATGCAGTCACATCCGCCCTGGGGTTCCCATTCCTCGAACACCGGAGTCTCCATACGCCGTCCCTCACACTCCCCGTAGACACACTGAATAGTTTGTCTGGTTTTCTGCATGTACGTTACTTTCACAACTATGCACCGGAATTGCGCGATTACGGTTCACATGTACGGGCGTGCCGCCCGTGAGGGGGTACGCGGCGCCGCCGGACGGAGGCCGCCGTCCCGCGCCCGCTGTCGGGAGCACACCTCGATGTCGGGTAGAGTTCTCCAGGTCAGCAGGCGCCGCTAGCTCAGTTGGTTAGAGCAGCTGACTCTTAATCAGCGGGTCCGGGGTTCGAGTCCCTGGCGGCGCACGACCGGAAAGGTCCCTCGCATCAGCGGGGGACCTTTCCGCATGCGTGCACATCCAGGGGAACCGCGGCGGTCGCCCGGATACCCTCTCGCCATGGCGCGCGACCTACAGGAGCGGATCAAGAAGCTCATCATCGACCGCCGGCTGCCCTCGGGAGCCGTGCTGCCGACCGAGCCCGAGCTGATGGCGCTGCTCGGCGCCAGCCGGAACTCGGTGCGCGAGGCCCTCAAGGCACTACAGGCGATGGGCATCGTCGAGATCCGGCACGGCTTCGGGACCTATGTCGGCCCGATGTCCCTGGCTCCGATGATCGAGGGCCTCGCCTTCCGCACGGTCGCCGGGCACTACCGGGGAGAGGACAGCCTGCTGGAGCTCCTCGAGCTGCGCGAGGCGGTGGAGGCCGGACTGGTCTCGCGGCTGGCGGGCCGGATACCGGAGCCGGACCTCGCCGAGCTGGATGCGCTGGTCGACCGCATGGAGCGGGAGGCCGAGCAGGGGTCGGGCCTCGCCGAGACCGACCGCGCCTTTCACGCGACCCTCTACCGAGGTCTGGGGAACGTGCTGCTCAGCGAGGTGCTGGAGGCGTTCTGGGACGCGTTCCACCGGGTCCGCACGGATCTGGTGGAGGTGCCGCAAAACCCTGAGGTCACCTGTCGGCAGCACCGGGAGATCCTCGACGCCGTGCGGTCCGGCGATTCCGTACGGGCGGAACGGGCCATAAGGGACCACTTCCTCAACATCCGCCAGAGGGTGGCCTCGACCGGCCGTTAGAGCCTTGGGTTTGGATCAGACCGGGCTCGCGGGGTCTGGCACCGCGCCCTGATCCGGCCTGATCCAAACGAAAGACCCTAGGACCCGCTGCCCGTCAGATACGCCGACACGACCACGTTCGCCGAGTACGCCTTGCTCCCCGCGTCGTAGGTGCCGCCGCAGGTGATCAGCCGCAGTTCGGCGCGGCCCGGTTCCCGGGTGCCGTACTCCTGGCGGGCGTCGAAGGTGTCACGGGAGAGCATCTTCACGTCCTCGACGGTGAACTCGGCGATCCTGCCGTCGTCGCGGGCGACGCGCACCTTGGCGCCGCGGCGCAGTTCACCGAGCCGGTAGAAGACGGCCGGCTTGGTCTCGGTGTCCACATGCCCGACGAACAGCGCGGTGCCCTCGGCTCCGGGCGCCACACCCGTCTGGTACCAGCCCACCACGCCCGGCTGGTCGTAGGGCGGCGGATCCACCGCTCCCCGCGCGTCGAGGCCGCGCGCCACGACCGGCGCCTGCACGCCCAGGCCGGGGATGTCGACACGCAGCGGTACCGCCTGCCGCAAGGGCGGCAGCGCCGAGGGGAGGCCGGGCCCCGGGGGGCGGCCCGCGGCGGCCATGTCGCCGGTCATCGGCGTGGAGATCCCCTGGCGTACATCGGTGACCACGCTGCCCCACTGCCAGAGCCCGAGCAGCAGGACCACCCAGGCCACCCCCACGAGCAGACGCCCCGTGCCGCACGAACGTTCATGTTCTGACATGTTCACTCCGCGCTCCGGCCCCGGCGGGCGACGACCGCGGCGAGCGCGGCGCCCGCGAGCACCAGGCCGATCACCGCATGGCGGGCACCGGGCCCCTCGACCCGGGCGCCGGCGGACTGCTTGTGGGCGGCACCGCCACCGCCCGCGCTCACCGGCGCGACCGGCGAGGAGGCGGCGCTCGGCCGACTCGTGGGTGCGGCCGTGGCGGAGGGTGGGCCGCTCGGGGACGCCGGGCCGGACGGGGCCACCGCCGTGGCCGCCGCTGAGGCTGCCGGTCCCACGACGGTCACCACGCCCTTGACCTGCTGGTCGTCGCAGTCGACCGTGACGGCGTAGCTGCCGGGCGACAGCGTGGTGCGGACCCGGGTGTCACCGGTCAGCGTGCCGTCCCCGCCGTCCCCGCCGACGAGGCGGGCCTGCGCGACGAACGCGTCCGAGACCGCGATGCCGGTCGTGCCGGGGCAGCCCCGTACTAGGAGATGGATGTCCGTGCCGGGCGCGGGTGACGCAGGAGTCAGCGAGACGCCCACGCCGTCCGCCGCGTACGCGGTCGGAGCGAGGGCGGCAGCCGCGACGGCCCCAGCACTCAGAGTGAGACGCAGTGAACCCATCGTGAACCTCCCGATACCAGGAGATTCCCTCTTTCCGCACCGTGGCGCATCCGGACGGGACCGCCGACTGCTCCATCGGAGGGACGGGGCCCGGGCCGGGGCTCAGACCAGGTCGACGATGTCCGCGATGGAATTCACGACGTGGGAGGGGCGGAAGGGGTACTGGTCGATGTCCTCGGGCGCGGTCAGTCCGGTGAGCACCAGGAACGTCTGCATCCCGGCCTCCATGCCGGCCAGTACGTCGGTGTCCATACGGTCGCCGATCATCGCGCTGGTCTCGGAGTGCGCCCCGAGCGCGTTGAGCCCGGTCCGCATCATCAGCGGGTTCGGCTTGCCCGCGAAGTACGGCTTCTTGCCGGTCGCCTTGGTGATCAGTGCGGCGACCGCGCCGGTGGCGGGCAGCGGACCCTCGGGCGAGGGTCCGGTCTCGTCCGGGTTGGTGCAGATGAACCGGGCGCCGTCCTTGATCAGCCGTACCGCCTTCGTCATGGCCTCGAAGGAGTAGGTGCGTGTCTCGCCGAGGACGACGTAGTCGGGCTCCTGGTCGGTCAGGATGTAGCCGATGTCGTGGAGCGCCGTGGTCAGGCCGGCCTCGCCGAGGACATACGCAGTGCCGCCGGGGCGCTGGTCGTCCAGGAACTGGGCCGTGGACAGCGCCGAGGTCCATATGTTCTCGACCGGGACCTCCAGGCCCATGCGGTGCAGCCGGGCGTGAAGATCGCGCGCGGTGTAGATGGAGTTGTTCGTCAGGACCAGGAACGGCCTGCCGGACTCACGCAGCTTCTTGATGAACGTGTCGGCGCCGGGGATCGGAACGCCCTCGTGGATCAGTACACCGTCCATGTCGGTGAGCCACGATTCGATGGGCTTGCGCTCTGCCATGTGCGATCTCCTGCCGTACGCGTTCCGTACGTGTGTTTTCCGTACCCGATGCTGCGTGAGTCCCAGCGTAGAGCCACCGCTGTCGGCGATCAGCTGCCGGTGGCGGACTTCCAGGCGTCGACGTACGTCGTGAGGTTCGTGTTGATGTCGTTCCAGTCCGGCTCGAAGACCTCGACGCCGTCCATCAGCTTGGTGAGGGCGATGGCGTTGGCGTCGGTCGCCTTGACGTCGGAGCGGGCGCTGAAGCCGCCGCCGATCTCGCTGACCTCCTGCTGCGCCCCCTGGCCGAGCATGAAGTCGAGGAGCTTCTTGCCGTTCTCGCTGTGCGGGGCCTTGTTCAGCAGACCGGCCGCGTACGGCAGCGCGAAGGTGGTGGCCTTGCCGCCCTGCTCGGCCGGGAACCAGATGCCGAGGTTCGGCATGGTCTTGGACTGGGCGAAGTTCATCTGGACGTCACCGTTGGCCACGAGCAGTTCGCCCTTGTCGACCTTGGGCGCGAGCTTGCCGGTGGACGCGGACGGGCCGACGTTGTTGGCCTGGAGCTTCTTCAGGTAGTCGAGCGCGGCCTGCTTGCCGCCGAAGTCGTGGATCGCCTTGACCAGCACGGCGGTTCCGTCGCCCGCGACACCCGGGGTGGAGTACTGGAGCTTGTTCTTGTACTTGCCGTCGAGCAGCTCCTCCCAGGTGGTGGGGGCCTGCTTCAGCTCCTTCTTGTTGTAGACGAACCCGAAGTAGTTGTTGACGACGGAGGTCCAGGTGCCGTCCGCGGCCTTGTCGGCGCCGGAGACCTGGTCGGAGCCCTGCGGGGCGTACTTGGCGAGCAGCCCCTTGCCGTCGGCCTGCTGGATGAACGGGGGCAGGGTGACGATGAGGTCGGCCTGGGGGTTGGAGCGCTCGCGCAGGGCGCGCTGCACCATCTCGCCCGAGCCGCCCTCGACGTACTTGACCTTGATTCCGGTCTTCTTCTCGAAGTCCTTGAAGACCCGGTCGTACCAGCCGTCGCCGTTCTCGCCCTTGAGGCCGTCCGCGCTGTAGACGGTGACGACCTTGGCGTCGGAGGCGGAGGAGTCGCCGCCGCAGGCGGTGAGGGATCCGGCGAGGGCGAGGCTGCCGAGGACGGCGACAGCGGGCATCAGGTGGGTGGTTCTGGGCATGGCGGGTTGAACTCCTTGATGTTTTGGGCGAGTCGGAGCGCGTCAGACGGTAACGGCCGGAGGCCGGCGGTGGGCGGTTCGGAGTGGGCGGTCAGCGGTAGGAGGCCCGCGTACGGAGCCGGGCGACGGCGAACAGGACGATCAGGGTGGCAGTCATCAGGACCACCGCGAGGGCGGAGCCGGTGAACAGCTCGCCGCGGTCGGTCGCGGCGTAGATCTGGACCGGCAGCGGGGTCCAGTCGGGCGGGTAGAGCATCATCGTGGCGCTCAGCTCGCCCATGGACAGGGCGAAGCAGAGCCCGGCCGCGGCCGTGAGCGACGGCAGCAGCAGCGGCAGCCTGACCCGCCACAGCACATAGGCGGGGCGGGCGCCGAGCGAGGCCGCGGCCTGCTCGTAGGCGGGGTCGAGCCGGAGGATGGCCGCGGAGACGGACTGGTAGGCGAAGGCCGTGACCAGGACGGTGTGGGCCAGGATCACGATCCACCGGGTGCCGTTGAGCAGCACCGGCGGCTGGGAGAAGGCGACGAGGACGGCGAGCCCGACCACGACCGAGGGCACGGCGACGGGCAGCACGAACAGCGCGTCGAGCACCCGGCGCAGAGGCCTGGGCAGGGCGTGCGCGGCGAGCGCGCCCCAGGTGCCGACGGCGAGTGCCCCCAGGCTGGCGGTGAGGGCGGTGACCAGGCTGGTGGTGAGCGCCTGGAGCGATTCGCCGCGGGTGGCGGCGGTGTAGTGCCCGGTCGTGAAGTCCGACGGCAGCGCGCCCGACCAGTGACCGGCGAACGAGGCCGCGAGGATCACGAGCAGGGGCAGCGCGAAGAGGGGAAGGAAGAGGACGAGGAAGAGGCCCCACAGGGTCCACTTCCCGGTGCGGCTATGCACCAGCACGACGGCTCACCACCCGGTACAGGCCGTACAGGCCCACGGACACGAGGACGTTGACGACGGCGACGACACAGGCTCCCGGGTAGTCGGACTCCAGGATCGCCTTGCTGTAGACCAGCGTCGGCAGGGTGGTGACCCCCTTGGCGCCGGTGAACAGGACGATGCCGAACTCGTTCAGACACAGCACGAGGACGAGGCCACCACCGGCTGTCAGCGCGGGAAACGCCTCGGGCAGGACCACCCGCCGTACGATGCGCACCGGCCGCGCGCCGAGCGAAGCGGCCACCTCCAGCTGCGCGGTGTCGAGCCCCGAGAACGCGGCGAGGAGGGGGCGCATCACGAAGGGGGTGAAGTAGGTGACCTCCGCGAGGAGGACGCCCCAGGGGGTGGTCAGGAACTGGAACGGCCCCGAGGCCGCGCCGGTCACCTCGGTCCACATCCCGTTGGCCATGCCCACCGTGCCGTAGAGGAACAGGAGCGCGAGCGTGATGAGGAAGGAGGGGAAGGACAGGAAGACGTCCACGAACCGGGCGACGGCCTTCGCCCCGGGGAACGGTACGAACGCGATGACGAGCGACAGGAAGAACCCGAGGACCAGGCAGCAGGCGGTGGCGGCGAGCGCCAGCCAGACGGTGGTCCACAGGGCCTGCCGGAACGCGGCGGACGCGAAGACGTCGGTGTAGGGCTTGAGGGATGTGCCGCCGCTGTCCGGCTGGAAGGACTGCCGGACGACGAGGGCCAGCGGGTAGAGGAAGGCGCAGCCGATCAGGACCACGGGGGGCAGGGCCCACAGCCAGGTCCGGTACTCCCGGTTCCGGGGCCCGGTTGCGGCGGGGGCCGGCGGCGCCGTCTTCGGCGCCGGGTCAGTCGTCGTCACGGCCCACCCCTGCGGCCAGCAGCACGGCGTCCTCGGACGCGAAGTGCACCTCGACGTCGTCGCCCGGCACGGGCGGGCGCCGCAGCTCCCGTACGTCGGCCATCATGCGGTGGCCGTTCACGTCCACGTAGACGCGGTGGGTGGCACCCCGCCACTGGATCTCGCCGACGGTTCCGGTGAGTTGATTGGGGCCGGTTCCCGGGCCGAGTCCGAGGAGGTGGGGCCGTATGCACAGGGTAGCGGCGGCGCCTTCGGCCACCCCTTGCGTGTCGACCTCCAGCTTCACGCCGCCGAAGGCGACCGACGTGGCGCCCGCGCCGACGGTCACGGGCAGCAGGTTCGCGTTCCCGACGAAGGACGCCGTGAACTCGGTGCGCGGCGACCGGTACAGATCGCGCGGGGTTCCCACGTCCTGGAGCCGCGCACGGTCCATGACCGCGATACGGTCCGCGAGCGTGAGCGCCTCGACCTGGTCGTGGGTGACGTAGAGGATGGTCACGTCGGGCAGTTCGCGGTGCAGCCGGGCGAGTTCGGCGAGCATCCCGGAGCGCAGCCGGGCGTCCAGGGCGGACAGCGGCTCGTCGAGGAGGAGCACACCGGGGCGTACGGCGAGCGCCCTCGCGATGGCGACCCGCTGCTGCTGTCCGCCGGACAGCTCGCGCGGGTAGCGGCGCGCGTACTCCCCCATGCCGGTCATCTCCAGCGCCTCGGCCACCCGCCCGGGGATCTCCCGCCGGGGCACCTTCTGCGCCTTGAGCCCGAAGGCCACGTTGTCCTCGACCCTCATGTGCGGGAAGAGCGCGTACTGCTGGACGACCATTCCGATTCCGCGCCGGTGCGGCGGCAGGCCGGTGACGTCCTGCCCGCCCACGAAGACCCGGCCCGAGGCGGCCCGTACGAACCCGGCGACGGCCCGCAGGGCGGTCGTCTTGCCGGATCCGGACGGCCCGAGCAGCGCCATGACCTCGCCGGGTTCGACGGTCAGGTCGAGCGTGTCAAGGACGGTGGTCCCGCCGTACGCCACCGAGACCCGGTCGAAGCGAATGCCGCTCATGCCTGGTCGGCTCCCCTCAGCAGCGCCGGGAGCGCGGTCACCGAGTCGAGCACATGCGTGGCCCCGGCTGTGCGCAGCGCCTCACCGTCGTGGGCGCCGGTGAGCACTCCGGCCACCACGCCCGCTCCGGCGCGTACACCGCTGAGCATGTCGTACGAGGTGTCGCCGGCGACGGCGATCCGCTGTACGCCGTCGGCGGCCGCGGTGCGCAGGAAGGCCGCCAGGACCATGTCGGGGTAGGGCCGTCCGCGGCCTCCCGCGTCGGCGGGGCACAGGGTCAGCGGGACCAGGTCCCGCCAGCCGAGGGCGTCGAGGATCGCGTCCTGGGTGACCCGGGCGAACCCGGTGGTGAGGACCACCGTCCGCCCGTCGGCGAGCAGTTCCTCGATGGCCGCGCGGGCTCCGGGCACCTCGGAGACGAGTCCGCCGTCGACGAGTTGCCCGTAGGCCTTCTCGAAGGCGGAGTTGGCCCGCTGGGCGAGGCCTTCCTCTCCGAACAGATGCCGGAAGACGGAGATCTTGGACTCGCCCATGGTGGCCCGTACGTAGGCCAGCTTCTCGGCGTGGTCCTCGGAGCCCGGCTCCACTCCGAGTTCGGCGGCGGCAGCGGCGAAGGCCCGCTCCACCAGGCCGCCGTCGGCGACGGTGGTTCCGGCCATGTCGAGGACGACAAGACGGATGTCGGTGTCCATGGAGCGAATCACGTGGTTCGTCCCCGAGTTCATGGGGTTCATGGGGTTCATGGGGTTCATGGGGTGACTCACCAGCCCAGTTCGTTCGCGGTGGTCTCGGCTATCGCGGGCGAGCAGGTCATACCGCGCCCACCGGGCCCGGTGACCAGCCACACCCCCTCGCGCACCTGCTGCCGGTGCACGACCCGAGATGTGTCGGTGCACTGCGCGTACACCCCCGCCCAGCGGCGGCGGATCTTCGGCAGCGGGCGGCCGAGGAATCCCTCGACGACCTCGCGAAGGTGGTCGTACGGCTCCTCGACCACGTCGAAGGCGAACGGGTGCTCGTACTCGTGGGTGTCCCCGATGGTCAGCCCGCCGTCCGCGCGCTGCACCATCAGCAGCTGCATACGGTGGGCGGCGGGGACCTCGGGCTGGGGCTGCTCCGCCTCGAGGCTGTCGAGGGCCGCTCCCCGGTAGGCGGGGTAGTAGCGGAAGCTGTCGGCGTCGGCGACCGAGGTGGGCAGCGACTCGCCGAGCGGGTCGGTCTGCATCATCTGCAGCCGCACCCGGCGCACGGGCAGGTCCGGGACCAGCTCCTTCACGAGCCCGCCGAGCCAGGCGCCGGTGCACAGCACGACGGCGTCGGCGTGGTGTACGTCGCCGTGGTCGTCGCGGACCGTGCCGGGGCCGGTGACCTCGCGGACCTCGCGGCCGGGCAGGAAGGTGTAGTTCGGCGACCTCAGCAGTTCCTCGCGCAGGGCGAGCTGGGCGGTGCGGGGCTCGACGGCCGCGTCCCGCTCGCAGTACAGGGCCGCCTCGTACTCCCCGCGCAGGGCGGGGTTCTTCTCGCGCGCCTCGGCCGGGGTGAGCAGCTTGTAGCCGCGCGCCGCGGCGTCGGGGCGGGCAAGCGCCTCCTCGGCGACGGCCAGTTCGAGTGCGGTGCGTACGGGGGTCAGCGAGCCATTGGGGCGGAAGCCCAGCCCCGGCACGCGGGCACCGATCCGTTCCCACAGCTCACGGGCGCGCAGGGCGGTCTCCAGCTCCTCGCCGCCCGCTCGGCCGCTCACCCAGATCTGCCCGAAGTTGCGCAGGGAGGCGCCCCTGGCCTCGGCCTCGCGCTCGATCTGTACGACCTCATGGCCGCGTTCCACTGCTTGCCAGGCGTGCATGGTTCCCACCACGCCGGCTCCGACGACTGTCACTCTCACGACGACCACGCTCCTCGGGATCGGGAAATCTGAAGGGTCCTGTCGGCAACCAGATGGTGAACCGCCTTCCAAGTTTGGGCTAGACCCGTTATCTTCTCGTTATAAACAGGCACCTGTTGTGAACGGGTGTCCTGCTTGTCCGCGCGCTCCGCCTCAGCCGCTGAGATGAGCCGTGAAGGAGAACCGATCGCCCCGGTACAGCGTCCGCACCCGCTCCAGCGGCTGTCCCTCGGCGTCGCGCGAGAAGCGGTGGATCAGCAGCATCGGCAGGGCCGGCGGCGTACCGATGAGGAGTGCCTCGCGCGGGGCCGCGAGCACCGTCTCGATGCGCTCGTCGGCGGCGGCGAAGACGATGCCCTGTTCACGGAGGTAGCGGTAGAAGGAGGAGTCGGGGGCGAAGTCGGTGTCCAGCCGCGGGAGCCGCGCGACCGCCACGTATGTGCTCTCCAGGCCCACCCGCTCGTCGTCGGCCAGGAGCACTCGCTCCATGTGCCAGACCGGTTCACCGCGGGTCAGGCCCGTCTCGGCGGCGAGGGCGTCGTTGCAGGGGAACCTGTCGAGGCCGATGAGGGCGCGGCTCGGGGTGAGCCCCTGTCTGCGTACGCCCTCGGTGTAGCTGGCCAGCGACAGCGGCTGCTCCAGCTTGGGCCCGGCGACGACGGTTCCCCGCCCCTGCCGGCGCAGCTTTCCTTCGAGGAGGAGGTCGCGCAGTGCCTGTCGTACGGTCTCGCGTGCCACGTCGTAGCGCTCGGACAGGTCGCGCTCGGTGGGGAGCAGCCCTCCCTCGCCCAGCTCCGTGACGAGTTCCGCGATCTGTGCCTTCACCGCGTAGTACTTGGGGATCCGGCCGTGCTCTGGGATACCGGCGCGGATGGGGGCGCCGGGATCCTGGTTGTTCGGGTAGTCCACCCTGCGATCGTCGCAGACGGGGCGTGCGCCTCCGGCCGGGGCTGCGCGGCGGGCGGCCTCAGCTCTGTCCGCGGTGTCTGCGATACAGCAGGACGGACAGGCCCGCGCAAAGGACCACGAAGGCCACCGGCAGCAGTGTGCCCAGCATGCCGCTCAGGCCGTCCGACCGCCGCGGCCCGGTGTCGGCCAGTGCCTGCCCGGCCGGGCTGTGCCACGCGGAAGGAGACGGTGTCGTGCGGTCGGCGTCCGGTCGCGCGTCGGCCGCCTTGCTCCCCTCGATCCGGAACCGGTAGTCGTTCGACTCGCCGACCCACTCGCCGTCGTTCCCGCGCCGCTGCACGATCGCGGCGTTCACCACGACGTCGTTGGACCGGGTGCCGGACGAGAGGGCGAGCCGCACCTTCACGCTGACCGTCTGCCCGGGTTCCACCGTGAATCCGGGGAAGCCGTCGTCGAAGACGCCGACCAGTTCGGCGCGGTCGGTGTGTACGAAGGAGACCGGGTGCGCGCGGTCGCCGTCGAAGAACTCCAGTTTCGGCTGAGCGGCCGTCAGCGCCTTCTCCGCGTCGACCAGGACGACCACCGGGTGGATGCTGCCGCAGCGTCGCGTGGTGGTGTTCTTGAGGTCGATGAACCAGGTGTGGCTCGCGCCGCCGGACTCGTACGCGGCCGGGCCGCCGTGGATGCTGGTGGCGAGCGGGAACGACGAGCCGTGGGCGGCGGCGCACTCGGGCTGACCGCCGGGGAGGGCTCCCGCGCGCGCCTGCGGAAGCAGGGCGGTGGCGAGGACGCACCACACCGCCAGGGACAGCCAGGGCCGCCAGGGCAGCGGCCGGATTCGTCGGGACAGCCACATACACAGTCGCATGAAAATATGACCGTTCATGGGTGGCGGCACTCGGGGACGCCACGCCCTGACCGCAGGGGCCGACGGCCCAAGTCCCCTCGATCAGCGGATGCCCGGACCCGCACGGTGCGCTTCCGCCCGCCCGAACAGCGGCGCGAGCAGCAGTTGTGCGGCGCCCTCCGCGACACCGCGCGCCCCGCCGGGCGCGATCCGCACCGGGACGGCCATGGTCGAGCCCTGGCGCCGGGCGTGCGCGCCGAGCACGGCACCCACCCCCCGCAGGAAGTCCCGCGGGTGTGCGGCCACGGTCCGGCCGCCGAGCAGCACCAGGTCGATGTCGAGCAGCCCCGCCAGGTTCGCGGCGCCCGCGCCCAGGACGCGCGCCGCCTCGTCCATGTCTCCGCGCGCTACGGCGGTGAGGCACAGCGCCTCGAGGCACCCCCGGTCGCCGCACCCGCAGGGCGGCCCGTCGAGCTGGATGACCTGGTGGCCGAACTCCCCGGCCCCGGTACGCGCCCCGCGGTGCACGGTGCCGCCGACGACCAGCCCGGCGCCGAGCCCGGTCCCGAGGTGCAGATAGGCGAACGACGCGTACGCGTCCTCCACGGCACCGCCCAGGGCCAGCCCGAGCGCGGCGGCGTTGGTGTCCTTGTCCACGACCACGGGCACCCGGAGCCTGCGCGCCAGCGCCTCCCCCAGCGGGAACCCGTCCCACTCCGGGAACCCGGTGACCCGGTGCAGCACCCCGTGCCGGTGGTCGAGGGGACCGGGCAGCGCGACGCCGACGCCGAGAACGGTGAAGTGCCCTGCCGCCGTCAGCGCCTCCGCCTCCCGGGCGGCGCCCTCCACCACGGCCTCCGCTCCGGCGCCCAGGTCCAGCGGGGCCCGCCGCTCGGCGACCACCGCGCCCGTCAGGTCGCACAGCACGGCGCGCAGCTCGTCCCGGTCCAGATGCAGCCCCACCGCGTGCCCGGCTCCCGGTACCAGCCCCAGCACGGTGCGCGGCTTGCCCCCTGTGGAGGCGCGGCGGCCCGCCTCCGTCACGAGGCCGTCCTCGCGCAGCCGCGCCGTGATCTTGCTGACGGCCTGCGGGGTCAGCCCGCTCTGCTCCGCGAGCTCCAGACGGCTGATCCCGCCCTCCCCCGCCGTGCGCAGCAGATCCAGCACGAGCGCCGTGTTGTGGCTGCGCAGCGCGGGCAGATTCACCCCGCTCGCTCCCTCGTACGTCCTGTTCACGCGCCCATTCTCCCTCGCGCTTGCACTTTGGCAACAGCGTTGCGAAAGTAGAGTCATGACTGGTACCTCTCTCCGCGTGGGCCTGGTCGGCTACGGCCTCGCGGGCTCCGTCTTCCACGCCCCGTTGATCGCCGCCACCGAGGGCCTCGTCCTCGACACCGTCGTCACCTCGAACCCCGAGCGGCAGGAGCAGGCCCGCGCCGGGTTCCCCGACGTGCGGATCAGCGCGAGCGCCGACGAGCTGTGGCCCCGCGCGGGTGAGCTGGACCTGATCGTCGTCGCCTCCCCGAACAGGACGCACGTACCGATCGCCACGGCCGCCCTGGACGCGGGACTGCCCGTCGTGATCGACAAGCCGATCGCGGGCACCGCGGCCGAGGCACGCGGCCTCGCGGCACTGGCCGAGGAGCGCGGGCTGCTGTTGTCCGTCTTCCAGAACCGCCGCTGGGACAACGACTTCCTCACCCTCCGCAAGCTGCTCGCCGAGGGCGCGCTCGGCGACGTCCGGCGGTTCGAGTCCCGCTTCGAGCGCTGGCGCCCCGAGCCGAAGGGCGGCTGGCGCGAGTCCGGCGACCCCGCGGAGATCGGAGGTCTGCTGTACGACCTCGGCAGCCATGTCGTGGACCAGGCGCTGGTCCTGTTCGGCCCGGCGGCCTCCGTGTACGCCGAGGCGGACGTCCGGCGCGCGGGCGCGCAGACGGACGACGACACGTTCATCGCGCTCACCCACGTGAGCGGCGTGCGCTCCCACCTCTACGTCAGTGCGACGACGGCGCAGCTCGGCCCGCGCTTCAGGGTGCTGGGCTCCGGTGCCGGTTACGTCAAATACGGGCTCGACCCCCAGGAGGCGGCCCTGCGCGAGGGCCTGCGTCCTGGCCCCGGGTGGGGCCAGGAGCCCGAGTCGCTGTGGGGCCGGATCGGCGCAGGTGAGTCCCCGCTGACCGGCGGCGGCACCCCCGTACCGACCGTGCCCGGCGACTATCTGGAGTACTACACGGCGATCGCACGGGCCCTGCGCGAGGGTGGACCCGGCCCGGTGACCGCGCACGAGGCGGCGGCGGCCCTCGACGTCCTGGAGGCGGCACGGCGCTCGGCCCGCGAGGGCGTGGTGGTGGCGCTGTGACCACCACGCCGGACATCGCCGAACTCGAAGCGCAGGAGCACCGGCTGACGCTCCCCCGCTTCACCCACGACGACGCGTGGGCGCTGGGCTCGCTGCTGGTGGAGCTGGCGCGGGCCCGCAAGGCCCCGGTCGCCATCGACATCCGCCGCAGCGGCCAGCAGCTCTTCCACGCGGCGCTTCCCGGATCGACACCGGACAACGACGCCTGGATCGACCGCAAACGCCGCGTCGTAGAGCGCTACGGCTGCTCGTCCCTGCTGGTCGGCTCCCGCTTCCGCGCGAAGGGCACGACGTTCGAGGAGTCCTCCCGCCTCGACCCCGATGTGTACGCGGCGCACGGGGGCGCGTTCCCGGTGGCGGTCGAGGGCGCGGGAGTGATCGGCACGGTGGTGGTCTCGGGCCTGCCTCAGGTGGAGGACCACGCGCTGGTGGTGGAGGCCCTGGAGGCGTTCAGCTCGTCGGCCGGGCGCTCGGAGCAACCGGTCCGGCGCGCGTCACGACTGCCCGCCTGACGGAGCGTCGCGCGGGTGCAGAGCCCACCCGCGCGACCCGAGGGCGCCCGGCGATCCGCCCTAAGCGTCCGCGAGCACCTGCCGCTGGCGCCCCAGACCTCCGACCTCCAGCTCCACCACATCCCCCGCCCGGAGATACGGCTTCGGCTCGGGCCTGCCGAGCGCGACCCCCGCCGGCGTACCGGTGTTGATTACATCGCCCGGGTACAGGGTCATGAACTGGCTGACGTACCGGACGACTTCGGCGACCGGGAAGATCTGCCCGGCGGTGTTCCCGTCCTGCTTCAGCTCGCCGTTGACCCAGAGTTTCAGCGGCAGGTCCTGCGGGTCCGCCACCTCGTCCGCGGTCACCAGCCATGGCCCGAGCGGGTTGAACGTCTCGCAGTTCTTCCCCTTGTCCCACGTCCCGCCGCGCTCGATCTGGAACTCGCGCTCGGAGACATCGTGCGCCACCGCGTACCCGGCGACATGCGCCGACGCCTCCTCCCGCGACTCCAGGTACCGGGCCGTGCGGCCGATGACGACCGCCAGTTCGACCTCCCAGTCCGTCTTCGTGGACCCGCGCGGCACCAGCACGGTGTCATAGGGCCCGACCACGGTGTCCGGCGCCTTGAAGAAGATCACCGGCTCCGCGGGCGGCTGGGCACCTGTCTCACGGGCGTGGTCGTGGTAGTTGAGGCCGATGCACACGATCTTGCCGATCCGCGCGAGCGGCGCTCCGACACGCAGACCGCCGTCGGCGTCCAGCGCCGGCAGCTCGCCCGCCGCGGCGGCGGCACGGATCCGGCCGAGCGCCGCCTCGTCGGCGAGCAGCGGCCCGTCGATGTCCGGGACAAGCCCCGACAGATCCCGCAGAGTCCCCTGGGCGTCGAGCAGCGCAGGCCGCTCCGATCCAGCCGCACCGACTCGCAGCAGCTTCATGATCACAGTCTCCCTCGATCGCGGGCGCCCGGCCGACGGCCACGACCAGGGTGCGGCCCGGCGCGCTGCTATCGGAGGACCGGTCGATCCTGCAAGTCACGCGGCCGGGCCCGCAAGCCCGCGTTCACGGACTGGACCGCCGGCCACCAGCGCTCGGCCATGGGCCCACGGCGGGTCCGGGCGAGCGGGCGGCCCGCCTCGGAGCGTCGCCGCCGGACCGGCCGCGGCGGCGCAGTGGTTCCGCCCTACTTCGCATCACCCCTGGCCAAAGTCCCAGGAGCCCCCTTGACCCCCTCGGCCCCACCGAGCCCCTTGGCCCCCTTGGACAGCACCGTCCGCTCCACCGCGCTCCACGCCGTACTGGTCACCACGTACAACGCGGCGGCCAGCGGCACCACCGCGACCGTGACCAGGGTGAAGAAGGACAGGAACGGCATGGCTTTGGTGATCGCGCCGAGCCCCGGCACCCGCTCGCCGCCGCCGTCGGCCGCCGGAACCGGCAGCACGGCCGTCTCCCGCTTCGCACGCCGGTAGTTGTACGCGGCGACGGCCGCGACGAGCGCGAAAAGCCCGAGGTACACGAGCCCGGCCGGACCGAGGAGCCCGCCGTGTCCGAGCGCGTCGGCCCACCGCTCGCCGAGCGGCGCGGCGAACAGGGCGTGCGTGAGCAGGGCGTTGCCCTGGCCGCCGATCGTCGTGCTCGAGAACAGGTGGTAGAGGACGAAGAAGGCGGGGAGCTGCAGAAGGCTGGGCAGAAGGCCGGACAGCGGGGAGATGTTCTCCTCGGCGTGCAGTTCGAGCACCGCCTTCTGGAACTTCTCCGGGTTCTTCGCGTGCTTCCCGCGCAGCTCGGCGATCCTCGGCTGGAGCGCGGCGCGCGCCCTCTGGCCGCGTGCCGCGGCCCGGGACAGGGGGTGGACGAGCAGTCGTACGAGCGCGGTGATCAGGACGATCGCGGCGGCGGCGGCGGAAGCGTGGAAGAGCGGCTGGAGCAGTTCGGCCAGCCGCTCGACCAGGCCTGCGAACACGGACATGAACGTGGACATGGTTGAGCCCTCCGGGGTCTCGTCGTGCCGGGGTGGAGAAGGGTGGTGCCGGCATGACGACCCGCGCGGGGTCACACGTGCGGAACGAACCGTACGTACGGGAAAGGGGACGTACGGGAGCGAAAGAGTGCGGCCCTACGCGGCGGTCGTCGCCGGGAGGGCTCGCCCCGGTGCCCGTGGCCGGATGCGGCCCGCCCCGTCGGGGTCCCGTTGCGGCAGGAACGCCGTACGGTGCTCACGGTCGCGGATGGCCGTGCGCACCCGGGTCGGCGGCACGGCGGGCACGCCCCGGGCGCTGAGCAGCGCGCAGACGGCGAGGGCGGCACCGGCCGCGGCGGTCGCGGCGAAGGCGACGGCCGCGGGCAGGCCGCCGGTGTCGAGGACGGCCACCTGGAGAAGCAGGACCAGCAGGAGGGCGGCCGGGCGCGGACGCATCGGCGGCGGGCGCAACGGCAGCGCGCGCGGCGACATCCGGATCATCGGCCGACCTCCCCTCTCCCGGCTCTCCCGACGGGTCACCGTCGCGGCACAGCCTCCATCTCCAGCGGTTCCAGCAGCCTCTTCGGCCTCAGCAGGGCCTGGCTGACCGGATCGGCCGGGACCCGTTCGCGTGCGGGTCCCGGCACCATTTCGACGTCCGGGACGGGTACGACGGTTCCACAGTCCGGGCATTCTCCGTACGGCCCGAGTTCCGTCCCCGTGCCGCAGCCGGCGTGCCGGAAGACGAGCATGGACTGCTGGTCGAGGTGCTCACGGCCCCACAGGGTCAGCGACCGCAGGGTGGGCCACAGGGCGAGTCCGCGGGCGGTGAGGACGTACTCGTCCCTGGGCGGCGACTCCTGGTAGCGGCGCTTCTCCAGGATGCCCTCGGTGGTGAGGGTCTGGAGGCGGGAGGCGAGCACGGCCCGCGGCGCCCCCAGGTGAACGAGGAAGTCGTTGTAGCGGCGTACGCCGTAGAACGCGTCGCGCAGGACGAGCAGAGTCCATCGCTCGCCCACGATCTCCAGCGCGCGGGCCATGGGGCATACCTGCGTCGCGTAGTCCTTACCCAGTGCCATGCCCTCCACTGTAGCCACTTCCCGAACTATTGGTTCGGTGACTGAATCGACTTTTCCAACTCTTGGTTCGATGAACGAACCTAGGCCTGCTACGGTCATGGACGAGCAAGGTTCAGTGAACGAACCTGATATCGACATCCCACATCTCCGCACATCTGTCGGTCAGCACCCTGAACCGACCCGCCCCGGAAGGGCAGGCCATGCCTCAGCTGGAACGAACCGCACAGACCGCCACCACCGCCCGCGCGGCGGAACAGGCCCAGGTGCCCCGCGCGACCGCCACCCTGGCGCTGACCAGCGTGGCCACCGCCGTGGCGCTGATGACGTACACCGCGCCCGCGGTCACGCTCCCCGACACCGCCGCCGCCCTGCACACCCCGGCCTCCGCGCAGGCCTGGCTGCTCAACGGAACCCCGCTGGGTCTCGCGGCACTGCTCCTGGTGGCCGGCAGCCTGGCCGACGACTACGGCCGCCGCCGGATCTTCCTGGCGGGCACGGTCGCCCTCGGCATCACCACCGCCCTCGGCGGCCTCGCGACCTCGACCTGGCTGTTCACCCTGGCCCGTATCGCGCAGGGCGCGGCCAGCGCGGCCATCCTGGCCAGCAGCCTCGGCCTGCTGGTGCACGCCTTCCCCACCGCCCGGGGCCGGCTGCACGCGACCGGCGTATGGGGCGCCTGCGTCAGCGGAGGCATCGCGGTGGGCCCGGTGATCGCCGGGGCACTTCCGGGCTGGCGGCTGACGTACTGGCTCCTCGCGGTCGTGACGCTGGTCGTGTCGGCCCTGTCCGCGCGCGCTCTCACGGAGTCCCGCGCCCCGCGCGGCGGGAGGCCCGACGTGGTGGGCGCCCTGGTCTTCGGCCTCGCCCTGGTCTCGCTGGTGGCCGCGCTGACACTGGGCCGCGACGGCTGGCTCCGCACCCCGGTGGCACTGCTGTTCGCCGCGGCCGTGGTCCTCATCGCCCTCTTCGCCCTGGTCGAACACCGCACCCGTACCCCGATGATCGACCTTTCCCTGCTGCGCCGCCCGCGCTTCCTCGGCTCCGCGGCGGGCGGCTTCTTCACGGGCCTGGGGGTGCTCGGCCTGTTCACCTTCCTGCCGGCCCTGCTCCAGCGGACGATGGGCCTGTCCCCGATCGACACCGCCTGGCTGTTCCTGCTCTGGTCCGGGCTGTCCTTCCTGGTCGCGCTCCAGGCCAAGCGCCTGGCCGGCCGCATCTCACCGCGCCACCAGCTGGCCATCGGCTTCGCGCTGCACGCGGTGGGTGTCCTGACCATGCTCGGCGCGATCGGTTCGGGCTCCTGGGTGCGGGTGCTGCCGGGCCTGTTGATCGGCGGAGCGGGCAGCGGCCTGCTGAACGCGGCGCTCCCCCTGGTCGCCGTGGAGTCCGTCCCCATCGAGCGCGCGGCGATGGGCTCGGGCGCCCAGCAGACGTTCCGCTACATCGGCTCCTGCGCGGGCGTGGCCCTGACGATCGCCCTGGTCACCTCGGGCGGCGGCTCACCGGCGCACGGCTCGGACATCGCCCTGTTCGTCTCCGCGGGCCTGGCCGTCGTGGGCGCGCTGGCGGTGCTGGGCCTGCGCGAGCGCGCCTGACCGTTCAGCGGGGCCGCGCCGAGATGAGCGTGCCCCACACCACCAGCCGGTAGCGCGAGGTGAACTCGGGGGTGCAGGTGGTGAGCGTGATGTAGTACCCGGGACGGTCGTAGCCGTAGGACGGCTTGACGCGACTGCGCGGCACGGGGGCGATGACGCCCCCGTCCGCCGCCGAGGTCTGGGGGAGCACCTGGCCGACGACGTAGGTGTACATGGCGGCCGCGGTCTCCACGGTGACCGTGTCCCCGCGGCGCAGGCGGTCGAGGTACCGGAAGGGTTCCCCGTGGGTGTTGCGGTGCCCGGCCAGCGCGAAGTTTCCCGCCTGGCCGGGCTGCGCGGTGCCCGGGTAGTGCCCCACGTACCCCTTGTTGAGCACCTCGGCCTTGCCGACACCTTCGGCGACGGGCGCGCGGAGGGACAGCCGGGGCACGACGAGGACGGCGTACGCCTCGGAGAAAGCGGGCCGGGCGGCGGAAGACCGCGCCCGTTGAACGCGCCCTCCGCCCCCGCTCCCATCTCGCGGACCAAGCGCGGGAGCCCCGGCCGGCGAACCCGAAGAGCTCGAAGCACTCGAAGAACCCGGAGAACTCCCCGGCTCCCCCCACCGCCTCTCCAGCGCCTCCACCTTCCGCTCGGCCCCGCGCCTGGCCTCCCGGTTGGTCCACCACAACTGGTGCACGACGAGCAGCATGAGCACGAGACCCACGGTGACGAGCAGTTCACCCCCCGTCCACAGAGCCCGCCGGCGCAGGGCACGCCGCCGCCGCGAGGCGTGGTGGACGACGGGGGCACGCATGGGCCGGACGATAAGGGGTGGGGCCTGAAGTGGCCATGGCCGCGCGTGGATTCGCGCCCCGGTCGCCGCGATGCGCCGCCCCTGGCCTGCGAATCTCTCTCCTTTGTCGGTCGGCGGCAGTACGGTGTCCACCATGCGCCCCGACACGCCTGCCGAGAACGTCGACCACAACGCCGAAGCAGCACGCCTGGAGCGGACTGCCGGCCTTTACCCCGAGGACGCGGAACACCTGCTGACGCAGGCCGCGGCCCACCGGGAGCTGGCCGGTGACCGCGCCGGAGCCACCGCGCTGTACGACCGTCTGCTGTCGTCCTCCGGCCCGCTGGACAACCCCCATCTCGTCCGCGCCCTCAAGGCGTCGAACCTGTGGGAGTACGGCCACGAGGCGGAGGCCCGCGCGATCATCGACGGAGTGCGCGCCGCCGCTCCCCGGCATGCGGCACCCTGGGTGATCGTCGCGGAGTCGCTGGAGTCGCACGACGAGTTGGAGGCGGCCGAGACGACCTTCACGGAGGGCCTGGACCTCCTGCTCGGCGACAGCACGGGGGAACCCCCGCAGTCCACGCACCCGCTCCTCTACGGCCGCCACCGGGTTCGCCGGATGCTCGGCGCGGCACACGACGACCGGGACAGGCTGGCGGACACCCTCCACACCTCCCAGGTCTCCCTGGACGAGCTCCACGACCCCAAGCGGATCTGGTCCCTCGGCTCCGACAACCCCGCGGAACTGGAGGCCGAGATCAGCCGCCTGCGCGCGGAACTGGGCGCCTACCGGGAGGCCCTGTCCCGCCCGTTCCCGGTGGCGGTCCTGCACTGGCCCTCGACCGAGATGACCGAGCTGGTGTCGGCGTACCCGGCGCTGGCCACCGAGTACCCGTCCCGGGACGAGCACCTCGCGACGATAGAGGCGTCCCTGCGGGAACTGGCGGCCTCGGGCACCCCGAACCTGGGCATCGTGACGGGCACGGTCCCGTCGTACGAGGCCTTCGCAGCCTCAGAGAGCGCCTCCCCGGGGGACACGTCCCTCCTCCCCCAGTACGCGACGACCCTCGCGGCCCGGGGACGAGCGGTGGCGTGGCCGCCGGAGCGGGGGGCGGGGTGCTGGTGCGGGTCTGGGCGGGGTTATGAGGGGTGTCACGGGTCAGCGATGTAAGCGCTGCTTGCCTCTGTCCAGCACGCTGGGCGCACTGAGTAGGCCCCGGGTGCCAGCGACGGCCTGTAGAGCACCCTTATGTCGGCGCGAAGGTTCGTGCTTGGGCAAACATTCAAGGAGCAGTAGTGGCAATACCGGGGGACCTGTCACGGCCTGCGGCGGGGGTATACGAACAGCTCATCACCGAAGGCCTGCAGGGCCGGATAGAGGAGTTGGAGACCGCAGGCTGGAAAATCATCGACTCAGAGGTGAGCGAAGCCTCGGCACCCCACGTACTGGCCCGCCACATCGGCGAGGCCGTAGGACGTCGGTTGAGCCAGTTGCCGCAGAAAGAGCAGGTGGCTGCCGCCAATCAGATCATGCAGGCACTGGCCGTCAGTGCTCCTGACCCGGACGAAGACCAGTCAGCCGCAGCCATCGCGGAAGGCCCGCGCCAACTCATGGCTCTGGCCAAACAGGAAGCCCCCGGCGTCTACGCCATTCGTCCCCTCACACCGCTCTCCGAGACAGCCCTGATCACCAATGCCCCAGGCGACCCAAGCTTGGGCACAGAACTGAGGGCGGAACTCGCCACAGCAGATCGCATCGACCTGCTCTGCGCTTTCGTGAAGTGGTACGGCATACGAGTCCTCGAAGACTCATTGCGCGCGGCAAAGGAGCGGAACATCCCGATCCGCGTCATTACCACCACTTACATTGGTGCCACGGATCGGTACGCCCTGGACCGGCTGGTCCGCGAGTTCGGCGCCGAGGTGAAGGTCAACTACGAGATCAGGTCCACGCGCTTGCACGCCAAGGCATGGCTGTTCCGGCGACAGTCCGGGTTCGATACGGCTTACGTGGGCAGTTCCAATCTGTCGAAGGCGGCACTCCTCGACGGCCTCGAATGGAACGTGCGGCTGTCGTCGGTCGCGACGCCTAGGGTGCTCGACAAGTTCGAAGCGACTTTCGATGCGTACTGGGCCGACCCGGCGTTCGAAACGTACGACCCTGACCGTGACGGCGAACGGCTCAGCGAAGCGCTCGCGCGGGCATCCGGCACCGGTTCGACGGGCGAACTCAAGATCAGTCTGTCCGGACTCGAAGTCCACCCGCACCCGTACCAGAAGGACATGCTCGAGCGCCTGCGGGTCGAGCGCGAAATCCGTCACCGCCACAAGAACCTTCTGGTCGCGGCCACCGGCACCGGCAAGACGGTCATGGCCGCCTTGGACTACCGGAGCCTGCGAGACAAGCGCGGCGGAGCACTCCCACGACTGCTCTTCGTCGCGCACCGTAAGGAGATCCTGAAGCAGTCGCTGCGGACGTACCGCGAGGTACTGGACGACGCTTCCTTTGGTGAACTGCTCTACAACGGTCAGGAACCCCGCGACTGGACGCATGTCTTCGCCAGCGTCCAATCTCTCAGTCCCCGCCGACTGGAGCAGTTCGACCCCGGGCACTTCGATGTCATCGTCATCGACGAGTTCCACCACGCGACCGCCGAGACGTACCGACGCATCATCGATCACTTCCGACCGACCGAACTACTCGGCCTCACAGCGACTCCGGAGCGGATGGACGGGCTCAATGTGCAGGACGAGTTCTTCGACGGCCGTATCGCTGCCGAGTTGCGCCTGTGGGAAGCTCTCGAAAACGATCTGCTGTGCCCGTTCCACTACTTCGGACTCCCCGATGGAATGGATCTCACCAACCTAGGCTGGCGTTCCGGCACTTACGATCGAGATGAACTCGGAAGCCTCTATACGGGCGACCACGCTCGAGCCCGTATCGTCATCAAGCAGGTCAAGGACAAAATCGCCAACCCGGCTGCGATGCGCGCGCTTGGTTTCTGCGTGACCAAAGCGCATGCACATTTCATGGCACGGTGCTTCCGTGAGGCGGGCTTCCAAGCCGAAGCACTGGACAGCGACTCGACTCCCGCGGTGCGCGAGCGCACACTTTCCCACCTCAAGTCCGGACACATTCAGGCGGTCTTTTCCGTCGACCTGTTCAATGAGGGACTGGACGTCCCGGAGGTCGATACTCTGCTACTCCTGCGTCCCACGAACAGCGCAACGGTTTTCCTTCAGCAACTTGGACGCGGGCTGCGCCGTACGTCGAACAAGCCGGTCCTGACCGTGCTCGACTTCATAGGCCAGCATCGAGCAGAGTTCCGCTTCGAGGAGCAGTTCCGAGCCCTCACCAACCTCTCTCGCAACCGCCTGGTCGACAGCATCGAAAACGACTTTCCGCAACTTCCGTCAGGCTGCCAGATCATCCTGGAGGGAAAGTCCAAGGACTTGGTCCTGGACAACATCCGCACGCAGCTCAGGGCCACCATCACAACGTTGGCGAAAGAGGTCAGGGACTACAGCACGCCCAAGCTGGCGGACTACCTCCGGGAGAGTCGTCGCGAGATCAAGGAGCTCTACAAGAGCGACAACTCATGGACCAAGGTGCTGCGTAGGGCTGGGCTCATCAGTGAGAACGCCTCGCCGAGCGAAGAGCAACTACTCAGGCGCGTTCACGCCTTTCTCCACGTAGACGACCCAGAACGAGTCCAGGCCTATCTGAAGCTACTGGCAGACGATGCCCCCGCTTACGATTCCCTCTCCGCGATGGAGCAGACGTACGCCCGTATGCTCTTCTTCAACTTGTGGGATAAGGCTGGAGGTTTCGGCAGCTACCAACAGGGGCTCGAGTCGCTGGGCTCGGAGGGGATCTTCCGTGACGAACTCCGTCAGGTTCTGACACACGTCCTCAACGAAGCCGATCACTTCCCCCTTCCGCTCGAAGGGCCACACAGTCACATCCCGCTGAAGGTCCACAGCGCGTACAACCGCTCTGAGATCCTCGCTGCCTTGGGGGTGGCGCGACTGGGCGGACAGATGCCCAGAGACTTCGGCCAGGGCGTGTGTTGGGTCGAGGACATAAAGACTGACGCTCTGCTCATCACCCTGGAAAAAGATGAGCGGGATTTCTCTCCCACGATCCGCTACAAGGACTACGCACTCAGCCCCAATCACTTCCACTGGGAGTCGCAGAGCACGACACCAGAGAACTCCCCGACGGGCCGCCGCTATCGACATCATAAACAGCTCGGTAGCCACGTCCTGCTCTTCCTTCGCCGCTACAAGCGCAACAGCATCGGCAAGTCCGAGCCCTGGATGCTCTTAGGCCCGGCCACGTTCGAGACACACACGGGCAGCAAGCCCATGGGGATCACATGGCGGTTGGAACACGAACTGTCGGCTGACGTCTGGACGTATGCCGCTATCACCGCAAGCTAGCTCGCAGCCACTCCCGGGGAGCGAAGTGTGGACGCTCCCCGGGATCCCAATCTGGCACGCACAAGGCAGTCACGCGTCACCTCGTCCTCCCGGTGATAGCGAGAAGCGCCTGTGTGGTTCGCGCTACGTTCAGAAGGTACTGCCAGGCCTTGAACGGACTGGTCGTGTCCGCAGGAGGGTCTTCCAAAAGGCGTACGGCCAAGCGACTCAATGTGCGCACAGCCTCGCGGTCTACGCCCGTCAACTCACTTGTCAGTGCTTTCAGTCCGCGGGCCAAGCTCTCTGCGCGTCGCAAGGTCTCGGCAAGCGGAGGCACGTCGAGCCTGGGCTGTGTGGCTTGTTGCGCCTCGAGTAGCAGAGCGCGTCGGTCGACTACGGAACCTCCGCTGTACATGGTCATCAGCGAACCTCTCTTGTGATTGCGTGACAGCGATCCCGGCACGGCAGAAGAGACCGAGCACGGGATCGAGCTCGCGCGCCTGACCTCGCACAGTCCAGTCAACGACGTGTCGTTGTGCTCGCGTGACTCCACAACGTGACTCCAGGGCGGAGTCACGGGGGTAGCCTCGGACTACACCCAGGGGGGCCTCAGTTGTCACCAGAGCCACGTTCTGTCGTAGCCGGACTTCTCGCCGATGAGAGGTTCCTATCCGCATGCGCCGAGCGAGACATGGGAACCGTGTTTCGGACGCTAAATCTCCGTGGCGTCAGCACGCGCAAGATCGCCGCGGCGGTCGGAATCGCACAAGGCCGCCTGTACGACTACATGAACGGGAAGAGTCGTGTGGAGCGCTTGGCGATGTTCGAGCAGATCGCCGACGCCTTCCACATTCCCGGACATCGCCTCGGTCTGGCTCGACGTCCCTGGGAACCGGAAGAGAGCGGACCTCATGCTGCGCCACGCACCTCTTTCGCCAGTCCGGAGAACGATGACGACTTGGCAACCATGGATGCATTCCGGCACGCGGATCGGGCAACTGGCGGAGGTCGTCTCTACACCGCTGTCATCACTCACCTCCGCGAGCATGTCGCTCCACGACTGGTCGACCTCAACAGTGACCACGCCTTTGCCGCTGCGGCAGTGCTCACAGAGATGGCTGGCTGGATGGCTCACGACTCGGGGCGCGACAAAGTGGCGGAGGCACATTTCACTCGGGCAATGCCCCTCGCACACGCCTCCGGCGACACCCCGTTGATCGCGAACATCGCTGCGTCCAGCTCACACTTAGCGCTGCAATGCGGTGACCCTGCCGCAGCAGCGCATTGGGCGCGGACGGGACTCGACGCGGTAAGGAAAGGGATGCGCGTCCCAACCCTGATTGCCCGGCTGCACACCATGCAGGCACGCGCCCTCGCAGCAGCAGGTCAGCACACCGCAGCCGAGAGCGCCCTCGACCAAGCCCGTGCCGCCCTTCGCGACGCACCCGCCAGAGTCACTCATCCCTGGGTCAGCCCTTTCGACAGCGCCGCGCTGGCGAGTGAGACCGCTGACGCGCTACGCGACCTGGGTCGGCTTCAACAAGCCGTCGAGTACGCACAGCTAGCCGTTGATCAGCGCGAAGCCGGGCGCGCCCGCTCGCTCGCGCTGTCCCGAATCTCCCTGGCCAGTCTCCAATTGCAATGCGGGAATCTCGACGCAGCCCTTGTCGTCGCCGAGGAACTCCTCGCCGCCACCGCGCCCACACTGGGATCGGTCAGAGTCATGCGACGCCTCGATTCGCTCAGCGCACAGCTTGAAGCACACCAGTCGCACCGGCCAGCGCGGGAGCTCCTCATGCGGCTCACAGCGGAGCGCAAGACCAGAATGCTTCTGCTGGCAGACATCCTCACCTCTCAGGGAGGCCAACCCGTATGAGGCCCGTTCCCACCGACCCGGACGCCTACAGGGAATGGCTTGCCGAGGGCAATGCCACACAGGCACGCAAGCGTGTCGCCGCGGACGTCCTGATCCGGGATCCGGCCGGACGTGTCCTGCTGGTCGACCCGACCTACAAGCCCGGCTGGGACCTTCCTGGCGGGATGGTCGAAGTGAATGAACCCCCGCATGACGCTGCTCTGAGGGAGCTAGGCGAAGAACTTGGCTTGGAGATCGTTCTCCATGGGCTACTGGTGGTCGACTGGGTGCCCCCGCACGGACCGTGGGACGATCAGATCTCAATCATCTTCGATGGCGGACAGCTCGACGACCACACGGTTTCATCGCTTCGTCCTCGTGACGACGAGCTTTCCGCCGCGAAGTTCGTGTCCCTCGGCACGGCCATGTCGATGGTTCGCGAGCGGATGGCACGCCGTCTCGATGCGAGCTTCAAAGCCCTCGCCACCGGGCGGACGTTGTACCTGCACGACGGGCGTCCAGCCCTTTGAGGTGGACACCGCACGGCCCCGGTAGGCGGTGCCCGCCACCAGGACCGTGCCCGTGAACATGACCGGGGTCGCTGTCAGCCGAACATCCCCGGCTGGTAGTCGCCCGCCGGCTGCTGGACGATCACGTTCATGCGGTTGTACGCGTTGATCAGCGCGATGAGCGACACCAGGGCCGCGAGCTGGTCCTCGTCGTAGTGCTTCGCCGCGTTCGCCCAGGCCTCGTCCGTGACGCCGCCCGCCGCGTCGGCGATGCGGGTGCCCTGCTCCACCAGTTCCAGCGCGGCGCGCTCGGCGTCGGTGAAGACCTTGGCTTCCCTCCAGGCCGCGACCAGGTTCAGGCGCAGCGAGGTCTCGCCCGCCGCGGCGGCGTCCTTGCTGTGCATGTCGGTGCAGAAGCCGCAGCCGTTGATCTGGCTGGCGCGGAGCTTCACCAGTTCCTGGGTCGAGGTCGGCAGAGTCGAGTCGTCGAGGACCTTGCCCGCCGAGTTGATGTAGCGCAGGAACTTGCCGGAGACGGCGTTGCCGAAGAGGTCGAGTCGGGCTTCCATGGTGATCTCCTTGCGGTGATGTCGACCGTTACACAGCACTGACGGGGTGGTCCTGCGGGATGTGACAGCCGGAAGGGAGGAATTGGTGTGACCTGGGTCTCATTCGACTACGGGTGGACGGTGGCTGCTGATCGGGACCCGGCCTCGGCGCGCCCTGAGGCCCGGGGATAGCCTCAGGCGTCGTCCGGAGAGCGCACAGCAGGAGGCATGCAGCGATGGCGAAGGTTCCTACGGCAGTGGTGGCCGCCGGCGGACTTGTCGGTGGCTACGGGGTCGCCCGGTGGACGAGGAAGCGGCAGCTCGGCGGGGCCGTGCTCGCCGTCGCGGGCATCACTGCCGCGCGGCGCTGGCACAGGCAGGCGGGCACTCCCGCGGCCGGGGCGCTGACCGCCGCGTACGTCGCCGCGTTCGCCGGATCGCATCCCCTGGCCAAGAAGGTCGGCGCATGGCCCGCGGTGTTCGGGGTGGCCGGAGCCGTCGCGCTCGCCTCCTGGGCCGTGGCCGACCGGCGCGGATGACGCACGGCGAGGCTTGGGCAAGCCCGCCATCGGCCGGGTTCATGCCTCCCACCTCATCGAGAAGGGCACTCGGTACTTCCGCGGCGCCTGACCGTCCCGGTCATGGCGTCGCCTGCGCCGTGGCCGCCGTGAGCGGTGTGGCGATGTCCTCCAGCGAGCGCCGCTCCGCCTTCACCGCGAGCAGCGCCGCGACCAGCCCCGCCGCGCACATCAGACCGGCGCCGATCTGGAAGGCGAGGACCGTGTCGCCGATCCGGCCGGTGTTCGTGAGGTCCGCGAACAGCAGCGGGCCGCTGATGCCTCCGGTGGCGGTTCCGAGGGCGTAGAAGAAGGCGATCGACATGGCCCGGGTCTCCATCGGGAACACCTCGGAGACCGTCAGATACGCGCTGGACGCGCCCGCCGAGGCGAAGAACAGCACCGCGCACCAGCACGCCGTCAGCGTGTCCGCGTTCAGCGATCCCCGGCCGAACAGCCAGGCCGTGACGAACAGCAGCAGGCCCGAGAGCAGGTAGGTGGACGAGATCATCACCCGTCGGCCCACGGTGTCGAAGAGTTTGCCGAGGAGCAGGGGGCCGAGGAAGTTGCCCACGGCGATGACGACGAAGTAGTAACCCGTGTTCCCGGTGGGGACGTCGAAGAATTTCGTCAGGATCGCGCCGAAGCCGAAGGTGATCGCGTTGTAGAGGAACGCCTGGCCGATGAAGAGGGAGAAGCCGAGCACGGAGCGCTTGCGGTAGCGGTTGAAGACGGTGTGGGCGATCTCGCCGAACCCGATGCTCTCGCGCTGGTGGATGGTGATCTCGCGTTCGGCGCGCGGCAGGGACTCCCCGCGCTGGGCCTCGATCTGCCGTTCGATCCCGGACACCACCTCCTCCGCCTCCTGTTCCCTGCCGTGGATCAGCAGCCAGCGCGGGCTCTCGGGGACGTTGCGCCGTACCAGCAGGATGACCAGGCCCAGGACCACGCCCAGGGCGAAGGTCAGGCGCCAGCCCACGTCCTTCGGCAGGAGGTCCGTGTTCAGGGCGACGATCGACAGCAGCGCGCCCCCCACCGCCCCCACCCAGAAGCTGCCGTTGATGATCAGGTCGACGCGTCCGCGGTAGTTCGCCGGGATCAGCTCGTCGATCGCGGAGTTGATGGCCGCGTACTCGCCGCCGATCCCGAAGCCCGTGAAGAACCGGAAGAGAAAGAACCACCAGGTCGAGAAGGAGACCGCGGTCAGCGCGGTGGCCCCGAGATAGACCGCGAGCGTGATCATGAAGAGTTTCTTGCGGCCGTAGCGGTCGGTCAGCCGGCCCCAGAAGAGCGCGCCGGCGCAGGCGCCCGCCACGTACAGCGCGGCGGCGATGCCCGTGACCTGGCCGGAGGAGATCGGCAGTCCGCTGCCGGGTTCGGACAGCCGCCCGGCGATGTTGCCGACGACCGTGACCTCGAGGCCGTCGAGGATCCATACCGTGCCGAGGCCGAACACGATCGTCCAGTGCCAGCGTGACCAGGGAAGACGGTCGAGACGGGCGGGAATCGCGGTGGTGACCGTGCCGGGCCGGGGCGCGGTGACGGGCATGGCTGCCTCCGTCTTCGAGACCTTTGAGACTGCTCAGGACGCCGGGTGACGCCGCATCCACCCCGAGTGCCCGCTCGGCCGCCGGTTACGCTCCGAGCACCCGCGACACCGTGTAGATCAACAGCCCCGCGAGGGAGCCCACCACGGTGCCGTTGATCCGGATGAACTGCAGGTCGCGGCCGATGTGCGCCTCGATCTTCCGCGTGGTGTGCGCGGCGTCCCAGCTCGCGACCGTGTCGGTGATCAGGGACGTGATCTCCTTACGGTACGTCGTCACGACGTGCACCGCCGCGCCCTCCACCCACGTGTCGACCTTGGCCTGCGTCCTCGGCTCGGTCGCCATCCGGGCGCCGAGTGACATCAGCGAGGCCCGGACGCGCAGCCGCAGTTCGCTGCGCTCGTCCTCGGCGGCCGACACGATCATGGAGCGGACGGCGGTCCACGCGGAGGCGATCAGATCCTGGACCTCGCCGCGCCCCAGCACCTCCCCCTTGAGCCGCTCCACGCGCGCCCGGGTGTCCGTGTCGGACTGCAGGTCGGAGGCGAAGTCGGCCAGGAACCGGTCCAGGGCGCCGCGCGCCGGATGCGTGGGCGAGTCCCGCATCTCGGTGACGAAACGGAGCAGCTCCTTGTAGATCCGTTCTCCGACCTTCTTGTCCACGAACCGGGGGGTCCAGCCGGGTGCCCCGCCCTGGACGGCGGCCATGACGTGGTCGTCGTGCAGCACGAGCCAGTCGTGGGCGCGGACGCAGATGAGGTCCACGACCCGCCGGTGGCCGCCGTCCGCGACGATCTTCTCCAGCAGCTTGCCGAGGCCCGGAGCTATCTCCTGGGCCTCCGCGCGCCGGGTGATGGCCTCCCCCACCACCGCCTTGACATCCGAGTCGCGCAGCACGGTCAGCGCCCCGCGCACGGCCGTCGCCAGCTCAGCAGTCACCCGGTCCGCGTGCCGGGGTTCGGAGAGCCAGGTGCCCAGGCGGGCGGCGATACCGACGGAGCACAGGCGCTGTCGTACGACCTCCTTGGAGAGGAAGTTCTCGCCGACGAACTCGCCGAGGGAGACGCCCAGCTGGTCCTTCTTGTTGGGGATGATCGCCGTGTGCGGGATGGGCAGGCCCAGGGGATGCCGGAAGAGCGCGGTGACCGCGAACCAGTCGGCGAGCGCGCCGACCATGCCCGCCTCGGCCGCCGCGGCCACGAATCCGGCCCAGGAGCCCGCGCCGGAGTTCCGCGCCCAGGTGGCGAGGACATACACGAGCGCCACCAGGAGCAGCAGCCCGGTGGCCGTGCCCTTCATCCGCCGTACGCCCCGCCGCTTCTCCTCGTCCGCGGGGCTGAAGGACGTCATCGTCCGGCTCGTGACAGTGGCCGTCGCGGCGGCCGGACGGCCGGGCGGCTCCGTGGCCGCCCCCTCGACGCCCTCATCGCGTTTGGTCCGTTCCATGCGCTCCACCCGTTCATGTCCCCCGTGCGCCCCGTACACATTGTCCCTTCCTGACCGACTCCTGGAACGGAACAGGAGTTCCCGGCGTCTGATGGAGAGGAGAGGTCTCGGGGATTTTTCAGGGTCGGGCCGGGGGTCCGGCCGGGATCCGGGCGGGGGTCCGCTCAGGAGTCGGGCCGGGACCCCGGGCCGGGATCCGCGCACGAACCCGTCCGGGATCCGCTCAGGCCCCCGTCGAGGTTCAGGGGCCCCCTCGGGTCTCCTCCCCCTCCATGCCGCATCATGGAGTTGGTCAGTACCGGAGCATCGGGCTCCCCTTCCCCGAGGAGAACACGCACCGCATGACCAAGCGACACGGTTATGCCCTGCTCGCCGCCCTGTGCGCGGTCGTCCTCGCTGTATCGGCCGCCATATACGCCGGCGTCAGGGCCGAAAGCGGCAGCCGGGGCGGCCCGCTGGGCGACGGCCGTCCGGAACCGCGGCGCTCCGCCGCACCCGCCTCCGCCGGCACCTGGACCAGCGCCTGGGCTACCGCGCCCTCCGGCGCCGAACCGGGTACCGGGGCCTCCGGGATGGCCGGGAGGTCCGTACGCAACGTCGTCCACACGGCCATCGGTGGCACCAGCGCCCGTATCACCCTGTCCAATCTCTACGGGCAGCAGCCGCTGGACATCACACACGCCACG
Source organism: Streptomyces sp. NPDC047022 (assembly GCF_040644155.1). Classification (NCBI taxonomy): domain Bacteria; kingdom Bacillati; phylum Actinomycetota; class Actinomycetes; order Kitasatosporales; family Streptomycetaceae; genus Streptomyces; species Streptomyces sp. NPDC047022. Next base: position 69,440 of record NZ_JBEYVV010000023.1, on the reverse strand, counting down.
ATCGCCGTCGCCGGCCCGAGCGGCGACGCGACCGCGGCCCCCGGCACGATGCGCCGTCTCGCCTTCGGCGGCTCCCCCTCCGTGGTCATCGCCCCCGGCCGGCAGGTGGTCAGCGACGCCGTGCGCATCGCGGTCCCGGGCGCCTCGGACGTCCTCGTGACCACGTACTCCCCCATCCCCTCGGGCCCGGTCACCTTCCACGCGCGCGCACGCCAGATCTCGTACGCGGCCCCGGGCGACCGCACCGAGGACATGAGCGGAGCCGCCTACACCGAGCAGACCCCGTACTGGCGCTATCTGACCGCGCTAGACCTGCTGAGCAATGAATCCGTCGGCACGGTCGTCGCCTTCGGGGACTCGATCACCGACGGCGTCACCTCCACCATGGACGCCGACCGCCGGTGGACCGACGTCCTCGGTGAGCGGCTGCGCCGGGCCGCCGCTTCCGCGTCCGGCGACGTGCCCCGCTACAGCGTGGTCAACGAGGGCATCAGCGGCAACCAGGTACTGGCCGACGGCCCCGGCCGCCCCGCGGGCAACGCCAGCGGGCTCAACCGCTTCGGGCGCGACGTCCTCGAGCGGACCGGCGCGAAGGCGGTAGTCATCGACCTCGGCGTCAACGACATCCTGCTCGACCCCGGCCACGCCGATCCGAACCGGATCACCGGGGGGCTGCGGACCCTGGTGAGCGAGGCGCACGCGCACGGCCTGAAGGTGATCGGCGCCACGCTGATGCCCTTCCAGGGACATCTGCGCTACCGGACCGACCGGGAGCAGGTGCGGCAGGCCGTCAACGCGCAGATCCGCTCGGGCACGGTGTTCGACGCGGTCGTCGACTTCGACAAGGCGCTGCGCGACCCGTACGACCCGCGCAGGCTGCGGCCGGACTACGACTCGGGCGACCATCTCCACCCCAGCGACGCGGGCTTCCGGCGGATGGCGGAGGTCTTCGACCTGACCTCGCTGAGCGGGGCGGCACCGGTCAGGGCGTAGTGCACGCGCGGTGACAGAGCGTACGAAGCGTACGGCCGCCCGTCAGTACCCGCGGCCTCGCCGCCGGTCGCGACGCTCGTCCCGCCGGGCCTCACGGCGTTCGCGATGGAGCTCGCGGCGCTCCTCGTGCCGCTCGCGACGCGCCTCCCGGTGTTCCTCCCAGCGTTCCTGCACCAGCTCGTGCCGCTCCTCCATCGCCTCGCGGACGGTCGACTCCAGCCCCTTGCGGGAGGCCTTGCGGTCCAGCTTGTCCTGGCGGCGCTCCTCCTTCAGACGCTGCCGCTCGGCCCGGGTCAGCTTGCGCTCCACGCCGACGCCGCCCCAGAACGCGAATCCGGTGACGATCACGCGCGGCGCGCCCGGCTCCCCCGGCACGCCCTCCTCACGGTGGTCGAAGCCGCCCATGATCCCGATGCCGCGCACGATCACCTCGACGCCCTGCGGCACGATGACGTTCATCCCGCCCATGATCGCGATGCAGTTGATCTCGATCTCGCGGTCCGCGAAGTTCGCCTCGCGGAGGTCGATCTCACCGCCGCCCCAGAAGGCGAAGGAGTTGAACCGCTTCGGCGCCGTCCAGCGCCCCTTGCGCTGGAACCCGGACATGACGGCGACCGCCCAGCTGGACGACCCGTCGCCGCCCACGATGCGGCCGGCCCAACCACCGCTCTCCAGGGGCTCCTTGACCAGCGACACCGGGGGAGCCGGAACGCCCGCGGCCGGCAGGTCCCGGGTGACCGGCACCAGTTCCCCGTACGTGCGCGCCTTGTAGGTCGCCTCCAGCCGCTCCTCGAACTCCTCCATGTCGAGACGCCCCTCGGCGAGAGCGTCCCGCAGGACCTCGGCGACCCGTTCACGGTCGGCGTCGGAGGCACGGAGATCGTCGGCGGCTCGGGGAACGTCGGGGAGGGGAGGCCTGGGAGGTGTCCCACCGGAAGACACAGCGTCGGTCATACGGTCAGCCTACGAGTTCCGCCGGGCGCGGGGCTACGACACCGCGCGCTCCCCTTGCTCCGCCTGGCCCGCCTGGCCCGCTTGCTCCGCCTGGCCCGCGTACATCCTGGCGATCACCGCCTCGATGTCCGGCTCCCGTACCGACAGGTCCACCAGCGGATACTCCGCCGCGACGCGCGCCACGAGCGGGGCCGCCGACTGCGCCGCCGGGAACGCCAGCCACTGCCGGGGCCCCTCGACCCGCACCACCCGCGCGGACGGCACCTCGATGGGCGGCAGTTCCCGCTCCAGGTCGACCACGAGGGTGCGCTCGCTGTCGCCCACCTCGTGCAGCCCCGCGAGGGGACCGTCGTACATCAGGCGCCCGTGGTCGATGACCATCACCCGGGAGCACAACTGCTCGATGTCCTGGAGGTCGTGCGTGGTCAGCAGCACCGTCGTGCCGCGCTCGGCGTTCAGCTCCCGCAGGAAGTCGCGGACCTTGACCTTGGAGACGATGTCCAGGCCGATGGTCGGTTCATCGAGGTAGAGCACCTCCGGGTCGTGCAGCAGTGCCGCCGCGATGTCGCCGCGCATCCGCTGTCCCAGGGACAGTTGACGCACCGGGACGTCCAGCAGGCCGCCCAGGTCGAGGAGTTCGACGCAACGGTCCAGGTTCGCGCGGTAACGCCCGTCCGGGATGCGGTACATACGGTGCATCAGCCGGTAGGAGTCGATCAGCGGCAGGTCCCACCACAGGGTCGTGCGCTGCCCGAACACCACCCCGATACGCCGGGCCAGCCTGGTCCGCTCCCGGGAAGGGTCGATACCGGCCACCCGCAGGCGGCCCCCGCTCGGTGTCAGGATTCCGGTCAGCATCTTGATCGTGGTGGACTTCCCGGCGCCGTTCGGCCCGATGTAGCCGACCATCTCGCCGCGTGCCACGGTGAAGGAGATCGAGTCGACGGCCCGTACCCGCCGCAGCTCACGGCGCAGGAAGCCGGTGCGCTTGCGGACGTCGAAGACCTTCTCGACCCGGTCCAGTTCGATGAAGCCGCCGTCCGCCATGTCCTCGTCCATCAGTGCCTCAGCTCCCCGTGCTCCGGTACGAACGCAGTCCCGCGCGCCACGCGAGACCCGCGAGCGCGCAACAGCCCGCCGCCACCAGCGGCGGGGCGAAGGCGGCCCAGGCCGGCAGCCCGAGCGGATAGGGCCTCCCCAGCACATACAGCGCGGGCAGCCAGTTGACGAATGCCAGCGGCAGTACGAAGGTCACCCCGCGCACGAGGTCCTTCGCGAAGACGGTGGGCGGGTACTGCAGCAGCGTCTGACCACCGTAGGTGAACGAGTTCTGCACCTCGGAGGCGTCCTGCGCGGCGAACTGGAAGGCCGCGCCCGCCACGAACACGGCGCAGAAGATCGCGGCTCCGCTCAGCAGCGTCAGCGGGATCACCAGCACCTTCAGCGGCGTCCAGGACAGAGGCAGTACGGCGATCGCGTATCCGAGGACCAGTACGCCCTGGGTGACCCGGCCGACGCGGCGCAGCCCGAAGCGGTCCGCCGCGACCTGGGCGAGCACGGGCACCGGACGGACCATGAACGTGTCCAGTGTGCCGTCGCGCACCCGCCGCCCGAGCCGCTCCATCGAGCCGAGCGCGAGGTCGGCGAGGCCGAAGGCGGTGGCGGAGAGGCCGTAGAGGAAGGCGACCTCGCGCAGGCCGTAGCCGCCGAGCGTGTCGGTACGCGAGAACATCAGCAGGATGGCGACGAAGTCGAGCGCGGTGCCGGCGAAATTGCCGAACGCGGTCATCACGAAGGAGACGCGGTAGGCCATGGTGGAGCGGATCCACATGGCGGTGATCAGGAAGTAGGCGCGCACCCCTTCGCGCACGCGGCCGTAACGGCCAGGGCGGCCGTACGCGGAGTCAGCCACCCTGGACCACCACCCTCCGCGTCGCCACCGACTGCAGCAGCCGCCCCAGGGCGAGCAGCGCGACGGCCCAGGCGGCCTGGAAGGCGTAGGTGGGCAGCGGGGCGGCCGTGCCGAGGAGCACGTCCACGGGTGCCTGGAGCAGGGCGGACCAGGGCAGCACACGGACGGCCTCGCCCAGGGCGCCGGGGAAGACGTTGAGCGGCAGCATCATGCCCGAGCAGAAGACCGCGGTCAGCCCCGCGAGCTGGGAGGCGCCCGCGCCGTCGAGCAGCCAGAAGGCGGACAGCGCGACCAGGAAGCGGATCGCGAAGCTCACCACCACGGCGAGCGCGGCCGCGACCACGAAGGCGGCCCAGGCCAGCGGGCGGGCGGGCAGCGCCAGCGGGAAGACGAGCGCCCCGAACACCAGCGGCAGCACTCCGCGGCCGAGCAGGTGGAACAGGGCCCGTCCCAGGTCCGAGGCCAGCCACCACAGCTGGAGGTCGGCGGGCCGGTACAGGTCGATCGCGATGTCGCCGGTGCGGATGCGCTCGGCCAGCTCGTCCTCGAAGCCGCCGCCGAAGACGGCCACCGTCATCAGCAGGCCCTGGCTCACCCAGACGAACGTCAGGGCCTGCGCCTGGTCGTACCCCCCGAGGTGGGGCCGCTCGTCCCACAGGGCGAGATAGGTGTACGCCAGGACCAGACCGAAGACCGTGTTGGTGAACACCCCCGCCGCGGTCGCGGTGCGGTAGGTCGCGTACCGCCGGAATCCACCGGCCGCGACGGCGGCGTACAGCCGCCCCGTCCCCACGGGAACCCTCACGGGCAGCCCCACGGGATCCTCCTTCGGCGTGTGTGCGGGCGAAGCGCAGGAGCCTAACGCGCGCGCGGAGTGGCGTTCCACACGTTTTTCGCCCACGACACCTCGTTCGTACCGGGAACGGAACGCAAGGTGCGACAGTCTTCATCAGGGGACGCAGAAGGCGTACGAGGGCGTACAGGAACGTACGACGCGAAACGGGAGTCCGTCACGACCATGAGCGACGAGCCGCAGCCGCAGCACAGCAGCCAGGCCGACCCGCCCCCGGGCTGGTCCGGGCGGCCCCGGCGCACCGGGTGGCGCCGCCTGGTGCCGACCTGGCGCATGGTGTTCGGCACGTTCCTGACCGTGGTCCTGCTTCTGATGGGTCTGTTCGCGCTCGGCTACTACACGGTCAGGATCCCGGCGGCGAACGCGGCGGCGACCAAGCAGAGCAACGTGTACCTGTACGCGGACGGCAGCGAACTCGCCCGCGACGGCACCGTCAACCGCGAGAACGTGACCCTCGCGCAGATCGCCAGGGACGCCCAGCACGCGGCGCTCGCCGCAGAGGACCGCGACTTCTACTCCGAGTCCGCCGTCGACCCGAAGGCCATGCTCCGCGCCGGCTGGAACACGGCCACCGGCAAGGGCAAGCAGTCCGGCTCGACGATCACCCAGCAGTACGTCAAGAACTACTACCTGGGCCAGGAGCAGACCGTCTCCCGCAAGGTGAAGGAGTTCTTCATCGCGATCAAGCTCGACCGCGAGAAGAGCAAGGACGACATCCTCGAGGGCTACCTCAACACCAGCTACTACGGCCGTAACGCGTACGGCATCCAGGCCGCCGCACAGGCCTACTACGGCGTGCAGGCCAAGGACCTCACGGTCGGGCAGGCCGCCTACCTCGCCGCCCTGCTGAACGCGCCGAGCCAGTACGACGTGATCGCGCACCCCGAGAACAAGGCGCCGGCCGTCGCCCGCTGGAACTACGTCCTCGACGGCATGGTCAAGAAGCGCTGGCTGAGCGAGGCGCAGCGGCAGAAGGTGCCGTTCCCGATGCCGCGGGACCAGGTGGCCGGGTCCGGTATGTCGGGGCAGCGCGGCTACCTCGTCCAAGCCGTCAAGGACTACCTGATCGCGAACAACATCGTCGACGAGGACAGCCTGGCGGGCGGCGGCTACCGCATCACCACCACCCTCCAGAAGTCCAAGCAGGACGCCTTCACCAAGGCCGTGGACGACCGGGTGATGAGCAAGCTCGACAAGAAGAACAACAAGGCCGACCGCTATGTCCGCGCGGGCGGCGTGGCCATCGACCCCGCGACCGGCAAGGTCGTCGCGATGTACGGCGGCGTCGACTACACCAAGCAGTACGTCAACAACGCGACCCGCCGGGACTACCAGGTCGGCTCCACGTTCAAGCCGTTCGTGCTCACCTCGGCCGTGGAGAACGGCTCCCGCACACAGGACGGCGAGACGATCACCCCGAACACGGTGTACGACGGCACGGACAAACGCCCGGTGCAGGGCTGGAACGGCGGGCCGTACGCGCCCGAGAACGAGGACAACGTCTCCTACGGCCCGATCACCGTCCGCACGGCCACCGACAAGTCGGTGAACGCGGTGTACGCGCAGATGGCGGTGGACGTCGTCCCGTCCAAGGTCAAGCAGACCGCGATCGACCTGGGGCTGCCCGGGAACACCCCGGACCTGACCCCCTCCCCGTCGATCGCGCTCGGCACCGCCACCGCGAGCGTGCTCGACATGGCTCAGGCGTACGCGACGCTCGCCAACCACGGCGAGCACGGCACGTACACGATGGTCGAGAAGGTCTCCCGGGACGGCACGGACATCCCGCTGCCGCACTCGGACACCAGGCAGGCGGTCAGCCGGGAGGCCGCGGACACCACGACGGCGGTCCTGCAGAGCGTGGTGGACAGCGGCACCGCGACGGCCGCGCAGGCCGCCGACCGGCCCGCCGCGGGCAAGACGGGCACGGCGGAGGAGGACCAGGCCGCCTGGTTCGCGGGCTACACCCCGAATCTCGCGACGGTGGTCTCCGTGATGGGCCAGGACCCGGACACCGGCAAGCACGAGTCGCTGTACGGCGCGCTGGGCCAGGCCCGCATCAACGGCGGCGGGGCGCCCGCGGAGATCTGGGCCGAGTTCACGAGGAAGGCGCTGGCGGACGAGCCAGTGCAGGACTTCACCCTCCAGCTCCAGCCCGGCGCGGACCAGACCCTGGAGCCCACGACGGGCCCCACGGACGGTCAGTCGGGCACACCCTGGCCGGGCGACAACGGCGGCATGACGGGCGGCGACGACAGCACACAGGGTCTGGACCAGGGCCAGACGAACGGCGGCACCACAGGTGACGGGGGCACCACCGGCGACGGCGGCACCACGGGCAACGGCGGCACCACCGGGACCGGCGGTACCACGGGCGACGGGGGCACCACCGGCGGCGGAACGACAGGTGACGGAGGCGTCACCACGGGCGCCGGAGGCACCACGGGCGCAGGCGGAACCACTGGTGACGGGGGCGCCACCACGGGCGACGGGGGCGCCACCGGTGCCGGAGGCGTGACCGGCGCCGGGGGCGCGACCGGCGGCAACGCGGGAGCCGCGGGCGCGGGCGGACCCCCGGGAGGGCCGAGGTTCTGAGCCGGGGAAGGCGGGTGGCCGCGGCGGCGTGCGGTCACCGCCCGCCGACGGCCGGCCCGCCTCGAAGAGCGAGCCTCAGATCCCCAGATCCTTGATGATCTTCGCCACGTGCCCGGTCGCCCGCACGTTGTACAGAGCGCGCTCGACCTTGCCCTCCTCGTCCACGATCACCGTGGAGCGGATGACGCCGACGACCTTCTTGCCGTACATCGTCTTCTCTCCGAAGGCGCCGTACGCCTCCAGGACCTTCTTGTCCGGGTCGGCGACCAAGGTGACCTCCAGGGACTCCTTCTCGCGGAACTTGGCGAGCTTCTCCGGCTTGTCCGGGGAGACGCCGATGACGTCGTAGCCCGCGCCGGCCAGCAGCTGGAGGTTGTCCGTGAAGTCGCACGCCTGCTTGGTGCAGCCCGGGGTGAGCGCGGCCGGGTAGAAGTACACGATGACCTTGCGGCCCTTGCGGTCGGCCAGGGAGACCTCGTTGCCGTCGGCGTCCGGCAGGGTGAAGGCGGGGGCGGTGTCGCCGGGCTGGAGTCGCTCGCTCATCGGTACCTCACGTGGCAGGGGGCGGCTTACCCGCCGAGCCTAATCGCCTTCGGGCCTGCATCCGTCTCCTTTCCGGCCCCACCGGACGGCCTCCACGGGGGTGCCCGGGGCGTGCGCGGGGCATGGAACTGACAGACTGTCGACCACAGACACGGAAATTGCGGAACATGCCGCACACGACCACGGAGGAAGCGCGGTGGCGGACACGTCGAGCACACCGGACACCAGGACTCCGGCGCAGATCGAGGCGGACATCAAGCGCCGCCGCGAAACCCTCGCCGAGACGCTCGACGAGATCGGCGTCCGGGTGCACCCGAAGACGATCGTCGGGGACGCCAAGGCCAAGGTGGTCTCCAACATCGACCACACCCTCGGGCGCGCCTACGTCGGGGTGAACCGGGTCGTCACCGAGGTGAAGGGGCAGTTCGTCACTGAGGAGGGCACCCCGCGTCTGGAGCGCGTCGTGCCCGTGGCACTGGTCGCGGTCGGGATCGTGGGGCTGCTCGCCCTCGGATCCCGGCGGCGCAAGGGCTGACCCGGGCGCGCGCCAGGCCCTCGAGGGCAGGTAGGTTCGAGGCGTGAGCGAGAAGACCCACCACGACAAGTTGCCGATCCGGATGCTGCACGACCGCGTGCTGGTGCGGCAGGACGCCGCCGAGGGCGAGCGCCGGTCCGGCGGCGGCATCCTGATCCCCGCGACCGCGGCCGTCGGCCGCCGCCTCGCCTGGGCCGAGGTCGTAGCGGTCGGGCAGAACGTACGGACCGTGGAGCCGGGCGACCGGGTCCTGTACGACCCGGAGGACCGGGCCGAGGTCGAGGTGCGCGGGATCGCGTACGTCCTGATGCGCGAACGCGACCTGCACGCCGTCGCAGCGGACCGCTTCGAGGGGTCCGAGGACTCCACGGGCCTGTACCTGTAGACCGATCCGGAGGGGGCCGGTGACCTGGTCACCGGCCCCCTTCGCCGTGCCGTCGGCAGACCGGGCGGGCACGCGGAGGCTCCGACACATCCCTCACGACCGACGAGACCCAGCCGCCCGGACTCCCCCTGACATCGCCGGCCCGAACGCTGAAGCGTGTGATCGGGAAGCGGTCGATCCACTGCTCGGGAAGCGGTCGATCCGCATGTGGCAGTGCCTGTACCTGACCCGTACCAGTTGGTAACCTCCGGGCCATCAGCGTCCGGACCCCCGCTGGGGCGCGTGCCTCCGAAGCCACACCGACAAGGAGAACGGCCTTGCGTGAGTTGAGCGTTCCGCGCTTGTACGACGTGCCCCCGGGGGCCAACCTGGCCGGCATCGTCATCGACAACGCGGCCAGACACCCCGACAAGGCCGTGCTCGCCCGCAAGGTCTCCGGGCAGTGGCAGGACGTCACGACGACCGCCTTCCTCGCCGAGGTCCGCACGGTGGCCAAGGGGCTGATCGGCTCCGGTGTGCGGCCGGGCGACCGGGTCGCCCTGATGTCGCGCACCCGCTACGAGTGGACACTGCTGGACTTCGCGATCTGGCTCGCCGCGGCGGTCCCGGTCCCCGTGTACGAGACCTCCTCCGCCGAACAGATCGAGTGGATCATCAGTGACTCCGGCGCGGTGGCGTGCATCATCGAGACCGACGCGCACCGGTCGGTACTGGAGGAGGTGCGGCCACGTCTCCCGCTGCTCACCCACCTCTGGCAGATCGAGGCGGGCGGCGTCGACGAACTCATCGCCGCGGGGCACGATGTGACGGACGCCCAGGTGGACGAGGCGGCCTCGGCTGCCGGCCCAGACTCCCTTGCCACCATCAACTACACCTCCGGCACCACCGGCAGGCCCAAGGGCTGCGTCCTCACCCACCGCAACTTCCTCGCGGAGTGCGGCAACACCATGGCCCGCAACACCCCGCTGTTCCGCGAGGACTCCTCCGTCCTCCTCTTCCTGCCGCTGGCGCACGTCCTGGCCCGAGTGATCGAGGTCGGCGCCATGATGGGAATGGTGAAGCTCGGCCACGTCAGCGACGTCAAGAACGTCACCGAGGAACTGGGCCGGTTCCGGCCCACCTTCCTGCTCGGCGTGCCCAGGGTTTTCGAGAAGGTGTACAACTCGGCGCGCGCCCAGGCCCGAACCGGCGGCAAAGAGAAGATCTTCGAGCTGGCCGCGGACACGGCCATCGCCTACAGCCGAGCGCTGGAGACCCCGTCGGGCCCCGGATTCGGGCTGAAGCTCAAGCACCGCGTCCTGGACCGGCTGGTCCTCAGCAGGCTCCGTGCGGCCCTCGGCGGCCGGACCACGCACGCCATCTCCGGCGGCGCCGCCCTCGGTGAACGCCTCGGCCACTTCTACCGCGGCCTTGGCCTCACCGTCCTGGAGGGCTACGGACTTTCCGAGTCCTGCGCCGCCAGCACGCTCAACCCCCACGACCGTCAGAAGATCGGCACGGTCGGTCTGCCCCTGCCGTGCACCTCCGTGAGCATCGCCGACGACGGGGAGATCCTGCTGCGCGGCGAGCACATCTTCCAGGGCTACTGGAACAACGAGAAGGCGACCGCCCAGGCGCTGGTCGACGGCTGGTTCCACACCGGCGACCTGGGGACCCTGGACGACGAGGGCTACCTGCGCATCACCGGCCGCAAGAAGGAGATCATCGTCACCGCGGGCGGCAAGAACGTGGCCCCTGCGGTGATCGAGGACCGCATCCGGGCCCACGCCCTGGTCGGGGAGTGCATGGTGGTCGGCGACGGCAAGCCCTTCATCGGCGCACTGGTGACGCTGGACTCCGAGTTCCTGCCTCGCTGGGCCAAGGAGCACGGCAAGCCGGAGGACACCCCGGCGGCACGCCTTCGCGAGGACCCCGACCTGCTCGCCGAGATCCAGCGCGCCATAGACGACGGCAACGCCGCGGTGTCCAAGGCGGAGTCGGTCCGGAAGTTCCGCGTCCTCGACATCCAGTTCACGGAGGCGTCAGGCCATCTGACGCCGTCGCTCAAACTGAAGCGGAACGTGGTGCTGAGGGATTACGCGGACGAGATCGAGGCCATCTACTCGTCCTGAGCGGGGACATCCGGGGACATCCAGGGCACAGGGGGAGGGCAGCCTTCGGCTGCCCTCCCGAACTGTCATGCGCCGACGGCGACATGACGTCGCGAAAAGGGTGGGGTCTCCCTCCAGGAGACACGCCGCCGGTTCGAAGGAATGCGTGACTGTCGGACGATTGGATCGTTATTGCGTACGAGGCCCCGAACGGGCGGCCGAAGACCAACGGGGGGGACGACGCGATGACGACCGGCCCATACGACCGAGGGACGCTGGCAGCGGCCGTCGCCCGGTCCCGCGGCTGGAACGACCTCATGCGCCGCCTGGGGCTCAAGCCGAGCGGCGGGCAGAGGCGCGTTCTGCAGCAACGGGTCGCCGCCCACGGGATCGACACCAGCCACTTCAAACAGCGCAGTCCATGGCGCAGATACCCTGACGCCGCCATCGCCGCGGCAGCCGCGTCGTCCACGACATTGCGCGAGGTCGCGCTGAGACTGGGCGCCACACCCGCGACCGGGACTCTCTCGCACATCCGGCGTCGCATCGCGGCGGCCGGTATCGACATCAGCCACTTCCCGGGCATCGACCGCCCGCAGATGGACCTGCCGTTCACCGACGACGAACTCCGGGCAGCCGCGGCGTCCGCCCGAAGCGTGCGCCAGGCGGCCGGAGTCCTGGGGGTTCCCGACGACAGCCGGTCACGTGGCGCATTGGGGCGCATATTCCGGGAACGGGACATCGACACGTCCCATTTCCGCAATGCGCGTTCGGCGATCCACGAGGAGTCACTGCGCGCGGCGGTGGCCGAAGCCACCAGCTACGCCGACGTCATGCGCGCACTGAACCTCGAGGTGAACGACACCAATCACAGGCGCGTCCGACGCAAGGTCGGTCAACTGGACTTGGACACGAGCCACTTCCTACGGCGTCCCTGGGCTGCCGAGCGAACGGCCCGATACGCCTCCCGCACGCCGGGAGAGGTGCTGGTGGTGCTCCCCGCAGGCTCGGCGCGCCCCAACCGCCAACGGCTGCACACTGCCCTCCAAAAGGCGGGCATCCCCTACCTGTGCGCGTCGTGCGGAAACCAAGGGCAGTGGCCGGGAGAGCCGATCACGCTCCAGATCGACCACATCAGTGGCGACTGGCTGGACAACCGCATCGAAAACCTCCGGTACCTGTGCCCGAACTGTCATGCGCTGACGGCGACATGGTGCCGCCGACAAGGCGGGCAGGCCACGAAGGGGGCGAGGCTCCCCGTACACTGAGCGGTACGGAATGGCACAGCGATACAAAATGTCCGTTTTGTAGGCGGTCGTGGCGTAATAGGCAGCCGCGCGGGTTTTAGGTGCCCGTGGGAGAAATCCCGTGTGGGTTCGAGTCCCACCGACCGCACAGCAACGACAGCGGGGCCCGGCCGGAGCGGACGGACCGGGCCCTTTCGTCGCCCTGTCGCAGTCGTGCCTCAGCCCAGCAGTTCCCGTACCACCGGTACCAGGGACCGGAATGCCTTGCCGCGGTGGCTGATCGCGTTCTTTTCGTCCGGGGCCAGTTCCGCGCAGGTGCGCGTCTCGCCCTCCGGCTGGAGGATCGGGTCGTAGCCGAAGCCGTTCGTGCCGGCCGGGGTGCGGCGAAGGGTTCCCCTCAGCTGGCCCTCCACCACGCGCTGGGTGCCGTCCGGCAGGGCCAGGGCCGCCGCGCAGGCGAAGTGGGCGCGCCGGTGGGGTTCGTCGATGTCCTGAAGCTGGGCCAGGAGCAGGTCCAGGTTCGCCTTGTCGTCGCCGTGCCTGCCGGCCCAGCGGGCGGAGAAGATGCCGGGGGCGCCTTGCAGGACGTCCACGCACAGGCCGGAGTCGTCCGCCACCGCGGGCAGGCCCGTCGCCTGGGCCAGGGCGTGGGCCTTGAGCAGGGCGTTCTCGGCGAAGGTGACGCCCGTCTCCTTGACGTCGGGGATGTCGGGGTACGCGTCCGCGCCGACGAGTTCGTGCGGGAGTCCCGCTTCGGCGAGGATCGCCCTGAGTTCGGTGATCTTTCCGGCGTTGCGCGTGGCGAGGATGAGGCGGGTCATGCCCACCAGTATCGGTCCTGCCCCGGGAGGCGGGCCGGGTACCGCACCCGGTTCTACGAGGTGCACACCTTGGTCAGCTCGCCCGCGGCATCGGTCACCGGGGTGACGTCGGGGGTCTTGTCGCCGTTCTTGACGGCCTCGCGGACGTTGGTGACGGCTGTGCGGAGGCCGTCGACGGCCTTGTTGATGTCCACGTCGTCCGTCTTGTCGCCGATCTTGTCTAGGTTCTTGTCGATGGCGTCGAGGGACGCGCCGGTGCGCGTGGGGTCGTCGGCCGCGCTTTCGACGGCCTGTTGGAGGGCGGTGACGCTGTCGGCGATGGCGTCGGCGGTCTGCACGCAGTCGACCGCCTTGTTCACGGCGTCGCAGCCCGCGCTCGCGCCAGCGGCGGCGAGTACGGCGACGGCGGCGAACGCGGTGATGGTGGTGCGTCGGCGGTAGCGCGCGGCCATGGAACGGTTCCCTCCCCGTTGACGGTGCCGCGCCCTCGCGAGGACGTGGGGGGCCTCTTTGGCCGGCCGGGTGCCCGGAGTCTCCTCCGGGCACCCGGCCGAACTCAAGGGGTGCGGCTTGTGCGACTACCCCTGAAAACGCCGCACGGGGCTACGCGGTTGCCTCCAGCGCCGCGCGCTGCTTCGCGGCGAGTTCGTCGCAGCCGGCGACCGCGAGGTCGAGGAGCGCGGTGAGTTCCTTGCGGTCGAACGGCGTCGCCTCCGCCGTGCCCTGCACCTCCACGAAGCGGCCGTCGCCGGTGCAGACGACGTTCATGTCGGTCTCGGCCCTGACGTCCTCCTCGTAGCACAGGTCGAGGAGGGGTACGCCGTCGACGATGCCCACGGAGACGGCGGAGACGGTGCCGGTCAGGGGCTGTCGGCCCGCCTTGATCAGCTTCTTGCGCTGCGCCCAGGCGACCGCGTCGGCCAGTGCGACGTACGCGCCGGTGATCGCTGCGGTACGGGTGCCGCCGTCGGCCTGGAGGACGTCGCAGTCGAGGACGATCGTGTTCTCGCCGAGTGCCTTGTAGTCGATGACGGCGCGCAGGGACCGGCCGATGAGGCGGCTGATCTCATGCGTACGGCCGCCGATCTTGCCCTTGACGGACTCGCGGTCGCCGCGGGTGTTGGTGGAGCGCGGCAGCATGGCGTACTCGGCGGTGACCCAGCCCTCGCCGCTGCCCTTGCGCCAGCGCGGCACACCTTCGGTGACGGAGGCGGTGCAGAAGACCTTCGTGTCGCCGAAGGAGACGAGGACGGAGCCCTCGGCGTGCTTGCTCCAGCCGCGCTCGATGGTGATGGGGCGGAGCTGGTCGGCGGTGCGGCCGTCGATTCGAGACATGCCCTGAGCCTAGTCGTAATGGGCGAGGGGCCTCCCCCGGCGGGAGAGGCCCCTCACTGCGAGCGCGTGGGCTCACATCATGTCTTCGATCTCCGCCGCGATCGGGTCCGCGTCCGTGCCGATGACGACCTGGATGGCGGTGCCCATCTTGACGACGCCGTGGGCGCCGGCGGCCTTGAGCGCGGCTTCGTCGACCAGCGAGGCGTCGTGGACCTCGGTGCGCAGCCGGGTGATGCAGCCCTCGATCTCGTCGATGTTGTCGATGCCGCCGAGCCCGGCGACGATCTTCTCAGCCTTGCTGGCCATGTGGTCTCTCCCTGATCCGAACCGCTTTGTCGCAGTAACGCATAGTCGGCCCAACTTTGCGAGCGGTCTGGTCGCGCGAGGCCGGAGAGGCGTTCCCGGCAGCGCGGCCATCCGTTCGCCGACTGGTCTACACCAGCTGGGCGGTGGTGGCCAAACGTGACGCCGGGGGGAGGGATCCCGGTCACGTGGCACTAATCACGCCCTTCACCCCCTTTGTCCGATACTTCCGTCGCGCTATCGTTTCGGGGACTTCGCCGCGAGTGCGGCGTTACTAGTTCGGTATACGCGGGGGCCGCGCTCGCGGGTTCCTTATCCCGTCTTCACCGTGCTACAACAGGTCTACACCACCGAGTGGTGTAGACCACGCGGGCGCTGCCCACCGCTGTTTCCCCTTCCCGTCCCCGGCAGCCCCGGCACATGGAGGAACTATGAGCACCGCCACCGCAACCTCGGCGGCCCCCGCAAAGAAGCGGGGATCCGGTCTGTTCCAGGGCCTGCAAAAGGTCGGCCGCAGTCTCCAGCTCCCGATCGCCGTGCTGCCGGCCGCCGGCATCCTGATGCGCCTCGGTCAGCCGGACGTGCAGGCGAAGCTGCACCTCCCCGCGAACGTCGCGAAGGTCTTCGCCGGTGCCGGCGGTGTCTTGTTCGACAGCTCGTTCGGGCTGCCCCTGCTCTTCTGCATAGGCGTCGCCATCGGCTTCGCCAAGAAGGCGGACGGTTCCACGGCACTGGCCGCCGTGGTGGCGTTCCTTACCTACTACGCGGTGATCCACCAGTTCCCGATCAAGGACGGGCACGCGGGTGCCACCTATACGCCGGTCTCCCCCTTCGGGGGCTTCTGGCAGAAGGGGACCGAGGCCGCTCAGGCCGCCACGTTCCAGAATCCGGGCGTGCTCGGCGGCATCATCATCGGTCTGCTGACCGCCGTGCTGTGGCAGCGGTACCACCGCAAGAAGCTCGTGGACTGGCTCGGCTTCTTCAACGGCCGCCGTCTGGTGCCGATCATCACGGCCGTCGTCGGCGCCGCCCTCGGTGTCCTGGTGGTCCTCGGCTGGCAGCCCATCGGTGATGTGATCACCAGCTTCGGTGAGTGGATGACCGGCCTCGGCGCCTTCGGCTCGGCTCTGTTCGGCCTGATCAACCGTGCGCTGATCCCGGTCGGCATGCACCAGTTCGTCAACTCGGTGGCCTGGTTCCAGATCGGTGACTACACGAACTCGGCCGGTACCGTCTTCCACGGCGACCTGCCGCGCTTCTTCGCGGGCGACCCGCACGCGGGTATGTTCATGACCGGCTTCTTCCCGATCATGATGTTCGGCCTGCCGGCCGCCGCCCTCGCCATGGCGCACACCGCCCGGCCGGAGCGCCGCAAGGCCGTCCTCGGCATGATGACGTCGCTGGCCCTGACCTCGTTCGTCACCGGTGTGACCGAGCCGATCGAGTTCTCGTTCATGTTCATCGCGCCGCTGCTGTACGCGATCCACGCGGTCCTCACCGCGCTGTCGATGGCCGTCACCTGGGCCCTGGGCATCCATATGGGCTTCAGCTTCTCGGCCGGTCTCACCGACGTGCTGATCAACTGGGGCATCTCCACGAAGCCCTGGCTGATGATCCCGGTCGGCCTGGTGTTCGCGGCGATCTACTACGTCGTCTTCCGCTTCGCGATCGTCAGGTTCAACCTCCCCACCCCGGGCCGCGAGCCCGAGGAGGAGGTCGAGGACCTCACGAAGGCGTGAGCCCCTACTGAGCGCCGCTCATCACGAAGGCCCCGGAACCTGCGCTCAGGTTCCGGGGCCTTCGGGCGTTCAAGCATTTTCGGGGGCCGCTCTCCCGCAAGGGAGGGGCTAGATCTCGTACGACGCCCTGGGCGTCGCCAGCTCCACCGGTCCGGAGTAGACCGCGCGGGCGTCCGCCAGGTTGACCTGGGGGTCGGTCCACGGCGGGATGTGGGTGAGGACCAGGCGCCGGGCACCGGCGCGGGCTGCCGTCTCGCCGGCCTCGCGGCCGTTGAGGTGGAGGTCCGGGATGGTCTCCTTGCCGTGGGTGAACGCGGCCTCGCACAGGAAAAGGTCCGCGTCGCGGGCGAGTTCGTCCAGGGCCTCGCTCACACCCGTGTCGCCCGAGTAGGTGAGCGTCCTGCCGCCGTGCTCGACGCGAATGGCGTACGCCTCCACGGGGTGGCGCACACGATCCGTGTGGACGGTGAAGGGGCCGATCTCGAACGTTCCCGGCTTGACCGTGTGGAAGTCGAAGACCTCGCTCATCGAGGACGCCGAGGGGGTGTCGGCGTAGGCGGTGGTCAGGCGCTGCTCGGTGCCCTCAGGACCGTAGACCGGGATCGGCTCCGCGCGTCCGCCGTCGTGGCGGTAGTAGCGAGCGACGAAATACCCGAGCATGTCGATGCAGTGATCGGCGTGCAGATGGCTGAGGAAGATCGCGTCGAGGTCGTAGAGACCGCAGTGGCGCTGCAGCTCGCCCAGGGCGCCATTGCCCATGTCGAGGAGCAGCCTGAAGCCGTCGGCCTCGACGAGGTAGCTCGAGCAGGCCGATTCCGCGGACGGAAACGACCCCGAGCAGCCGACGACGGTGAGCTTCATAAAGCCGGAACCTCCGCGTGGCAGAAAGTGCAGAAGGCAGGGACGGGAACGGTGACGGGGGTCGTGCGGTCCGTCGAGCGTAAGGCGCGAAAGGGCGGGTCGCTCCTCTGCCAGGGGCCGTTGTGGGCGAACTCACCTGTGGTGTCACCGGTTCGGCTGGACCTCGGGCGCACAGGAAGCACGTTGGGGCGCACGGCACTTGTGAAGTGCGGGCAATGCGCCGCACGCGCCGGTACCGTCATCCATATGGATACGTCCTGGTGGCTGGCGCTGGCGGCGGTGGTGCTGCTCGCACTGGTCGCGACGCTGGTGGACGGCTGGGGGCGCGGACAGCGCCGCCGCCGTACGGCCACGCGTCCGCCGGGACACGCCCAGGCGCATCCGCGGCCGGCCGAGATCTGGTGGGCGAGCGTGCCGTACGAGGACCGGACCGGGCGCAAGGACCGGCCGTGCCTGGTGCTGGCGGTGCACGGGGACAGCGCGACCGTCGCGAAGATCACCAGCCGCTACCACGACGAGCGGGCGGGGGTGATCCCGCTGCCGCCCGGGACGGTGGCCGACGCCCACGGGCGGCCCAGCTTCCTGGAGACCGATGAACTGCGGGATGTGCCGCTGTGGGACTTCCGGCGCCGGGTGGGCGTGGTGGACCCGTTGCTGTGGGACCAGGTGCGGTACCTCGCGGGGTGACCGGCCCCGGGTGGTCCTCAGGACTCCGCCCTCAAGAGGACACCCTCGGCGGACACCCGCGGGCCGGCCCCGGCGCCGCGTCCTTACGGCTTGGCCACCGTCACCGTGACCGTCCACTGCTCGATGCCCAGGCACGACACCTGCCCGGGGTGCTTGGCGCACAGGGGCCGGGTGGCGGTCAGCTGCACCGTGCCGGGCGCGACCGCGTCGAACGCGGCGACGGCGTCTCCCCGCTGGATGGCGACACCGGCGTTGGTGGCCTTCAGCACGCCGCCCGTGGCCTTGACGGGCGTCCAAGGCCGGTCCTTGGTGCCGTCCAGCTCGAGGCGGATACGGCCGCCCTTCGTCAGGCACACGGTGTGACCCTTGTCCGCCGCGGAAAGCTGGAGCTGGGGTGCGCAGCCCTTGCCCGTGGGCGTGCCGGGCGCCGACCCCGACGGCGCCCCGGTGGGGCCGGTGGAGGGGGACGACGGACTCGACGGCGCGGTGGACGCGGGCCGCGACGGTGACGCCGGGCCGCTGCCCGCCGCCCCGCTGTCGCTCTTGCCGCCGCATCCCGCGAGGAGGAGTGCCGCCGCCGCGGAGACGGTGAGGACGCTGGTCCGATGGAACGTCTGGAACGTCGTACGGCGCATGGGGGGAATGCCGCCTTTCCGGTCTGGTTTCCTCGTTCGTTTGTGCCCTGGTGAAGCTGTGACGTTTCTGCGGCGCTTCAGGATCCCCATGCGAACACGAGGGGGCCCCGGCCGCACGCGGCGGCCGGGGCCCTGGGCGCGTCGATGCCTCAGCTGGTCGTGACGGCGGTGTCGTCGACGACGAAGCTGGTCTGCTCGGAGGAGTCCTCCGCACCGCTGAACTTCAGGGTGATCGTGGACCCGGCGTAGGACGACAGGTCGAAGGACTTCTGGGCGTAGCCGGAGTTGGCGTTCAGGTTCGAGTACGTCGCCAGGGTCTTCGAACCGGCGGTCACCGTCAGCTTGTCGTACTGGCTGCTGGAGGTGGTCTCCGCCGTGTCGATGTGCAGGTAGAAGGTGAAGGTGGCCTTGCAGCCGGACGGGATCGTCACCGACTGGGACAGCGTGTCGGTGTGCGCGGAGCCGTAGCCGTCGAGCCACGCCTTGTACGAGCCGCTGTGCGCCGCCTCACCGCTGTCGCTGGTGATGACACCGCTGGACGCGGACCAGGTGGTGTTGCCCGACTCGAAGCCCGCGTTGCCCAGGAGCTGCGACGAGGAGCAGGTGCCACCGCCGGAGCCGACGGTCCAGGTGAACGAGGTGGAGCCGGTGGCGCCGGTGGAGTCCTTGGCGGTGACGGTGACCTGGTAGGTGCCCGCGGTGGACGCCGTGCCGGAGATCAGGCCGGTCGAGCTGCTGATCGACAGGCCGGTCGGCAGGCCGGTCGCGCTGTAGGTGAGGGACGCACCCGCGCTGTCGGAGGCCGAGATCTGGAGGCTGGCCGAGCCGCCGGTCGTGGTGGACTGGCTGCCGGGGTCGGTGACGGTCACGGTGTTGCCGGAGGTGCTGCCCGAGGTGAACGCGCTGGTGCCGTTCGGGGTGCCCCAGCCGGTCGGGCCGTCGTAGCCGGTGCCCGCGGTGCAGAAGTACGACGGGGAGCAGCTGCCGTTGTTGCCGCTGGTCACGTCGTACAGGTTGCTGGTGTGCTGGTACGGGTACTTCGCCGGGTAGTCGGTCGAGCCCGGGGTGCCCGCGAGGGCGTAGACGCCGGCGATGATCGGCGAGCTGGCGCTGGTGCCGCCGACGACCGACCAGCCGGAGCCGCCGTAGGTGTCGTAGACCGCGACGCCGGTGGCCGGGTCGGCGACCGCGGAGACGTCGGCCTCCATGCGCTTGGAGCAGCCGGTGTCGGTCTGCCAGCTCGGCTTGGCGTCGTAGGCGGAGCAGCCGGAGCCGGTGCCCTCGGTGCTGCTGGTCTTCCACACGGACTCGGTCCAGCCGCGGGAGTTGGAGGACGAGCTCAGCGCGGTGCCGCCGACGGCGGTCACGTACTGGGACGTGGCCGGGTACTCGGCGCCGTACGCCTCGTCACCCGCGGAGACGGTGATCGCGACGCCGGGGTGCTTGAAGTACTGGGTGTCCTCGCTGGTCTGGGAGGAGGACTCGGAGCCGCCCCAGCTGTTGGAGACGAACTTGGCGCCCAGCGCGACGGCCTCGTTCTCGGCGGTGCCGAGGTCGCTGTCGTTGGCCGAGTTGGCCTCGACGAGGATGATGTTGCAGTTGGGGCAGACGGCGCTGACCATGTCGAAGTCGAGCGCCTCTTCACCGGCCCAGCCGGTGTCGTTCGTGGGCAGCGAGGTGGTCGAGCCGGTCTGGCTGACCTGCTTGAAGCAGCCGTTGGCCTTGGTGCAGGAGGACAGGCCGTACTGCGAACGGTAGGTGGCCAGGTCCGACTCGGCGTTGGGGTCGTTGTACGCGTCGACGATCGCGACCGTCAGGCCGGAGCCACCGGTCGAGGGCAGGTTGTAGGCGCTGTGCAGGTTGGCCGGGCTCAGGCCGGAGGGCGTGGAGGCGGTGGCGGCCATCGCCGAGGCGAGCTGCTGCTTGATGTCGGTACGCCGCTGGGCGAAGCAGGAGGCGTGGCCCGGGGTGGGTGCGCCGCACAGGTGCTTGGTCGGGACCTTCTGGCCCGCCTTGCCGGTGGTGTGGACGGCCTGGGCCGAGGGGGACGTCAGCGCTTCGGAGTTCTGGGTGACGCGGGAGGGGTGCGAGGAGTGCGCGGTGTCGAGGGCGCTCTGCGCCCCGGCGGCCGGTGCCGCCACGAAACCTGCGACGGTGAGGGAGAGTGCCGGGAAGACGATGCTGAGGAGTCTTCGGGGACTCCGGCGCCGCTTGCTCGGGCGTGACTCACGCATGGGGGTGCTGCCTCTCTTGATTTGAGGCCGGAGCCGCGCCGACCTGGGTGGGGTCGTACGCGGAACCGCAGCCGGAACTGGGGATTCACAAGCTGGATGTCAGGCTGTGACGCGCGTAGCGGCGGTGGTCCGCGCGATCATGGCCATGACATTCGGAACATCTGGAACGCACCCGTTTGTCGAATGAACGTGACATGACAGGGTGCGGGCCAGAACCTAACCCGTCACGGATGCGGGCCGGCAGCCCCCCGAAGAGATCTTTGCCGGTAAATGAGGATCACTTAGCCCCCTCATAGGAGGGGGTTGACATGTTCATAGTTGATTCGGCGACGATCCTTGACTAGGTGTTCACCGTCGGTCAGGCGGGAGTTGGCCCCTTGGACAGGGGCCCGGTGACCAGCGGCCCTGCGGACAGGGCCCGGTGAACCCTACGCCCAGAGCTGGCCGTGGAGCGTCTCGATGGCCTCCTCCGTGGTGGCCGCCGTGTAGACGCCCGTCGACAGGTACTTCCACCCGCCGTCGGCAACGATGAAGACGATATCGGCGCTCTCGCCCGCCTTGACGGCCTTGCGGCCGACTCCGATGGCGGCATGCAGGGCGGCGCCGGTGGAGACGCCCGCGAAGATGCCCTCCTGCTGGAGGAGTTCACGGGTGCGCGTCACCGCGTCCGCCGAGCCGACCGAGAAGCGGGTGGTGAGGACCGAGGCGTCGTACAGCTCCGGTACGAAGCCCTCGTCGAGGTTCCTGAGGCCGTACACCAGGTCGTCGTAGCGGGGTTCCGCCGCGACGATCTTCACATCCGGCCTGCGCTCGCGCAGATAGCGGCCCACGCCCATCAGCGTGCCGGTGGTGCCGAGTCCGGCCACGAAGTGCGTGATGGAGGGCAGGTCGGCGAGGATCTCGGGGCCGGTCGTCGCATAGTGGGCGCCCGCGTTGTCCGGGTTGCCGTACTGGTAGAGCATCACCCAGTCCGGGTGCTCGGCCGCCAGTTCCTTGGCGACACGTACCGCGGTGTTGGAACCGCCCGCGGCCGGGCTGGAGATGATCTCGGCGCCCCACATGCCCAGCAGGTCGCGGCGCTCCTTCGACGTGTTCTCCGGCATCACGCACACCATGCGGTAGC
This sequence comes from Streptomyces sp. NPDC047022, assembly GCF_040644155.1. Lineage (NCBI taxonomy): Bacteria > Bacillati > Actinomycetota > Actinomycetes > Kitasatosporales > Streptomycetaceae > Streptomyces > Streptomyces sp. NPDC047022. The sequence goes on along the minus strand of NZ_JBEYVV010000023.1, from coordinate 47,595 downwards.
CCTTGAGCTTCGCCGCCATGGCCAGGGAGATGCCCGTGTTGCCGGAGGTGGGCTCCAGGATCGTGCAGCCGGGGGTCAGCCGGCCGGCCTTCTCCGCCTGCTCGATCATGTGCAGTGCGGGGCGGTCCTTGACCGAGCCGGTCGGGTTGCGGTCCTCCAGCTTGGCCCAGATACGGACGTCGGGGGACGGCGACAGCCGCGGCAGGCACACCAGAGGGGTGTTGCCCACCGCGGCCAGCGGGGAGTTGTAGCGCATACGAATCAGGCCATGCCACCGGCGACGGCCGGCAGGATCGTCACGTTGTCGCCGTCGGCGACCTTGGTGTTGATGCCTTCGAGGAAGCGGACGTCCTCGTCGTTCAGGTAGACGTTCACGAAGCGGCGCAGCTCGCCCTCGTCGACGATGCGGGCCTGGATGCCCGCGTGCCGGGTCTCGAGGTCGGCGAACAGCTCGGCGAGGGTCGCCCCGTCGCCCTCGACGGCCTTCTGGCCGTCGGTGTACTGGCGGAGGATGGTGGGGATGCGGACCTCGATGGCCATGGCTCGGGGCTCCTGTCGGAAGAGTCTGGATGGGGTGCCCCCGCCCGAGCGGTTCCGTGGGCTCGGAGGAGGGCGCGCGGCGGCGCGAGAGCGTGGTCGTGCACGAGAGGGCCACCGCGGCGCGTGTCCGTACGGCGGCGGGGTGGCGTCAACAGATGGCGCTGCTGAGTCTGCACAGGTCGACGTGCAGCCGCGCCACGAGCAGCGTGCCCGGCGCCTTCTTGCTCACGTCCTGGAGAACCATGGGGTCATCGTATCGATTCCCCGGGCGCTGCCCGGAGTGTGATCTCGCATCGTGGATGAACTCTGATCGAATGACGGGATCAGCCACAGGGGCCGGCACCCGGTTCGGCGGTGGATCAGTAGCTCTCCACCACGGTGACCTCCTCCTCGGTCACCTCGCCGTCGACGATACGGAACGAGCGGAACTGGAAGGGGCCCGCGTCGTCCGTGTCGGCGGTCGAGACCAGGACGTAGTGGGCGCCCGGCTCGTTGGCGTAGGAGATGTCGGTGCGGGACGGGTGCGCCTCGGTCGCGGTGTGGGAGTGGTAGATGACCACCGGCTCCTCGTCGCGGTCGTCCATCTCCCGGTACAGCTTGAGCAGATCGCCCGAGTCGAACTCGTAGAACGTGGGCGAGCGCGCCGCGTTCAGCATCGGGATGAAGCGCTCGGGGCGCCCCGAGCCCACCGGGCCCGCGACCACGCCGCACGCCTCGTCGGGGTGGTCCTCGCGGGCGTGCGCGACGATCTGGTCGTACAGGGCCTTCGTGATGGTCAGCATGACGGTCAGGATAAGCAGAAGGGCCGCTTCGTACCGAGGGATGGTACGAAGCGGCCCACATGGTGAGCTACGGCAGCGTCGGACTCAGCCGACGTTCTCCAGCTCCGGCTCGCGGCGCTGGGCGACCTGCGGGTTGCGCGCCTTCAGCACGGCCCAGCCGACGCCGAGGGCGACCGCCCAGCCCGCCATCACATACAGGCAGGTGCGGGACTCGCTGTCATAGGCGATCAGGCCGGTGACGAAGAGCAGGAACACGATCGCGATCCAGCTGCCCACCACACCGCCGGGCGCGGGGAACGCGGAGGCGGGCAGTCGGCCCGCGCGGACCGCACGGCGGTAGAGAACGTGACTGACCAGGATCATCAGCCAGGTCCAGATGCCGGCCGCGGTGGCCACCGAGGTGACGTAGCCGAAGGCCTTCTCCGGGACGATGTAGTTGAGGACCACGCCGATGGCCATGAAGGCGACCGAGATGGTGATGCCGAGGGCCGGGGTCTTGGACGCCGACAGCTTGCCGACCGCCTTCGGGGCCTCGCCGCTGTCGGCGAGGTTGCGCAGCATGCGCCCGGTTGAGTACATGCCGGAGTTGCAGGAGGACAGGGCCGCCGTCAGCACGACGAAGTTGACGATGCCCGCGCCCGCCGGGATGCCGATCTCCGCGAACGCCTTGACGAACGGGCTCACCCCGGCCCCGAACTCGGTCCACTTCACCACGCAGAGGATCACGGTGAGGGCGCCGATGTAGAAGATCGCGATGCGCCAGGGCAGCGTGTTGATCGCCTTGGGGAGGGTCTTCTCCGGGTTCTCCGACTCACCGGCCGTCACCCCGACCAGCTCGACGGCGAGGTAGGCGAACATGACGCCCTGGAGGGTCATCAGCGAGGAGCCGATGCCGTGCGGGAAGATCCCGTGGAACTGCCAGAGGTTGGAGACCGAGGCGGTGTCACCGGCGGCACTGAAGCCGAAGGTCAGCACGCCCAGACCGATGATGATCATGCCGATGAGCGCGGTGACCTTGACCATCGAGAACCAGAACTCGATCTCGCCGAACAGCTTCACCGAGATCAGGTTGGCCACGAACAGGACCACCAGGAAGACCAGTGCCGTCACCCACTGGGGGATGGACGGGAACCAGTAGTGGACGTAGATCGCGGCGGCCGTCAGCTCGGCCATGCCGGTCACCACCCACATCAGCCAGTACGTCCAGCCCGTGAAGTAGCCGAAGAACGGGCCGAGGAACTCCCGGGAGTACTCCGCGAAGGAGCCCGAGACCGGGCGGTACAGGAGCAGCTCGCCGAGCGCCCGCATGATGAAGAAGATGATCACGCCCGCGATGGCGTACATGAAGATCAGACTGGGTCCGGCCTTGGCGATGTTCGCCCCGGCACCCAGGAAGAGGCCGACGCCGATGGCGCCGCCGATCGCGATCATCTGGACCTGGCGGCTGCCGAGCCCGCGCTCGTACCCCTCTTCGGGGGCGTCGCCGCCCACGGCCTCACTGCCGTCGTACTTCTTGCCGACCTGCGATGAGGTCATGTAGGTGCGCCTTTCTCCACGCCGTTCCGGGTCACTCAGTCGCGTGACCCCGGACCGTTTTCCGAACCCCCCGGATGTGATGGAGCTGTGCCTGGCCGGCGATCCGCCGGCTCGGTGGCGCACCCGACCGGACATGGGTGGTGTCCTGTCGGGCGGTCGTGAAGGTCTATCACGGCCACAACGTCGATCAGCCGGGCCCGCCGTGGCGCAGGACACGGGAAAGACCGGACAAAGAACCACCTGAACGGCCATACCAGGCCGCAACGGTGACGCGATCGTTATCCGGATTTGAGCGTCCGCTGAGCGAACGGGAGGTCACGGTCGGGCAAAGCCCGTCTGGAACATAGCGGAGAGATCAGGGCATAAGGGTGGTGACGAGGGTCTCCTGGAGACCGCCGAGCCAGAGATAGGCCATCACCATCGGCTTGCGCGGGTCGTCGTCCGGCAGCTGGTAGAGGTGATCCGCGTCGTCCTCATGGAGGACGTCGAGCCGGGAGGCGATCGCGAGGCGCAGATCGTTCAGCGCGCCGAGCCACCGCCCGGACTCCTCGCGCGACAGCTTGAGGACGCCGCCCTCGCCGCTCGCCGAGGCCAGCGAGTCCAGCGAGCGGATCACCGCGAGGGCGTCCTCGCGCTTGCGCGCACGCAGGTCGTTCTCGGTGAAGCGGCGGAACTCGGCCGAGTGCTCGCGCTGTTCCTCGGCCTCCTCGAGCGAGGCCGGGTCACCGCCGGGGCCGCCGTACGCGTCCGGGAACAGCCGGCGCAGCACGGGGTCGGAGGGCGGCTCACTGGGGCCCTCGGCGAAGAGTTCGGCGAGCGGGTCCTCGCCGCCGTCCTCCGCGGGGCCGGGCCCGATGAGTTCCAGCAGCTGCACGGCGAGCGACCGGATGATGGAGATCTCGACGTCGTCGAGTGCGACGGAGGCGCCGCCGCCGGGGAGCGATTCGAAGTGTCCTGACATCAGGGAGGTCGTTACTTCCGGTCCTGCTGGAGGGTGGCCCACAAACCGTATCCGTGCATCGCCTGCACATCGCGTTCCATCTCCTCGCGGCTTCCGCTGGAGACGACCGCCCGGCCCTTGTGGTGGACGTCGAGCATGAGTTTGGTGGCCTTGTCCTTCGAGTAACCGAAGTACGCCTGGAAGACATACGTCACGTAGCTCATCAGGTTGACCGGGTCGTTGTGGACGATCGTCACCCACGGGACATCGGGTTCGGGTACGGCGAACTCTTCCTCCGCCGACTCTGTCTTTTCGATCTCTAGGGGTGCGGGAGCCGTCACACGGCCCATGCTGCCACCACACAGGGGGGCGCGCACAAATGGGCACCACAACCGCGCCCTTCATAAATCGTCACTCTGACGAAATGGGAGTACGATCGGCGGCCATGAACACTGCGGACCTTGGGCTGCCGGTGGACGTGCCCTCGACGGCCCTCTTCACCGACCACTACGAGCTGACGATGCTGCGGGCCGCCCTGGAGGCGGGCAGCGCCGAGCGGCGCTCCGTCTTCGAGGTCTTCACCCGGCGGCTGCCGGAGGGCCGCCGCTACGGTGTCGTGGCCGGGACCGGGCGCGTCCTGGACGCGGTCGAGAACTTCCGCTTCGACGGGCGCGTGCTGGCCTTCCTCAGGGAGCGCCGGGTCGTCGACGACAAGACCCTCCAGTGGCTCGCCGGCTACCGCTTCACCGGTGACATCTGGGGCTATCCGGAGGGCGAGGTGTACTTCCCGGGCTCGCCGGTGATGCGGGTCGAGGGCTCCTTCGGCGAGTGCGTGCTGCTGGAGACCCTCATCCTGTCCATCCTCAACCACGACTCCGCCGTGGCCGCCGCGGCCTCCCGTATGTCGTCCGCCGCCGGCGGCCGGCCGCTCATCGAGATGGGGGCGCGGCGCACTCATGAACTCGCCGCCGTGGCAGCCGCGCGGGCCGCGTACGTCGGCGGCTTCACCACCACCTCGGACCTGGCCGCGGGCTTCCGGTACGACATCCCGACCGTGGGGACGTCCGCGCACGCCTTCACTCTGCTGCACGACACCGAGCGAGGCGCCTTCCAGGCCCAGGTCGAGTCGCTGGGCCGGGACACCACGCTGCTCGTGGACACGTACGACGTCGCCGAGGCCGTACGCATCGCCGTCGAGGTCGCCGGGCCCGGACTGGGCGCGGTGCGCATCGACTCCGGCGATCTGCTGGTGATCGCGCACCGGGTGCGGCATCAGCTCGACGAGCTGGGCGCGACCGAGACGAAGATCGTCGTGACCTCCGATCTGGACGAGTACGCCATCGCGTCGCTGCGCGCGGCGCCGGTGGACGCGTACGGCGTCGGCACCCAGCTGGTGACGGGTTCGGGCCATCCGACCTGCTCGATGGTGTACAAGCTGGTCGCGCGTGCCGAGTCGGCGGACCCCGGCGCTCCGCTGATGCCGGTGGCGAAGAAGTCGATGGGCGGCAAGACGTCCATCGGCGGGCGCAAGTGGGCGGCGCGCCGGCTGGACGAGCAGGGCGTGGCGCAGACCGAGGTGATCGGCACCGGGCCGGTGCCGGACGACCTCGCGGACCGGCAGCTGCTGGTGCGGCTGGTCAGGGACGGCCAGGTGGTGGCGCGCGAGCCGCTGGACGCCGCGCGTGACCGGCACACCGCCGCACGGGCCGGTCTGCCGTTGTCGGCGACGCAGCTGTCGCGCGGCGAACCGGTGCTGCCGACCGAATACGTGTGACACCTCCGGTGCCAGGGTGAGGACAGGGGCAGGTGCGGGATGCGGCTTCGGCCGACCCGTCCGGCAGGGCGCATGAACGGCCCGCCGGGGGGAATGCAACGGCAGCGCACCCGCGCACCCTGCCGACCGCCACATGCCCCCTCCCGCCCGGCCCCCGGAGTCTCTAGGCTCGGTAGTTCGTACAGACGGCCGGGCTCCGCACCCCCTCTCCCCTCTCCCAGCCGCCGCCGAGCCGAAGGACACCGACCATGCGCCGCGCCCTGATCGTCGTAGACGTACAGAACGACTTCTGTGAAGGCGGCAGCCTCGCGGTGGCGGGAGGTGCGGACGTGGCCGCCGCGATCACCGAGCTGATCGGGCAGGCCGTCCCGGCCGGCTACCGCCATGTCGTCGCCACCCGGGACCACCACATCGCGCCCGGCGGGCACTTCGACGACAACCCCGACTACGTCCGCTCATGGCCCGCGCACTGCGTGGCGGGCACGGAGGGCGTGGGCTTCCACCCGAACTTCGCGCCCGCCGTCGCCTCCGGCGCCGTAGACGCCGTGTTCGACAAGGGGGCCTACTCGGCGGCGTACAGCGGCTTCGAAGGGGCCGACGAGAACGGGGTGCCGCTCGGGGACTGGCTGCGGTCGCGGGAGATCGACGAGGTGGACGTCGTGGGCATCGCCACGGACCACTGCGTGCGCGCCACCGCGCTGGACGCCGTACGGCGAGGCCTGCGCACCCATGTACTGCTGGACCTGACGGCCGGGGTGTCCCAGGAGACCACCGAGCGGGCGCTGGAGGAGCTCCGGGAGGCCGGGGTGGAGCTGTCGGGCAAGCCGGTCGTCTCCTAGGGCCTCTCGTTTGGATCGGGCCCTGGGACGGTTCGGCGGGGCGCAGACCGTGTCCGCGCCCCGTGAGGTCCTAGGCCTGTGCCGTCTCCCTCCGCAGCAGCGCCCTGATCGGGTGCCACAGCTCCTGGGTCAGCTCCTGGCCCGCCCCGCCTGGCGCCGTGCGCCATATCAGGCCGTCGGGATGGTGGAGGACCGCCGTCACCTCGTCGGGCGTCGGCGGGGCCGCGTTGCCGCGCAGATACACCGCCCGCATGCCCAGATTGCGCAGGCGCGTCAGTGCGCGGGCGCGGTTCTGGGCGAGTACGAGCACGCGGACGAAGCCGCTGCCCGAACCCGTGCTGGGCAGGTTCAGAGCGACCACCACGCTGCCGTTCGGCAGCTTGCAGAAGCCTCCTGCGGCCATTGTGTGTCACACCCCCGTGAGACCTGGTGTCAATAAGTCGGCTACAGGACGCACCTAAACACGATCGGCCGCGACCCGCCAGGGGGTCGCGGCCGATCATGCTCTGACCTGCGAAGACAGTACTCAGTATGTGAGCAGCGCCACGTTGGACAAGATCGTCCGCGGAGCCGCTACTTCGACGGTGTGACCGCTACCGTCAGTACGGAGCCGTCGTGCGTCTGGTGCAGCAGCCTGATCCTGGTGTGTGTGTCCGGCACCTTCACGCCCGCGTACGGCGTCTCGGAGTAGTAGTAGGTGCCCTTGTGGTCGTCGAAGACCGGAACGCCGGGCCGGCTCTTGATCTTCGTGGCCACGCCGTTGTTGTGCAGCGTGATCGCGTCCGTCCGCTCCAGGGAGAACGTGGAGTCGAAGCCCTGGATGCGGGTGCGCATGTACGTCCCGTCCGCCCACTTCAGCGGCTTCGCGTTCGCGTCGACCGGCAGGATCAGGCCCTCGCCCGGGTGGGCGCTGACGTTGTTGTCGGACTGCGAGGTGTCCCAGAGCCAGACCAGCAGACCGTTCTGGTACGCGTAGTGCTCGACCCAGTTCGGCCTGGTGGTCTGGAAGCCGAAGTTGTACGGGCCGAGCTTGAGGGTCTTGTCGTACGACACGTACTGGCGGTTCTCGGCGATGTAGTACTGCGGGAACTCGCCGCTGAAGGACGCGCCCTTGACCGAGAAGCCGTTCGCCGCCCAGTCGCCCGTGCCGTTCTCGGCGCCGTCGCTGAAGACGGTGGAGCCGTCGGCGGTGATGGTGATGTCGTCCGCCGCGAAGCCCTTCTGCGCGACACCCGTGTCCGTGGTGTAGCGGAAGCGCAGCTTGACCGGCTTACCGGCGTAGGCGTCGAGGGGGTAGACCAGGTCGGCGTACTTGTCGATGGTGCCGGTGAGGACGGGCGCGCCGCTGGCGTCGCGCGGGATCGCGGTGCCGTTCACCGTTCCGTCCAGCGCCTTCCAGGTGGCGCCGCCGTCGGTGGAGGCCTCCGTGTACAGGAAGTCGTAGTCCTTCTCGATGTCGTAGTAGCCCTTGAGGGACAGCGCGGCCGACGACTTGCCCGTCAGGTCGACATCGCGGGTCAGGGTGTTGTTGAGACCGTTGCCGCTGCCGCTCCACCACTGGTACGAGCCGCTCGCCGGTGTGACGAGCTGCGTGGTGACGGTCTTCTTCGGCAGGGTGACGACCAGCGCCTGCGGGTTCTTGGTGTTGTACTCCGAGTACCCGATCTTCGACAGCGACGTCTTGCCGGAGGCGACGCTCTTGTAGTTCAGCCAGCCGAGCTGGAGCTTGTCCCAGGCGGTGAAGTCACCGGGGGTGTCGCCGATGCTGTCCTTGCCCATGCCGAGCCAGGAACCGGAGGACATCAGGTCCCAGAATCCGGTGGAGTTGTCGGCGGCGCCGGTGGTGTCGTAGTTGTCCGGCAGGCCCAGGTCGTGACCGTACTCGTGGGCGAAGACGCCGAGTCCGCCGTTCTCGGGCTGGATCGTGTAGTCGCCGACCCAGATGCCGGTGTCGCCGACCGGGGTGCCACCGAGCTTGTTGCCCTCGGGGCCGGTCTTGCCGGCGTCCGTGCCGTACGCGTACCAGCGGTGGGCCCAGATGGCGTCCTCGCCCTGCGCGCCGCCGCCCGCGGACTCGTCCTCACCGGCATGCACGACCTGGAAGTGGTCGATGTAGCCGTCGGGCTCGTTGAAGTTGCCGTCGCCGTCGTGGTCGTACCGGTCCCACTGGTCGTACTGGGATATCTCGGCCTTGATCCGGGCGTCGCTCTCACCGGCGGCCTTGCGGTCGGCGACCCACTTGGTCAGGGCGTCGGTGACCAGGTTCCAGGCACAGGTGGAGCACTTGTTGGAGCCGTAACGGGCCTCGTTGTAGTCGACCTTGACCCAGTCCTGGACCTGTCCGTCGACCGAGTACCGGCCTGAAGATGCCTTCTCGTAGAACTGCTTGAGGGACGTCTTCTTCTTGTTCGTGGAGAAGTAGAGGTCCTGGTAGTGCCGGCGGTTGTAGTCCGCCTGCCACGCCGTGCTGTTGTCCGTGGCGCGGTCCGGCGCGGCGATCTCGTTGTGTGCCGGGCCCGCGGTGCCGCCGTACTCGGACGTCTTGTTCCCGAACTCCGCGAGGATGGTGAAGATCTTGTCTGTCCGCTCGCGGGCCAGTTCGACGTACTTGCCGTTGCCGAGCTTCACCACCTTCGAGGCGCCTCGGTCGGTGACCTTGGCCTTGCCCGAGATGACCCGGTTCAGCGCTTCCTCGCGCTGAGCGTCCCGAGTCTTGCTCAGCGGTCCGTCGAAGTCGTGCTTCCTGCTGTTCACCGGCTGCGGGTCGTGCCGGTGCGCGGCGGCCGGCGGACTGTTCTGCCCGGCGGGCTGAGCCATGGCGGACGCTGAGAGGCCGGCGGTGGCCGCCGCGAACGCGGCGAGTGCCGCGCCCGCTCTGAACGTCCAGGATCTGCTTGTCACTTGGAATCCTCCCTGCCGCGTCGACCGAACGCGCGGCAGAGGAGTCCTGGTCACGGAGAGTCCGCGCGCGGTGTACGCGTGTGTCAAGTGACGACATTTGACCGGAGGTTTAAGAGAAAAGACAGATCTTGACTTGAACATACCAAGTGCATTAACGGATTGAGGTGTTCGCCATGCGGAGCGCATGCTTGCGCATCAACCGGCGCGCACAACCCGGCCGGCAGGAGGACTGCATGACACCGTGCGCCCCCTGTGCATCGGCACCGTGGGTTAGGTCACGCTTACCAGCCGTTCCACTCGGGCATGCAGGCGAATAGAGTCGGCGGGCGGAGCGCCGGAAGGGTGGCCGATCGCCCTGCCGACACCGTTGTCACCGCGCGATCCCTGATGCGCCCCAAGTCCCCCGGGATCCACCGACGTTGTCCGCACCCTCCCCCATCGCGAGAGGCACCGGGGGGAGGCCGCCACCCCGAGGAATCGCCATGCCTCGTCCGAACGCCGCACAGCTCGCCTACGGTTCCTGCACCGTGATCTTCTCGACCCTCGCCATGCTGCTGCTGTCGCAGACGACTTCGGGGGTGGGGATCGCCGTGATCGCCCTCGCGGCGCTCGCGCTCGGACTGCTCGTCGCCATGACGGTGCCCTTGCCGAAGTCGGCGTCGGCGTCGGGCGGCACGGACCGGCCCGAGGACGGCCGGCACGTGGCGGCCGGGCGCGCGTCAGCGTCCGTGCGTTCCGCGGCGGGCGCCGAGCCGGTCGCCGAGTCCGTGCACGAACCGGCGAACTCCTGAACGGAGCGCACGCACGGGGCACTTCAGGGCACCTCCGGCAGCCCGGCCGCTCCTGTGTGCTCCGGCTCGCTGCTGCTCGCCGCTGCTCGCTACGGCCCGGTGCTGACCTCCACCGTCCTGCCCGCCTTGTCGTGCAGGCCCTGCTTGTAGGGCTTGTCGAAGAAGCTCCAGCCGCCGCAGATCGCGGTCCAGACGCAGGCACAGCAGAACGCGAACGGGAGCCACAGCACCGCCGCGCGCATCAACGACGCCTGGACGGAGGGGTTGGAGCCGTCCTGCAGATTGGCGACCCGCATGTTCAGCAGCATCTTGCCGACCGTCTGCCCCGACCGGGCGATCAGGACGGTGTCGTAGGCGGTGTAGAGCACGGCGGCGATGATGGACTGGCCCAGGGACTTGCCGGTGTCCACACGGTTGGCGCCGATGTCGTACTCGGTGGTGTGGAACGCCCACGACAGCAGCACGACGACGATTCCGACGATGATCATGTCGATGATCCGGGCGAGCACGCGCTTGCCGCTGTCCGCGAGCGGAGGCATGCCGGCGAGCGGGTCCGAGTCGCCGGACGGGCCATAGGGTCCTGAGCCGCCGTAGGGGCCCGCCCCCGGGTGGGGGCCGCCCGGACCGCCGTACGGAGGGGGCGTGCCGTAGGGGCCTCCGGCGCCGGGCGGGGGCGAGCCGTAAGGAGGCTGACCGCCGGGGGGAGGCGGAGGAGGGGGCTCGCCGTGGGGAGGCTGGCCGGAGGGCGGGGGCCGGCCGTAAGGGGGCTCACCGCCCGGAGGAGGCTCACCGCCGGGAGGAGGCTCACCGCCCGGAGGCGTACCCCAGTGCGGACCGGTACCGCCGCCTTGGGACGGCGGGGGCGGCGGCTTCCGGAACGGGTCGTCGTCCGGGGAGTCCCCTGAGCCGGGGGGCGGCGGTTCGGTGCTCATGGCCCGAGTCGACCGCGAACCCCCCGGCTCCGCATCCGTACAGGTCCGTCCGGGTCAGCCCGCCACGAAGGTGTGGGCCGCCTTGTCGTGCCAGCACTGGTGCCAGGGGCGGTCGAACAGGCACCACATGACGCCGACGACACCGACCGCGATCAGGCCGGGGACGCTGTAGACCAGCCAGCGGCGCAGCGCTGCGCCGAAGGCCGGAGGCTCATGGCCCTCGATGTCCCGCACCTCGATTCCGCACAGCTTCTTGCCGAGCGTGCGGCCCCATCTGGCGGTGGGCAGCACCTCGTAGATGACGCCGAAGCCGAGGAGGACGGCGAGCACGACGGCGAGATACACGGAGGTGGTGCCGTCGAGCAGCCAGACGGTGACGGTCTGCCCGGACAGCTTCGCCGCGTCGATCTTGTCGTTGATGTGGTCGATGGCCTTGGTGCCCAGCGGTACGGCGGCCACGCCCGTGACCGCCGCAAGCACCAGGGTGTCCAGCAGCCGGGCGGCCAGCCGCTTGCCGAGCCCCGCCGGACGGACCGCCGCCTGCGCCCGCGCGGCTGCCTGGAACGGGTCCTCCACCGGTGGCTTCCAGGGCGCGACGGGCCCCTCTTCCCCGGCTTCCGGGGTGGCCAGCCTGTGCACCTGCTGCGCCCAGGAGGGCTGACCGCCGCCCGCTCCCGTGGTCACGGGCGTGGCAGCCGGAGAGGGGGACTGCGGGGGAACCCCGGAGGCCCGCTGCTGACCGGGCGGTTCCGCCGTGGGCGCCGAGGGCTGCTGCGGCGGGGCGGTCCGCCGCGGTGCGGGGTCCGGAGCGTGCGGGTCGAGGCCCAGGGCCTGGCGGGCGGCGGCGGTCTTGGGGCTCGGGGCGGTGCGCTGCCCCTGACCGGGAGCGGTCGCCCCCGTGCCCCCGCCCTGCTCCCCCGTGCGCGGGGAGAGCGCACGGAAGGCGGCGGCGCCCTCGGCAGCGGCGGGGCCGTCGGTGCCGGAGGTGCCCTGGGCACCGGTGCCGGCGCCTTCGCCGTGGGAGGGCCGCCGGAAGACCACCGTGCCCTCCGGGGCCCCGGTGCCGGGCTCGGGGTCCGCGGGCGGGATGGTCGCGGTGCCGTCCGTGCGGGTCACGGCGCCGTCGGGGCGTTGGGTGAACGCGGCCCGGGGGTCGCCCCAGGAGACCCGGCGGTCCTGGTCGCCGCCGAAGCCCGACTGCCGGGAGCGGTCGGCGCCCCAGGCCGAGGCGGGTTCGGGGCGGTTGTCGTGCCGAGCCCCAGCCGGACTCGGCGCGGCGGACTCCTCGACGGGATCCTCGTCGAAGAAGTGCGGGCCGGTCTCCTCCACCGCGGGCGCGGCGGGTCGCGCGCCGGGTGGCGGGGACAGCGGCAGGCCGTCGCTGGGCGCTGGGCGGCTGGTGCCCGGTACCCAGGCGACACCGTTCCAGTACCGGACATATCCAGGAATGGACGGATCCGGGTAGTAGCCCTCGCGGGGCCTGTCTTCACCGGATGCCGGGGTTGGGGCGCTCATGTCCGTCGTCCCGTATCTGCTCGGGGAGTTGTGTGGACATCCACATCTATCAGAACCGGGGTGCCAGTACTGCCGCTCCGTCCCTACCCACCCCTTTCCGGGCGACACCGCGCATGTCCTTCACACACCGGGACACACCCGGAACACTCCCAGAAAAAAACTCTCGGAAACTCGCGTAATGCCTCCCCGCCCTCCCGCTCTCACCCGTATGGGCCAGCTCCCGGCGGACCAGCCCGCCGGGGGACCCCGTACCCGAGAGGAGCCGCACCTCATGCACACCGTGGTGGAATGCGAGCTGGAGCTCGAACTCATCGTGTCGCCCGAGTGCAGCGTCCCCGTCCAGGCCACGCTCACCTACCGCGCCGCCGACCCGTACGCCGTGCACATCACCTTCCGCATCGCCCCCGGCCACGCCGTGAGCTGGGCCTTCGCCAGGGATCTGCTGGTCGAGGGGGTGTTCCGGCCCTGCGGGCACGGGGATGTGCGGGTGTGGCCGACGAAGGTCGGGGGCCGCGCCGTCGTTCTGCTGGCGCTGAGTTCACCGGACGGCGACGCCCTGCTGGAGGCTCCGGCCGCCCCGGTGGCGGACTGGCTGGAGCGTACGTTGCGGCTGGTTCCCCCGGGGTCCGAGGCGGACCGGCTCGGCATGGACGAGGGCCTGGCCGGGCTGCTGGCGCGCCCCCAGGAGGGCGCGCCCGTCGCGGAGGACGAGTGAGCCGGGCGGGGTCGGTACGTCAGGCCTGTCGCGGCCCGCGTCGCGGACCGGCCGCGCGGCGCTGGGGACGGAGCAGGAGGCGCCTGCCGGGCTGTTCGACCCATTGGTAGAGGGCCCACGACAGGGTGAGGGAGATGAGAAAGGCGGCAGAGGTGGCAGCCAGACCGGCACCGAAGGAGAGGTGGGGTTGGGCGCCGAAGAGCTCTTCACCGGTGCGCATGACCAGGATGTGGATCATGTAGAAGGCGTAGGACCACTCTCCCAGGCGCACCAGCCACCGGCGGCGCCACAGGGAGGGGACGGCCTTCAGGTCGGCGCGGGCGGCGGCCGAGATCAGGCAGGTCAGGCCGATCACGGTGCATGCGGCGATGCCGTAGGGGGCGGGGAGCTGGACGACGAGGAAGTAGCCCACCAGGGTGAGGGCCAGGGAGGCTTCCAGGCCGGGTCCGCGCCAGGCACCGAGCTTGACCAGGCGGGCGGCGGCGGCGCCGAGGACGAACTCCGGCAGCCGGGTGAGTGGGAAGTGAGGCAGCCACCAGCCCAGGGGATAGTGCAGGTTGGCCCACGGCCAGGCGATCACCGTCACCGTGGCAGTCGCGGTCACCACCGTCAGGGCTCGGGGGCCGAGCCGGCGCAGAAGCGCGTAGAGGGCGGGGAAGACGGCGTAGAAGAAGGCTTCGCAGGTCAGCGACCAGCTGACCGGGTTCAATGTCTGCCACCACTCGGCTTTCCAGGCGCTGACCAGAGCGACGTTCGCTATGGCCTCCAGCGCGCTGTTCGGCCGCATCCCGGGCGACAGGGTGAAGGCCAGCAGCAGGGCCAGGGCGGCGGTGACCAGATGCACCGGGTAGACGCGGGCGACCCGACGTCGCCAGAACCTCCAGGCCCGGTCGTTCTCGCGTACCGACCAGCTGAGCACGAAGCCGGAGAGGATGAAGAAGAACGACACCCCGGCCGCGCCGGCGCTGAAGGCCCAGCGCATGATCTTGTCCCCCTGGCCGCCGAAATAGGCGGCCAGGCTCACGTGGTAGGCGAACACGACGAACGCGGCCGCCCATCGCATCGCGGTCAGCGACGGCAGTTGATCTCCCGGAGCGGGGAGCACCTGTGGTGCGCTGCCGTGGCGCGGCTGGTCGGTGAGCAGCGTCATGCGGACACCTGCCCGATACGGCTGGGGAAGGGGGCTTCGCGGCGTGCTGACGGGAGGGCGTGCATGAAGGAACTCCTGGCCTGCGTAATGGCGGTGCCTCATCTCTCAGGGACTGACGAGGCGACAAAGCCCGCCGAGAGATGACGAAAAGATCTGTGAACGGGTGAATAGCCGCTGACGGCGCCGGGGTCCGCGTCCGCTGTGCGCGCCGGTCCGGGCACGGCCGGGACGCGGGCCCGGCAGGTCGGCCGGGCCCGGACCCAGGCGGTTCAGGCGGCTGAGGCGGAAGGGGCCTGGCCGGGCTCGTCGACGATCGCTCGGTCCAGAATGGCGATGGTGACGGTGACCTGTCCGGCCTTGGTCCCGGCGGTGTTCTTGGTCATCACGCTGCGCTCGCCCAGCAGGGCCAGGGTCTTCTTGTCGAAGATCCATTCGGTGCGTTCACCGCCGGCCTGCAGGAAAGCCACCGCTATGCCGTGCCGGCCGGCGGCGTCGACCACGTCGTCGACGACGGTCACGCCGGGGATCTTCGCGGCGGCCCGGTAGAGGGCGGCGCTGACCTCCGGCGGGGCGATCTGCTCGCGCAGTGCGTCGCCGATGGTGATGAACGCCTCCTCGTCGGGGCTGGGGCCGGCGCCCTTGGTGTCCTTGTAGATCTTCTTCAGCAGCAGACCGGGGTCGGTGGGCAGGGATTCCAGGTAGCGGTAGGTCGGGGCGTTCAGATAGGGGTGGGGGTTGGTACCCAGGGAGGTACCACCGGGGGGACAGCCCTCCCCACGCAGCAGCCCGGGGCGGGAGCCGTCCACCGACATCCACACCTGTCGCGGGTGGGGCTTCTCCAGGGTGCGCCGGGCGCCGGCTGGGGCGTGCCCTTCGGGCACCACGAACGCCTCCAGGGACTTGATGTACACGTACTGGTCGTCGCGGACCGTGGAGAGGGGCTTGTCGGCCGCGACGGTGGCGATCCGGTCCAGCAACCGCACTGCCCCGCCCGTGATCGAAGTACCGACTTCGGTGGAGTCGGCCGGGAGGGCATGACGGCCGGCGGCGGCATCGTTCCTGGGAGCGGTGTGCTGTCGGCCGGGCAGCGCGCCGATGGCCAGCGCCGCCGCCATCGCACCGGCCACCACAGGAGCCAGCACGAAGGCCAGGCGCCGCCCGGAACGACGAGAGAAGGAGGAAGCCCCTGTGCCCTTCTGGATCTCGTCCAACAGATGGGCCTTGAGAAGGCGGTGGCGGCCCGGGAAGAGGTCGCGGTCGGCCGGGACCGGCAGCAGCCGGGCGATCTCCGCGCGCTCGGCCGGAGTGGGCCGGGAAGACTTGCGGCTCATCGGGTCTCCTCCTGGGTGGGCCGGACCGCGCAAGTGCGGCCGTCTTCTGCCTGTCCGCGGTCCGTGACCGAGTTCCCGTTGCCGGGCGGAACCGCCGCGCCGGTGAACTTCTGGAGCTTCTTGCGCGCGCGGGAAAGGCGTGAACGGACGGTGCCCACCGGGATGCCCAGCGCCTTGGCCGCGGTCGCGTAGTCCAGCCGGGACCATACGCACAGCGCGAGCACCTCCCGCTCCGAGCGGCGCAACCGGGACAGCGCCGTCTGGAGCACCGCGATCTGGGCCGCGTCGTCGATGCGGCCGACCAGGTCATCGGCGAAGTCCGGGAAGACCTCCTCGCGCGGCAAGCGGCCGACAGCGGCCTCATGCCGGCGGGCCGCACGGCGGGTGTTCCTCGCGGTGTTGGTCGCGATACCCAGCAGCCAGGGCCGCAGCGAACCGCCGTCCAGATCCAGCGACTCCCGCAGCCGCCATGCCTCCAGGAAGGTCAAGGACAGCACGTCCTCGGCTGCCGACCAATCGCCGGTCAGCCGGAAGGCATGGTTGTACACCGCCCGGGCGTAGTCGTCGAAGAGGGACCCGAACGCATCGGGATCTCCCGCCCGTATCCGGGCACGCACACTCATCTCCATACCCTCGGACTGTCCGGCCGGCCGGGACCGGTTCCCGGAACGTGACACACGCCACATGGCTCAGGGGCGTGCGTCCCGGACCGCCGCGGCGCGGACCGGACCACGGTGTCCTCTCCCGTCGAAGCCTCTCAGAACACCTTGCCCGGGCCCAGCAGAACCGCTTCGAAGGTGGTCTTTCCCTGGCCCGGAAGTTCGGGTCGACCCGCCCAGAACTCCGCGGTGTCGTCCAGGGCGCGAAAGAGGATCTCGCGTTCTTGGGGGCTCTCGGGGAGTACGGTATCGGCATCCTCGATGACGACGAGAAAGTGTTTGGCGCTGAGGCAGTGGAGATCGCACAGGCAGTCCCGGAGCGCGTCCCAGTTCCAGCCGAAGTAGTTCGGCAGACGCAGTGCCTCGTAGAACTGCGTGAACACCCCGTCCGTGTCGCGCATTTCCCTTCCCTGCATGCGGGCCGAGTAGATCAGTCCAGTGGGGGGCAGAGCTCGCGAAATGGGGATCATGGAGTCAGCCGAGGAGACGTGGACGCCCGCCCCTTCCGGCGCCCACCACATGGCATCGCTCATTTGCCGGTCTCCATGACGATGTAGGTCTGGTAGTGGGTCGGAGTGCAGTAGGCCGATCCGTCGGACCCGGTCACGATCCTCTCACCACCCCAATTCGGGTTGTCGACCGACTGCACCGTGCCCCATTCTGCGTATCGGATCGGCTTTCCCTGGCTATCGAATTCGGGAAGTTTGCAGGCGTTGCCTTTCCCACTGTTTTCGAACGGCTTCGGCGCGGACGGCCCCATGCGCTGGGCACCGGCGACGCCTCTCAGAACACCTTGCCCGGGTTGAGGATGCCGAGTGGGTCGAAGACCTGTTTGACGGCCCGCTGCATCTCGACGGCCACCGGCCCGAGTTCGCGCGCCAGCCACTCCTTCTTCAGGACGCCCACCCCGTGTTCGCCGGTGATCGTGCCGCCGAGTTCCAGGCCGAGGGCCATGATCTCGTCGAAGGACTCGCGGGCGCGCCGTGATTCGTCGGGGTCCTGGGCGTCGAAGCAGACGGTCGGGTGTGTGTTGCCGTCGCCCGCGTGGGCGCAGACCCCGATGGTGAGCCGGTACTTCTCGGCGATCCGCTCGATTCCCTCGAGCATCTCGCCGAGCCGGGAGCGGGGCACGCACACATCGTCGATCATCGTCGTGCCCTTGACGGCCTCCAGCGCGGTGAGCGACAGCCTCCGTGCCTTCAGCAGCAGTTCGGACTCGGCGGCGTCGTCGGCCGGTACGACCTGGGTGGCGCCCGCGGCCTCGCACAGCGCACCGACGGCCCCGAGGTCGGCGGCCGGGTCCGGGGTGTCGAAGGCGGCCAGGAGCAGGGCCTCGGTCGACTCCGGCAGGCCCATGTGCGCGAGGTCGTTGACGGCCTTGACCGTCGTACGGTCCATCAGTTCGAGCAGGGACGGCACATGGCCACCCGTCATGATGCGGCACACGGCGTCGCAGGCCTCGGCCGCGGACGCGAACTCGGCGGCGAGGACCAGTTGTTGCGGCGGCTTCGGCCTCAGGGCGAGGGTCGCGCGTACGACGATGCCGAGCGAGCCCTCGGAGCCGACGAAGAGCCGGGTGAGGTCGTAGCCCGCGACGCCCTTGGCCGTACGACGGCCGGTGGACATCAGGCGTCCGTCGGCCAGGACGACGTCCAGCCCGAGGATGTACTCGGCCGTGACGCCGTACTTCACACAGCACAGCCCGCCGGAGGCCGTGCCGATGTTGCCGCCGATGGTGCACATCTCCCAGCTGGAGGGGTCCGGCGGATAGCAGAGGCCGTGTTCCTCCACCGCGCGGGAGAGCGTGGCGTTGATGACGCCGGGTTCGACGACGGCGACGCGGTCGACCGGATTGATCTCCAGGATCCGGTCCATCTTCGTCAGGGAGAGCACGATGCAGCCGTCCGAGGCGTTCGCCGCGCCCGACAGGCCGGTGCGGGCGCCCTGCGGCACGACCGGGACGCGCAGCTCGCAGGCGGTGCGCATGACGTGCTGGACCTGCTCGACGGTGCGCGGCAGCACCACCGCGGCGGGGGTGCCGGCCGCGCAGAAGCTCGCCATGTCGTTCGCGTACGAGGCCGTGACGCCGGGGTCGCTCAGGACGGCCCCGGTCGGCAGCCCGGCCCTGAGGCGGTCGAGGAGGTTGCCGGTGTCTTCGTCGCGCGGGGCTTCGATACGGCTCATGATCACAGCGTGGCACCAGGGGGCGGCGGTGTGAACCCCGCGCGCCCGTCCCCCCGACCCCCGTGTCCCGCGGACCCCCCGTGGAGCTCGCGGGACACGGGGAGCCGTGCCGCCGGTCACCGGGTCACAGGTTGCCGCGCTTGGCCTGCTCCCGCTCGATGGCCTCGAACAGGGCCTTGAAGTTGCCCTTCCCGAAGCCCATGGAGCCGTGCCGCTCGATGATCTCGAAGAAGACCGTCGGACGGTCCTGGACCGGCTTGGTGAAGATCTGCAGCAGATAGCCGTCCTCGTCGCGGTCGGCGAGGATCTTCTGCTCGCGCAGGGTCTCGACGGGGACACGGGTGTCGCCGACCCACTCACCGAGGGTGTCGTAGTACGAGTCCGGGGTGTCGAGGAACTGCACACCGGCCGCCCGCATCGTCTGCACCGTGCGCACGATGTCGTTCGTGTTGAGCGCGATGTGCTGGACGCCGGGGCCGCCGTAGAACTCCAGGTACTCGTCGATCTGCGACTTCTTCTGGGCGATGGCGGGCTCGTTGATCGGGAACTTGACCTTGAGCGTGCCGTCGGCCACGACCTTGGACATCAGCGCGCTGTACTCGGTCGCGATGTCGTCGCCCACGAACTCCTTCATGTTCGTGAAGCCCATGACCTTGTTGTAGAACTCCACCCACTCGTTCATGCGGCCGAGTTCGACGTTGCCGACGCAGTGGTCGATCGCCTGGAAGGTGCGGTGCTCGGGCGGCGCCACGATCGGGGAGGCGGCGACGAACCCGGGCAGGTACGGCCCGTCGTAGTCGGTGCGCTCCACCAGGGTGTGGCGTGTCTCGCCGTAGGTGGCGATGGCGGCCATCACGACGATGCCGTTCTCGTCCTTGAGTTCGTACGGCTCGGCGACCGAGGTGGCGCCGTGCTCGATGGCGTACGCGTACGCGGCGCGCGCGTCCGGGACCTCGATGGAGAGGTCGACGACGCCGTCGCCGTGCTCGGCCACATGCCGGTCGAGGAAGCGGCCCCAGTCGGTGCCGGCCTTGATGACGGAGGTGAAGACGAATCGCGCCGAGCCGTTCTCCAGGACGTACGACGCGGTCTCGCGGCTGCCGTTCTCCGGTCCGGAGTACGCCACGAGCTGCATGCCGAAGGCGGTGGAGTAGTAGTGCGCGGCCTGCTTGGCGTTGCCCACGGCGAAGACGACCGCGTCCATTCCCTTGACCGGGAAGGGGTCTGCCTCACGCGCGGTGTTCGGGGTGTGGTGTGTGGTCTGGGTCATGGCCGCAGCCTCACCCCTACTCGCAAGGTGCGCAATAGTTCGTGTATCCGCTGGGCAATATGCTCAGAGACGCGCCGATACCGGCGGACGTTCTGTAC
The DNA here is from genome assembly GCF_040644155.1 of Streptomyces sp. NPDC047022. Lineage (NCBI taxonomy): Bacteria > Bacillati > Actinomycetota > Actinomycetes > Kitasatosporales > Streptomycetaceae > Streptomyces > Streptomyces sp. NPDC047022. Next base: position 27,638 of record NZ_JBEYVV010000023.1, on the reverse strand, counting down.
ATGATGACCATCCTGGAGTGCGGCATGGCGATCGATCATCTGGACGCCCGGCTCATTGTGCTGCTGGCGCGGGAGCCGCGCATCGGGGTGCTGGAGATGTCCCGCCGCCTCGGGGTGGCGCGCGGCACGGCGCAGGCGCGGCTCGACCGCCTTCAGTCCAATGGAGTGATCCGGGGATTCGGCCCCGAGGTGGACCCCGCCGCGCTCGGCTACCCGGTCACCGCCTTCGCGACCCTGGAGATCCGGCAGGGGCAAGGAGCGGACGTACGGGCTCACTTGGCGACCGTTCCGGAGGTCCTGGAACTGCACACCACCACGGGCAGCGGAGACATGCTCTGCCGGCTGGTGGCTCGCTCGAATGCCGATCTCCAACGTGTGATCGACCGGGTTGTCGGCTTTGATGGCATCGTCCGGGCCTCCACGGCGATCGTCATGGAGAACGCCGTACCGCTGCGGATCATCCCGCTGGTGGAGCAGGCGGCGCAGGACCGGGAGAGAGCATGACCGGGAGAACCTAGCCGACCGGGGTGAGCGCACGTGAGCTTCTGGGAGTACTTGGCCAGCTGCCACCATCAGCTGCTCATGGACGCCTTCCGGCACGCCGGCGTGGTCTTCCAGTGCACGGCCTGCGCGGCGGTGCTCGGCGTGCTGATCGCCGTCGTCGCCTGCCGCAGCGATCGGGCGGGCCGGCTCGCTGCGGCCACCACCGGCGGCTTTCGGACCGTCCCCGCCCTGGCGGTGATCGGTCTGCTGGTGCCGGTCGTGGGCCTGGGCGCGGCGCCGACGGTCGCCGCGCTGACACTGTGCGGGCTGCTGCCGGTCGTGCGGAGCTCCATCGTGGGCCTGCGCACGGTCGGCATGCCGCGTGCGGACATGGCGAACACGGCACGCGGTGGTCTGCCGCACCCGGTCCGGCTGGTCCGGGTGGAGCTGCCGGAGGCCTGGCCCTCGATCCTGACCGGGATGCGGACCTCCACCCGGCTGCTGATGGGCGTGGCCGCCATCGCCGCGTGCGCCTCGGGGCCCGGCCTCGGCAATGAGATCTTCCGCGGCCTCGGCGCCCCGGGCAGCAAGAACGCCCTCAACGAGGTGCTCGCCGGGACGCTCGGGATCGTCGTCCTCTCGCTGCTGTTCGACGCGGCATATCTGCTCCTCGGACGGCTGACGCTCTCCGGGAGGCCCTCGGTACCCGCACAACCGGAGGAGAGGCCGACGTGACCACATCCGAGGTGAGGGAGCAGGAGGAGACCGGGACACGGGCCGAACCGGCTCCCGCGCAGCCCCTGCTCACCTGGCAGAAGCTGACCGTCCTGCCGACGGCCCTGGTGGTCGTGCTGCTGACGACGCTGCTGGGGTTCCGGCAGGCGCACCTGGACCTGGGTTCCCAGGACGCGCTGTCACGGGGGCAGGTGTCGAGGGCCTTGTGGCAGCACGTCGAACTGACGGCGGCGGCCACGGTCCTGGTGCTGCTGATCGCGCTTCCGCTGGGCATCCTGCTCACCCGCCAGGCATGCCAGGAGGCGTGTCTCAGGGTCATGCCCGCGGCGACGGCGGTCGCCGCGATGAGCCGCAGGACCCCGGCGATCGGCCTGCTCGCGCTGCTGGTGCTGTGGTTCGGCACCGGCCGGACGGCGGCCCTGGCCGGGATCGTGGTCTGCGCGGTCCTGCCCGTCCTTTCGAAGACCGTCGCGGGGCTGAAGGAAAGCGATCCGAAGATCCTTCAGGCCGCGCGGGGCATCGGCATGTCGCCGCTGAGGGTGCTGACCCGGGTGGAACTGCCCCTGGCCGCCCCGACGATCCTCGCGGGGGTGCGCACGGCGCTGGTCCTGAACGTCGGCACAGCGACCCTGGCCGCCTTCGGCGGGGGCGGCGGGCTGGGTGTGCTGATCACGACCGGCATCGCCCATCACCGCATGCCGGTGCTCCTGCTCGGCTCGATCCTCACGGTGGCGCTGGCGCTCCTGGTCGACTGGATGGCCTCGGTGGCGGAACTCCTGGTACGCCCGTGGCTGGCGAAGGGGAACCCGAAGGCCTCGTAGGTCCCGGAGTCGATGCACGCGAAGCGCGCCCCTTCAGGGGCGCGGGGAACCGCGCGACCAGCCACCAGGGCGCCGCGGGCGACATCGCACCGGAGCGCACTTCACGGGGGCGCGGGGAACCGCGCGAATCCCCCGGGTTCAGCAGCTGGGTACCGAGCCCTTGCCGTTCTCCAGCGCCGTCAGCGCGTCGACCGCCCCGTTCAGCGTGGTCACCGGCACGAGCCTCAACCCCTGCGGCAGCTCCGCCTTCGCGTCGGAGCACTCCGCCTTCGGCACCAGGAAGACGGTCGCACCGTCGCGGCGCGCGGCCTGCGTCTTGAGGGCGACGCCGCCGACCGCCCCGACCCGCCCGGCATCGTCGATCGTGCCCGTACCCGCCACGGTGCGGCCCCCCGTGAGATCGCCGCCGTGCCCGTCGCCGTGCAGTTTGTCGATGATGCCGAGGGTGAACAGCAGGCCGGCACTGGGCCCGCCCACATCCGCGAGCTTCAGCGTGACCTTGACGTCCTTGCCGCCGAGGTCCAGATACTTCAGTGCCGCCCGCGTCGCCGCGTCCTGGGACTGCTTCATCTGCTCGGTGTTGTGCTGTTCGATCTGCTTGACGCTGTTGCCGCTCGGGTAGACCGAGTCGCGCGGCAGCACCGCGCGGTCCGTACGGAACCAGCCGTCGATCACATCACCGAGGGAGACACGTGCGTCGGGGCCCGTCGCCTCGATCGTCGTCATCCGCAGCTGACCGCTGGTCGTACGGGTGGGTGCCCCGCTGATCGTGATCACGGCGGCGCCCTGGTTCGCCCCCAGCACGTTGGCCGTGAGGCCGGGCTGCGCCACGGAGAACGGCAGCGGCGCGAACAGCGCCGTGGCGATCAGGGCCACGGCGGGCAGGGCGCAGACGGCGACGGCCTTGCGGCGCGAGAGACGAGAGAACACGGGATCAATCTAACGTGACGGTGCCTCTTGGCCAGGTCCCGGACCGGGACCGGTGCCCGGGGCGGTCCCCGGGACGTCAGCGCAGCGCCTCGGCCACCTCGCGTGCGGCGTCCACCACCCGGGGTCCCACCCTCTCGGGCACCGCGTCCGACAGCATGACGACACCCACACTGCCCTCGATGCCGATCACACCGACCAGCGGCGCGGCGGCACCGCTCGCCCCGGTCTCCAGCTCTCCGTAGGTCAACGTGTAGCCGGGCCCGACGGCCGGTCGCCGGCGGGCCTCGAGTATCGCCCGGCCGGCGGCCCCCTTGTCGAGCGAATGCCGGAACCCCGCCCGGTACGCCACGTGGTAGTCCGTCCACGTCGGCTCGACCACGGCGACGGCCAGCGCCTCCGCGCCGTCGACCAGCGTGAGGTGCGCGGTGGCCCCTATGTCCTCGGCGAGCGAGCGCAGCGCGGGCAGCGCGGCCTCCCGTACCAGCGGGTGCACCTGGCGGCTGAGGCGCAGCACACCGAGGCCCACACGGGCGCGGCCCCCCAGATCGCGGCGCACGAGGGAGTGCTGCTCCAGGGTGGCCAGCAACCGGTACACCACGGTCCGGTTGACGCCGAGCTTGGTGGACAGCTCCGTGACGGTCAGCCCGTGGTCCGTGTCGGCGAGCAGCTTGAGGACTCTGAGGCCCCGGTCGAGCGTCTGAGAGGTCTCAGCGGTCACGACGCCCCCTCCTGGGTGATGAGGTCGGCGGTCCCCCGCAGCGGTCGACGTCACCGAGTCCCGTCGGCGACGCGCTTCAGAGGCCGCCGATCGGCCGACGGCCCGGGGGCTCCCGGACTCGGTCGTTTCACGGCTGCGCTCCGCGGCGGCGCTGCCACGGGGCGTATGCGTAGCGTGACAGTAGCGAGCCGGTTCGCTCAGCGGAAGCCTCTGTCCAGAATCCGGTCGTGGAGTTGGGAATACTGCTTGGGTTTGCGCAGTTTGCGCTGCGCTTCCCTCGGCGTCGGCTGTGCGTAAGCCGAGGGTTCGCTGTGGCCGGCCGCGCCCGCGCGGGTGAGCCGCACACCGTCTGTGGCCCCGCGCCCCCGAAGAGCGCGCTTCGCGCGCATCCCGGGCGTGCTCAGCGCATGCGTGTCGCCCACTCCTGGACCTTCGCGATGCGCTGACGGAGCTGGCCCCCCGTGCACTCGGCGCTCGGGGGGCCGCCGCACACACGGCGCAGTTCGTTGTGGATCACTCCGTGCGGTTTGCCGCTCTGATGGGCGTACGCGCCGACCATCGTGTTGAGCCGCTTGCGCAGCTCCAGCAGTTCCTTGTGGGTGACCACGGGTCGCCGTTCGGCGGGAAGCTCGAGGAGGTCGGCCTCGGTGTCCGGCTTCTTGCGGCTGTGCGCGATCTGCCGGGCCTGGCGCTTCTGGAGCAGCAGCTGGACCTGGTCGGGTTCAAGGAGGCCCGGAATGCCCAGGTAGTCCTGTTCCTCCTCGCTGCCGGGGTGGGCCTGCATGCCGAACTCGGCACCGTTGTACATGACCCGGTCGAAGACGGCGTCGGACTCGAGCGCCTCGAAGGGCAGCATGTCCTGTTCGCCGGTGTCCTCGTCCTGCTCCCGGTTGGCCTCCTCCATCTCCTTCTCGGACTCGGCGTACGGGTCCTCTTCCTCGCCCTGCTTCTTCGGCTTGTCGAGGACGTGGTCGCGCTCGACCTCCATCTCGTTGGCGAAGGTGAGGAGGTCGGGGACCGTGGGGAGGAAGACGGAGGCGGTCTCGCCGCGGCGCCGGGACCGTACGAAACGGCCGACCGCCTGGGCGAAGAACAGCGGGGTGGAGATGGTGGTGGCGTACACCCCGACGGCCAGGCGCGGCACGTCGACGCCCTCGGACACCATGCGCACCGCGACCATCCAGCGGTCCTGGCCGTGGCTGAACTCGTCGATGCGGTCGGAGGCCCCGGTGTCGTCGGACAGCACGAGCGTCGCCCGGTGCCCGGTGATCTCGCGGATGAGCTTGGCGTAGGCGCGGGCCGCCTCCTGGTCGGAGGCGATGACGAGGGCGCCGGCGTCCGGGATGGCCTTGCGGACCTCGGTCAGCCGCTGGTCGGCGGCGCGCAGCACGCTGGGCATCCATTCGCCGCGCGCGTCGAGTGCCGTGCGCCAGGCCTGGCTGACGGCGTCCTTGGTCATGGGCTCGCCGAGCCGGGCGGCGATCTCGTCGCCCGCCTTGGTGCGCCAGCGCATGTTGCCGCTGTAGGAGAGGAATATGACCGGCCGCACGACCCCGTCCGCGAGAGCGGACCCGTATCCGTACGTGTAGTCGGCGGCCGAACGGCGGATGCCGTCCTGGCCTTCCTCGTACGTCACGAAGGGGATCGGGTTGGTGTCCGACCGGAACGGCGTGCCGGTGAGGGTGAGCCGGCGGGTGGCGGGCTCGAAGGCCTCCAGGCAGGCCTCGCCCCAGGACTTCGAGTCACCGGCGTGGTGGATCTCGTCGAGGATGACGAGGGTCTTGCGCTGCTCGACGCGGTTGCGGTGCAGCATGGGACGCACGCCGACGCCCGCGTAGGTGACGGCGACGCCGTGGTACTCCCGGCCGAGCGGTCCGGCGCTGTACTCGGGGTCGAGCTTGATCCCGATCCGCGCCGCGGCCTCCGCCCACTGCTTCTTGAGGTGTTCGGTGGGAGCGACCACGGTCACCTGCTGCACGACGTGGTGGTGCAGCAGCCAGGACGCGAGCGTCAGCGCGAAGGTCGTCTTGCCGGCGCCGGGCGTGGCGACGGCAAGGAAGTCGCGCGGCTGCTCCTGGACATACTTCTCCATCGCGCCCTGCTGCCAGGCACGCAGCTTGCCGGCCGTGCCCCAGGGGGCGCGGCCGGGGAACGCCGGGGAGAGGTGGTGTGAGGAACTGGAGCTGGCAGCGGTGGTGGTAGTCACGGTCTCCGTGGGTGGGGTCGGGCGGCTCGGCTACGTATGACAACCGGGCCACCCTACCGGTGTGCCCGGCCCTCGTCCGGGCCGACCGCTCCGCATCCTCCCCGGGTGCGACACGGGTCACAGATCAGCGAGCCGGGCCCGGGCCGGGCCCCTTGGAGTCAGCGCTCCCGCAGCCGGGTCGTCACCCAGGCGCCCGCCAGCGCCACCGCCGCCATCGACAGGAACACCGCGGCGAAGGCGGCCGGGTGGGAGCCGCCGGTGGCCGCCCGGGTGGCCGAGGGGGCGATGGTGCCCCCGCCGAGCGCAGCGAACGCGGCGCCGCCCGCGGAGAGCAGAACGATGTTGGAGAGGCCGTCGGAGATCTGCAGGGCCGCCGAGTTGGCGCCCGCCTCTTCGGGGGCGGACAACTGGAGGAGCAGGACACTGGCCGAGGACAGGACCAGGCCCATGCCGAAGCAGCCGACACCGTAGGCGACGGCGACGGTCCACACGGGCACCGCGTGGATGAGCACGGTAGGGACGGCGGCGATCGACACCGCGACGAGCAGCATGCCGAACGTCACCAGCCGTTCCCGGTACGGCTCCAGGCGCGGCCTCGCCTGCACATACGATCCGACGGCCCAGGTGGCGCCGCCCGCCGCGAGCGAGAATCCGGCCATGGTCGGCGACAGCCCCCGCTGGGTGACCAGCATCAGGGGCACGAAGGTCTCTGCCCCGATGAACGCGCCGTCCGCGACTCCGCGCAGCAGCACCACGGACGGCAGCCCGCGCGCCGCCCGGTAGGTGCCGCGGGGCAGCAGTCCGAGCGCCGCCGGGACCAGCAGGGCGGCGCCCGCGACGCCTGGCAGGAGGGCCGTCCACCGCGCGCCGCCGGGGGCGGACGCGTGCTGGGCGGCGTACTGGAGCAGTCCGGCGCCGAGCGAGATGCCGAGCGCGAGGCGGATGCGGCGCATGTCGAACGGGGCCGCGACCGCCTGTTCGACGGGCCCGCCCGCCCGGCGGCGTATCTGGGGCAGGGCGAGGGCCAGCGGGAAGACCACCAGCACGGGGATGCCGATGAACACCCAGCGCCAGCCGAGCTCCTCGGTCACCGTGCCCGCCGCCAGCGGTCCGACCACGGACGGGACGACCCAGCCCGCGGCGAACGCCGCCATGATGGCGGGCCGCAGCCGCTCCGGATAGGCGCGGCCCACCACGACGTACAGGGCGACGATCACAAGTCCGCCGCCGAGGCCCTGCACGGCCCGCCCCAGGATGAACAGCCACATCGCCCCGGCCGTCCCGCACATCAGCAGCCCGGCGGCGAAGGCGGCGATCCCGCAGGCCAGCGACCCGAGCGGGCCCCTGCGGTCCGACCACTGCCCGGCGAGGACCATGCCGGACAGACTTGTCGTGAAGTAGCCGGAGAACGCGAAGGCGTACAGCGACACCCCGTGCAGCTCGCGCGCCGCGACCGGCATCGCCGTACCGACCGCCGTCGCCTCGAAGGCGATGAGCAGGATGACGGAGACGGTGCCGATGCTCAGCGCCCGGTACGGCGCGCTGAGCACACCGCCGGTGTCGTCCGACCGTACGGAAGCGAGGTCGGCGACGTCTGTGTCGCGGGGTTCCAGGGCTGCCATGCGGGTCAGAGTAAGGGGCCCGGCCGACATTGGCTCCTGTCCGGAGACGGTGATCGGCTGGGACCTTGGTCGTACGACCCGTCGTACGACGGCCGGTCGTTCATGAACGGCGTATGGCAGTCCCGTTGCGGTGCCCGCGATTGCCTTGAACCCTCCGATCGCCCGCCCGTACGGTCGATGCGTCAGGTCGGAACGAGTGAGCCGTGCCGCACCTGGCCTCGACCGTGTACCCGAGCGGCTCAGGGAATCGCCTGCAAAGCGATTGACGCGGGTTCGAATCCCGCCACGGTCTCCATCGCCCCGGGCAGGCGGAGCGAAGGGACGGCACCCCGTGGGGTGCCGGGGGACGACGCCTGTCGGCGGGCGTCCGCCGGGCAACTGTCCGGCGGGCGCCGCACCCCGAAGGCGCCGTCAGTGTCCGAGCGTGTCGTCGAGCCAGTCGTAGATCCGGGCCAGAGCGAGCCGCTGGGCGCCCGCCTGGCAGTGGGCGTCGGCGCCCTCCTCCGCCGTGAACTCCAGGAAGGTCCTGGGGCAGGTGAGGTCGTCGTAGAGCCGACGGGCCTGTCCGGCGAAGAACAGATCCTCGGCGGCGTCGCAGATCAGGGCGGGGCACCGGATCTGCGACGCGATGCCGTCGCGGAGGTGGTAGTCGAGATAGGCGGCGCCGAACGCCCGGGGGGTGGCCGCGCCCATGACGTACATGCCGTGGTTGATCGCCCAGCGCAGCACGGGGTTCTCGGCGGTCATCCGGTCGAGCAGGGCGTCTAGCTCCGGGTCGGAGTCGGCTCGCAGCCGTCGTTCCACCTCGGCGCGCTCGCCCGGCAGGAGGTTGGTCACCGCGGGCCCCAGGTCGTAGACGCCGTCGAGGGCGATCACCGCGGCCAGGCGGTGGTCGAACGCCGCCGCCCGGGGGGCGAGGAGGCCGCCCATGCTGTTGCCGAGCAGGGCGATCCGCTCGTCGTCGACCTCGGGCAGCCCCTTGGCGAAGTCCAGTACCGGACCCACCACGTTCTCCCAGTCGGGGCGGAAGACCAGTCCCTCGCGGTGCAGCGGTCCGGGCTGGCCGGGACCGTCGAAGACCAGCACGGTGTAGCCGCGCTCGACGCCGGCCATCGCCCCGAAGAAGTGCATCTCCTCCGCGGTGCCGTCGAAGCCGTTGTGCATGACGACGGTCGGCCGGGGCTCCCCCGAGGTGTCGGCGCGGTAGAGGTAGCCGGGCAGGGTGGTGCCCTCGTACGGGATCTCGACCGGCTCGATCCGAGGGGTGTACAGCGCCGCCGCCGCTCGGAAGCAGGCCACGCTGCGGTCGTAGGCGTGCTCGTGACGGGGGTCGCACGGGTGGCCGTGCAGGAAGAACTCGGCCGACCGGTAGTAGTTCGAGGCCCGCAGGAAGCCGTCGCGGGCGCTGACCTTGTGCCCGGCGTCCAGGGCCTGCCGGGCCTCGGCGGCGACGCGGTCGGCGGTGGCGAGCCACGCGTCGTGCCAACTGCCGTAGTCGCCTTCGGTGATACGCCGGCTGGTGGAGACCACCTCGCCGAAGTCGGCGCCTCCGTAGGCGATATGACCGAACGAGCGCAGGGTCTCGTACCAGAACTGGGCGTCACCGGGAAACAGCAGTCGTTCCATGGAACCTCTCCTTGACGTCAGTGTCGTTCCAGGCTCCTGTCGGGCGGTGTCCACATTCCAGGCCGGAGAGGGGCGGTGACTGTCCAGTTCTGTCCACAGCGGTCCCCCGGACACACACCTCGCCGTAACCGGCTTGGCTGGTACGGAGGTCACCCTGGCTCGTGGGGTTCAAAGGGGTGCCCAGCACGCTCGTCGCTCTCGCCACGACGAACCCTCAGATGATGAGCCGCGATTCCCGCGGAGCGCTTGGGCGTACAGCCCGCCGCCCGCCTGGTCCTCGAACGCCTCGGGCCAGTAGCGCCGGCCGTCGTCGTGCGGGGTTCTGGGCGTGCGGTCGCAGGCGACCGGGTCGACCGCGGCAAGGGTGCCGGCCATGGTGGCGGCCAGCTGCTCGTACTCGGCCGTCAGGTCGTGCTCCGTGTCGAGCGCCTTCTCGCGGTGGACCAGCCAGACCGTGAACCCCAGGGTGGAAATGTCGGCGTTCAGCGGGCGCAGGCACGCGTCGGGCTCGCTGAAGCACAGGACCGCTCCGGTGGCGCCGTCCAGGACCAGGCTCGTGTCCTCCAGCAGAGAACCGAGGCGTATCAGACGCTCCGCGCCCTCGGGGAGTGAGACCGCCCGGAAGCCGTCGTCGTCCGCGTAGTGCTCGGCGAGGGTCGGCAGGGGGACGTCCGTGTCCAGCTCGTACCAGTAGCCGTTCTCCGGCAGGCCCACCTCGCTCAGGAAGCGGCGGGTCGGCTCGTGCGTGAGCACGCCGGGGAAGTCGACGTCCTCGAAGCGGACGATGGCCGCGGTGCCGAACTCCTCGTCCAGCAGCCTCGGCGGCAGGTCGAGCGCGAGCCCTTCGCCCGGTCGGCCGATCCGGGCCAGGGGACGGATCAGCGCGGTCATCCTCCAGTACGGCGCCACCTCGTCCCCGCCGTCCGCGGCGAACACGGAGGCCAGCCGCTCGGACGCCTCCCGCACGGCCTCGGCACCGTACCCCGTCGGTGCGAACGGGTCGCGGGACGCGGTCAGTTCGTGCGTCGCCGCCGCGAACCGCAGCAGCGCCTCCAGCGAGGGAGCCAGCGGCGAGAGGTCCATCAGGGCGGGGTGGCGCGGGTGGATGTACGTCGTGAAGACCTCGCCCGTGGTGCCGTTGAGCACCAGGGACTCCAAGTCGCGGTCGACGGTGCGCAGCGCGCCTATGACCAGCTGGTCGCGCAGCTCCTCGGCGAGCTTCTCCGCGTCGTCCACGAGCTCGGCGATCCGCCGCAGCGCGGGCTGCCCGGCGAGCGCCCCGAACCCCAGCAGGGCGTCCTCGGAGGGCAGTCCGGGCCCTGTGAGCAACTGCCTCGTCTCGGCGTGCGTGACATATGGATCGAGGTCCGCCTCGGTCAGCGTGATCACGCCACCGGCGCCGGTCGTGCCCATTGCTTCCCCCGCGTTTTCCGTGCGCAGAGCGCCCACGGCAGGGAGAGATTCCCCGTCGGGCGGCTCTCCCCCAACGCGGGAAACACTACGGGGCACCACTGACAACGGCCCCCGGCGCAACACGGGGACTCCCCCGTCTCAGGGGAAGTTCAGGGTTCTCACGGACGGGACGCACCCGCCCGCCCCGGCACCGACACCGACACCGACACCGACACCGACACCGACACCGACACCATCAACGACGTCGGCGCCGTCGCTCACTGCGGCGTGACCACCGCCGCCTGCGGACGGATCGGCAGACGGTTGACCGGGCGGCCCGTCGCCGCACGCACGGCGGAGGCGATGGCCGCGGGGGAAGTCACCACGGGCACCGCGCTGACCGACTTGGCGCCGAACGGCGCGACCACGTCCCGCTCCTCGACCAGTTTGACGATCCGGATGTCGGGCGCGTCCAGGGCCGTCGGCAGGGCGTAGCCCGTCAGATCGGGGTGGCGGACCAGGCCACGGGCCGTGCGCAGGTTCTCCGTGAGGGCGATGCCCACGCCCTGGGTGGCTCCGGCCTCCAGGCGCGCCGCGAGCTGCTTGGGGTTCAGGACCCGGCCGACGTCCTGGGCGAGCGCCAGTTCCACGACCCGCACCGAGCCGATCTCGATGTCCACGTCCACCACCGCGCGGATGGCGCAGAACGCGAGTCCCACGAAGGCGTCGCCCTGGCCCGCCTCGTCCAGCGGCTCGGTCGGGTGCGGGCGGCACTGGGCCGTGGCCCACAGCTCCTTGCCGTCCATCGCCTCGGTCACCGTGGTCGACAGCACACCGTCGTACGAGGTGATCTTGCCGTCGGTGATCTGGAGCAGCTCGGTCGACATACCGAACTTGTGTGCAAGGGGTTGCAGCAGTTGCGTGCGGACCATCTTGGCGGCACGTTCCACCGCGCCGCCCGACACCCAGGTGTGACGGCCTCGGCAGCCCGCCCCCGCCGGCGGCTGGTCCGTGTCGACGGGCGCCACGTGCACCTCTTCGATGCCGAGAGTCTCCTGGACGATCTGCCGCGCCAGCGTGGTGAAGCCCTGGCCGGTCTCGACGGCCGCGCACAGCACCGTCGCCACCCCGTCCTGCACCTTCACCGTGGCCGTGGAGACCTCGTCCGCGCCTTCCGTGCCGAGCATGTGCACCATGCCGACGCCGTATCCGACGCCCCGGCGTACGGCGCCGGGTTCGCCCGCGCCTTCGGGACCGCCCGGCAGCAGCCACTCCTCCTCGGGGGTGTCCTTCGGCAGCTGGGGCAGCGGGTAGTCCCGCACGGCCTCGAGCAGTTCGGCCACCGGAGCCGGGCAGGTCACCGTCTGGCCGGTGGGCAGCGCATCGCCCGTCGCCAGGACATTGCGCAGGCGCAGCTCCGCCGGGTCGACGCCGAGCTTCCTGGCCAGCTTGTCCATCTGGGCCTCGTAGGCGGCGCACACCTGCATCGCGCCCTCGCCGCGCACATGGCCCGAGGGCGGATTGTTGGTGCGGACGGCCCAGCCCTCGATGAACGCGTTCGGGACGATGTAGGGGCCGCAGGCGAAGGAGACCGCGGCGGCCAGGGCCTCCGAGGAGGTGTCCGCGTACGCGCCCGCGTCCAGCAGGATCTGCGCCTCGACCTTCACCAGCTTGCCCTCGGTGTCCGCGTGGTGGCGGTAGCGCAGCAGGGTGGGGTGGCGGTGGACGTGCCCGAGGAAGGACTCTTCGCGCGTCACTGTCAGCTTGACCGGGCAGCCGGTCCTCAGCGCGAGCAGGCCGAGCGGCAGCTGGAAGCCCGGGTCCTCGCGGTCGGCCGTGGCTCCGGCCACCCCGGTGACGACGATCTTCACCCGCTCGGGTTCGAGTCCGTAGACCGCGGCGGCGCGGTCGCGGTCGGCGTGCGGGTCGGTGGAGGCGATGTACAGCTCGACACCGCCGTCCGGCCGGGGCACCGCGAGACCGGCCTCGGCGCCGATGGGGGCGGGGTCCTGGCGGCCGATGCGGTACTGCCCCTCGACGACGATCTCACCGACCGCGTCCGGGTCGCCGTGACGCAGCGGGATATGGCGGATCAGATTGCCGTCCGGGTGCAGTGGCTCGGCCTCAAACGCCTGTTCGGGGTCGGTCACCGGGTCGAGCACCTCGTACTCGACGATGACGGCGGCGGCGGCCAGGCGCGCGGTGTCGGGGTGGTCGGCGGCGACGGCCGCGATCGGCTCACCGTGGTGACGCACGATGTCCGAGGCGAACACGGGCCGGTCGGCCGATCTGCGTCCGTGCAGCGTGGCACCGGGCACGTCCTCGTGCGTGATGACGGCCCGGACACCGGGCATCTCGCGCGCGTGGCTGATGTCGATCGACACGATGCGCGCGTGCGGGTGCGGCGAGCGCAGGACGGCCGCCCACAGCAGGCCCTCGGCCCACAGGTCGGCGGCGTACGGGAAGGTGCCCTCGGTCTTGGCCCATGCGTCGGTGGACGGCAGGGAGACCCCGAGGCCGTGCGGCGCCTCGGGGGCGGGTGCGGCCTCCGCAGTGATCGCGGCGACGGTCTCGTTGCTCACGCCTGGCCTCCGTCCTGGCCGTACGGGTGCTCGTTCGGGGCCGCGCCGCCGAACACGGAGTCACCGAACACGGAGGGGTGAACGCCGCCCGCTCCGGGACCCGCCTGGCGCGGGATGCGGGCCTCCTCGGTGTCGGCGGCCGGCTGCTCCGCCTCCGCGTGCGCCTGGCGCTCGGCGACGACCTCCTTGACGGCCTCCACGACGCCCCGGTAGCCGGAGCAGCGGCACAGGTTGCCGCACAGCGCCTGGCGCGTCTCCAGCTCGGTGGGCGCCGGGTTGCCCTCCAGCAGGTCGTGCACGGTCATCGCCATGCCGGGTACGCAGAAACCGCACTGCACGGCGCCGCACCTGGCGAGCGCCCGCTGCACGTCCGAGGGCTGCCCGTCGGCGGCGAGGCCCTCCACGGTCCGCACCTCACTGCCCGCGGCGGTGACGGCGGACACCAGACAGGACGCGACGAGCCGTCCGTCGACCTGGACGTTGCAGGCGCCGCACTCGCCCTGCGAGCAGCCGTCCTTGGCACCGGCGAGACCGAGCCGCTCGCGCAGCACGTACAGGAGCGATTCACCGATCCACGCATCGGTTACGGGCCGGTCGGACCCGTTCACCCGCAGGACGTACGACACCAGGGGGTGGTCGTCGTGCAGCGGGGCGGGCTCCGGGCCGGGCTCGTCGGCCGGGTCCTGCGCGGGTGCCGCGTCCTGGTCGGCGGCCTCCGGCGCGAGGGCGGGTGCGTCGCCGTGCACGGGCGCGGGCGTCTCTTCGGCGTCCTGCGCGTCGTGGTCCGCCGCGCCGGTGTCGGCCGCTGCGGCGTCCGGTGCGCCGAAGGGCTCGTGTGGCTCCTGAGCGGCCTCGGGAGCCTCGGGGTCACCACCGGGCCGCGAGTCCTCGTACGACGCCGCGGGCGGCTCTCCAGGGGCCTCAGGGGCCTCGGCCGGCGCGTGGGCGGCACTCTCGTGCGCCCCGTCCGGCCAGGACGGTTCGGCCGTCTCCGTCGCCCAGGGCGCGGGCGCACCACCCGGCAGCGTCGGGGGCGGGGTCGCACCCCACTGCTCGATGAGGGAGGACGTGGTGAACTCACCCGACTCGTCGGGCAGATCACCGCCCGCCACCGGGATCGACCACTGGCCGGTGACGTCATGACCCGGCGCGGCCGACGGCGCCTGGGGCGCGGCCTCCTCGAAGCGCCACTGCCCGGTCGCCCCGGGGTCGTAGGTGAACCCGTCGCCGGGCCCATCCCGCCCCTCGGGGTCCTGGCCGGCCCACGGGGCGCCCTCGGCGGGCGCGCCCCAGGTGCCGTCGGCCGCCGGGCCGGTGGGCGTGCCCGCCGCCGGGGTGAACGAGGGGGGCACATACCCGTGGCCGGGCGCGGCCAGGGGGCTGTGCGAGGCGAGGAGGGCTTCTATGCCGCCCTCGGGAAGCTGGACGAAGGCGGTCGCGCCGTCGTCGTACTCCCCCGGCAGCCGCTCCCAGGAGCCCTGGGTTCCCTGGGTGCCCCCTTGGGGGGCATGGGGGGCGTCCTCCGGGTGCTGGTCGTCGGTCACGACAGTGCCCTCCCCAACGCTCGTCGGGCCAGCGCGGCGACGGTGCGCCGCAGGTGCAGTACGGCGGGTGGAAGCTGCTGCACGGTGCCGTCCTCGGCGGGCTCGGCATCGGGGATGCAGGCCGCGGCGACGTACTCGCCGAACGCGGTGAGCGCCTGGGGGACGATCGCGCGGCTGTTGTCCCAGTCGATGAGCTGGGCGACCCACTGCTCGGCCTCCAGGGGACGCAGCGGCATCGGCGCGATGGCGCCGACGGCGCAGCGCACACCGCGCCGGGCCGGGTCGAGGACGAGGGCCACGGACGCGACGGCGCGTCCCGGGCCGGTGCGTCCGGTCGCCTTCAGGAAGACCTGCGGGGCGTGCAGCAGCGGCACGCGCACGTAGCCGATGAGCTCGCCCGCGCGCAGCATCTCCATGCCGGCGAGCAGATGCGAGACGGGGATCTCGCGGCGGGCTCCGCCCTGGCCCGCGATGATCAGCGTGGCCTCCAGGGCGGCAAGCACCGGAAGCGAGTCCCCGGTGGGGGCGGCCGAGGCGATGTTGCCGCCCAGGGTGCCCGCGTTGCGGATGTGCGGCGGTCCGGCCGCCCTCGCGGCCGCCGCGAGGGCCGGGATGAGGGCCGCGAAGTCGGGGCGGCCCATGCGCGCGTGGGTGAGCCCGGCGCCGAGCAGCGCGTGGCCGTCCTGGTACTGCCAGCCGCGGATCTCGCTGATACGGCCGAGACCGACCAGCGCGGCGGGCCGCAGCTGTCCGGAATTGACCGCGGCCATGAGGTCGGTGCCACCCGCCACGGGGACGGCGGCCGGCAGGGCGGCCAGCGCCGCCACGGCCTCGTCCAGCGAGGCGGGCAGCGTCACGGCCTGCGCCGCCTGCGGTGCGTGCGTGGTCAAACCGGCTGCCCCTTCCCGCTGCCCCACCTGGTCCTGCCTGTGATGCCGTACGGTACGTGCTGACAGGGCGGACGTGGCAACTCTGGCACATCTTTCCCGGCCCCCGACGCGGGGGTCCGCTAGGAGCCGTTCGCCCCTTCACCAGGGAGATGGTCCGTTTTGTCACCGGATCGCCGATGAGGGGGAATTCCCGCCCTCCGGTGCCCTTGTGGGCGTTTTCCCCTGGCCCGTCTCCCGTGCGGGGCTCCCCCGCCGGTCTTCCGTACAGACCTCACGTGCCGGGGCACGTTGCCGGGCACCGGCGCCCCTCGCCCGCACCACGGCGGGTAACTCACACGTTCGGGGGCGCACCCTCGATCGGGCGTCCGAGCACCCCGGGCCTCAGCTGCCACGGCCGGGGCCCCTCGGGCGGCCGGTAGGCAACTCCCAAGGCGTCGAGCCGGCGGTAGTGGGTGCTCATCCGCCGCTCGAAGCCGGCGACGTCGCGTTCCGCGGGGGCGGGCAGTGCGCTCCAGGCGACCTCGGCGAACGCCGCGAGCCGGGGAAACGCCTGGTAGTCCACGCGCGCGTGATCCTCCGTCACCTCGGTCCACAGATTGGCCTGAGCGCCGAGAACATGCCGCGCCTCGTCCGGGGTGAGCTGCGGTGGAACCGGCTCGAATCGGTAGACGTCCTCCAGGGTGCGGACGTAGCCGATGGGCACCGGCTCCCGCTCGCCGCCGTCCTGACGGTGGTCCAGGTACACATGCTGCTGCGGGCACATGACGACGTCGTGACCGGCCCGCGCCGCCGTGACGCCACCCGCGTACCCCCGCCACGAGGACACGGCGGCGCCTTCGGCGAGCCCTCCCTGGAGGATCTCGTCCCAGCCGATGAGGCGGCGACCGCGCGCGGTGAGCCAGGTGTCGAAGTGCCGGACGAACCACGACTGGAGTCCGTCCTCGCCCGCGAGCCCCAGTTCTTCGATGCGTGCCCGCGCCGCGGGGGACGCGCGCCACTGGTCCTTCGCGCACTCGTCACCGCCGATATGGATGAAGGGCGACGGAAACAGTTCCAGGACTTCTTCGAACACTCCCTCGTAGAACCTGAGGGTGTTGTCGGTGGGGGCGAGTACGTTGCGGGAGATGCCCCAGTCGTCCCAGACCGTGAGGGAGGCCGTGTCGATGACATCACTGTTTCCGAGTTCGGGGTACGCGGCGATGGCCGCCTGGCTGTGCCCGGGAACGTCTATCTCGGGGACGACGGTGATATGCCGTCGGTCCGCGTAGGCCACGATCTCGCGGATGTCGTCGCGTGTGTAGAAACCGCCGTGCGGCTTCTCCTCCCACAGCGGTGAGGCCCGGTGGCCGATTCTGCTGCGCGCCCGCCAGGAACCGACCTCGGTGAGGCCGGGATACCGCTCGATCTCGAGCCGCCAGCCCTGGTCGTCGGTCAGATGGAAGTGGAAGACGTTGAGTTTGTGGGCGGCCATCAGATCCAGATAGCGCAGAACGCCTTCCTTGGGCATGAAGTGCCGGGCGACGTCCAGCAGGAGGCCGCGCCAGCGGAAGCGGGGCGCGTCCTCGATGACCTGGTGCGGGACCGAGTGCGTGGCCCCCTGACGCAGCGGGGCACGTCGGAAGGCGTCGGGCCCGAGGAGCTGACGCAGCGTCTGGGCGCCCCAGAACACCCCGGAAGCGTCGCCGCCCCGGATCTCGGCACCGCGGTCGGCGACGGCCAGCCGGTACGCCTCGGGCTCCAGGGAGTCGTCCAGGTGAAGCCGTACGGAGTTGCGGCCGTCCTCGGGGCCGGAGGGGAACATGAGTCCGAGGGCTGGACCGAGGACGGAGCGCAGCCAGCTTTCGGTCGTGCCGGTGCCGGGCGCGGCCCACAAGGTGGTGCCGGCGTCGAGCGGAAAACGGTGGGGCCCCGGGCCCTCGATGACGCGCGGCGCCGGAATCAGGTGCGACACATCGCTCCTCGACCGCACCGCCCGGCCCCGACCGGACGGCGCTCTACGGGTACGGATACATAGCTGCGCGGGTTCGGATACGAGTACGTGTACACGGCCGTACGCGTCCGGAAAAGATCCCCGTGGTGTCCGCCGGGGCGGCCGAAGGCATGATCGGAAAGTACGGTCGGGGAAGCAAGGCGGAATCGCGCCGCTCCGTCCGCGGGACGCGGGAAACACGGCCGTCTCCGGGGGTCACGGAAAACACGGCCGGAACATGCCTCGAAAGACTCCGGGAGTCACCGGAAGGAGCTGCCCGGCGAAGGGCGGCGGAAGACGGTGGAGGAAGGCGGAAGACGCGGAAACCCCCGGGGTGCGCGCGGCGCGTCCCGGGGGCCCAGCGGTCATGGGGCGGCGAACCGGCCCGACTGACCGGACCGACTACTTGTCGCCACCCTTGCCCTGGTCGCCGCCGACCTCCATGGACTCGTAGATCTCCTTGCACATGGGGCAGACGGGGTACTTCTTGGGGTCACGGCCCGGTACCCACACCTTGCCGCACAGCGCCACGACGGGCGTGCCGTCCAGGGCGCTCGCCATGATCTTGTCCTTCTGGACGTAGTGGGCGAAGCGCTCGTGGTCACCGTCGCCGTGCGACACCTGCGGCGTCGGCTCGACGAGGGTCCCCGTACCGGTGCCGCGCTCGGGCTCAAGAGTGCTCATACCGCCAAGGGTACTGAAAGCTCACTCGCATCAGTTGAGCGTGGGGTCGTCCGGGTAGGTGGCCACCATCGCCAGCTCGCTTCGCTGGCGACGCAGCACCTCGCGCCACAGCCGCTCCGGCTCCGGGGACGAGACATCACCGGGCTCCGACTCGACGACGTACCACGCGCCTTCCACCAGCTCGTCCTCCAGCTGGCCCGGCCCCCAGCCGGCGTATCCGGCGAAGATGCGCAGTGAGCCGAGGGCCTTCGCGAGCAGTTCCGGCGGGGCCTCCAGATCCACCAGGCCGATCGCGCCGTGCACGCGACGCCAGCCGAGGGGGGCGCGTTCCCCGCAGCCGCCGGGGATCACCGCGACGCCGAGCGCCGAGTCCAGCGAGACCGGGCCGCCCTGGAAGACGACCCCCGGTTCACCCGCGAGGTCGGCCCAGCCCTCCAGGATGTCGCCCACATCCACGGGAGTGGGACGGTTGAGGACCACCCCGAGCGAGCCCTCCTCGTCGTGGTCGAGAAGGAGCACCACAGCGCGGTCGAAGTTCGGGTCCGCCAGAGCGGGAGTGGCCACGAGCAGCCGCCCTGTGAGCGAGGACACCTCGGTCATGGCAGACATGATCTCGCATCCCGCGTCTTCGCGGGAGGCAATGCGGGTACGCGGGTGAATGCACCACACGGCGCAGGGGTGCGGTGCGGGCGCACGCGGCGGATGGGCTGTAACCCCTTGCGTCCGCTTATGCACGGTTCGTGTTGTGTCCAATCCATGACCTGGCTGGGAAGCACTCGGACTTACTTAAGGGGGGTGTACGGCCATTACGCTTACGTCTCCGGCCCAAGCCCAACTCCACGGAACGCGAGATTCATGACCGTCAACGACGATGTCCTCCTTGTCCACGGCGGCACCCCGCTCGAGGGCGAGATCCGTGTCCGCGGTGCGAAGAACCTCGTACCGAAGGCCATGGTCGCCGCCCTCCTGGGCAGTGCGCCCAGCAGACTGCGCAATGTCCCCGACATCCGTGACGTGCGCGTGGTGCGCGGGCTGCTCCAGCTGCACGGCGTGACGGTCAGGCCGGGTGAGGAGCCGGGCGAGCTGGTGCTCGACCCGACCCGCGTCGAGAGTGCGAACGTCGCCGACATCGATGCCCACGCGGGCTCGTCGCGCATCCCGATCCTCTTCTGCGGCCCGCTGCTGCACCGTCTGGGGCACGCGTTCATCCCGGGTCTCGGCGGCTGCGACATCGGCGGCCGTCCCATCGACTTCCACTTCGACGTGCTGCGCCAGTTCGGCGCCGTCATCGAGAAGCGAGCGGACGGCCAGTACCTCGAGGCGCCCAAGGGGCTGCGCGGTACGAAGATCCGGCTGCCGTACCCGTCCGTCGGCACGACCGAGCAGGTGCTGCTGACGGCCGTGCTCGCCGAGGGTGTCACCGAGCTGTCCAACGCGGCGGTCGAACCCGAGATCGAGGACCTCATCTGCGTGCTGCAGAAGATGGGCGCGATCATCGCGATGGACACCGACCGCACGATCCGCATCACGGGTGTGGAGAAGCTCGGCGGCTACGCCCACCGCGCGCTCCCGGACCGTCTGGAGGCGGCGTCCTGGGCGTCGGCTGCGCTGGCGACCGAGGGCGACATCTACGTCCGCGGCGCCCAGCAGCGCTCGATGATGACGTTCCTGAACACCTACCGGAAGGTGGGCGGTGCCTTCGAGATCGACGACGAGGGCATCCGCTTCTGGCACCCGGGCGGCCAGCTGAAGTCCATCGCGCTGGAGACGGATGTGCACCCGGGCTTCCAGACGGACTGGCAGCAGCCGCTGGTGGTCGCGCTGACGCAGGCCACGGGCCTCTCGATCATCCACGAGACGGTCTACGAGTCCAGGCTCGGCTTCACCTCGGCCCTCAACCAGATGGGTGCGCACATCCAGCTCTACCGCGAGTGCCTCGGCAGCTCCGACTGCCGTTTCGGGGCGCGCAACTTCCTGCACTCCGCGGTGGTTTCGGGCCCGACCAAGCTCCAGGGCGCCGATCTGGTCATCCCCGACCTGCGCGGTGGCTTCTCGTACCTGATCGCGGCCCTCGCGGCCCAGGGCACGTCCCGGGTCCACGGCATCGACCTGATCAACCGGGGCTACGAGAACTTCATGGAGAAGCTCGTCGAGCTGGGTGCGAAGGTGGAGCTTCCGGGCAAGTCGCTCGGCTGACGGCCGTATCACGCGGACAGACAGAAGGGGCGGTCACCCGAACCGGGTGACCGCCCCTCGAGCCTTACTGGGCCCGGAATGGCTCACTGGGCCCGGACGCCGCCGTGGGGGGCGTCCGCAGGCCTCGTCGCGCCGTCCCGTGGCGGTACGGCCCGTACGCCGCCGTCCCGTGGCGTACGTACCGACAGCAAGGTCACTTGCCCTTGGCGGCTTCCTTGAGCTTGGAGCCCGCGGAGACCTTCACGCTGTAGCCGGCCGGGATCTGGATCGGGTCGCCGGTCTGCGGGTTGCGCGCGGTGCGAGCGGCACGGTGGGTGCGCTCGAAGGTCAGGAAGCCGGGGATGGTGACCTTCTCGTCGCCCTTGGCGACGATCTCGCCGACCGTCTCGGCGAACGCGGCCAGCACGGCGTCGGCGTCCTTGCGGGTCACCTCGGCGCGGTCGGCCAGCGCGGCCACCAGCTCACTGCGGTTCATGTTGTTACTCCCGTGTTCTTCTTGCCGTTGAGGCGTGCCACGCGGCGGGGCCGCATGATGGGCACGTCGAAGCCGATGCTGCCAGGGTCTTCTGTGAGTCCCCGGACCCGGGTCCGTCGTCAGACCCTCGCGCCCGAAGACGCATCCTGCCCCCACCTGCGGCGGGAAAGCCAATCCGGCACCCGTAGGAGTCGCGAGAACACCCGTGGGAGTCACACGATGAGCGCCACTGCCTCGCCGCGGTGACACCCCGCGGCGAGACCCGGTCCGCTCCCGGCGACGGATCGCAGGTCCTGATGAGCCTGAGCCCGGCCGCCACCATAGAGGGCGACCAGGGGCCCGGGGTTCCGCGACGCGCCGGATTCACAACCGCCGTGGCAATGGTCACAGCACGTGCACAAACGGGCAGCGGCCCGCCGGGGCTACCGGCCCGAGCCCGGCGCCGCCTTGGCCGCCTCGCGCACGGCGTCGGCGACCGCGCCGGCGACCCTCTCGTTGAAGACGCTCGGGATGATGTAGTTCGGGTTCAGCTCACCGTCGGTGACGACATCGGCGAGCGCGGTCGCGGCGGCCAGCATCATGTCGGTGTTGACGGTGCGGGACTGCGCGTCCAGCAGGCCGCGGAACACGCCCGGGAACACCAGGACGTTGTTGATCTGGTTCGGGAAGTCGGAGCGGCCGGTGGCCACAACGGCGGCCGTCTGACGGGCGATTGCGGGGTCGACCTCGGGGTCCGGATTCGCGAGCGCGAACACGATCGCGCCGTCGGCCATGGCGGCCACGTCGTCCCCGTCGATCACGTTCGGGGCGGAGACGCCGATGAACACATCGGCTCCGCGTACGGCCTCCTTGAGGGTGCCCGTGAGGCCCTCGGGGTTGGTGTTGTCGGCGATCCAGCGCAGCGGGGAGTCCGGGGCGGCCTCGACCAGGTCCTCGCGTCCGGCGTGCACGACACC
Organism: Streptomyces sp. NPDC047022; assembly: GCF_040644155.1. Taxonomy (NCBI): domain Bacteria; kingdom Bacillati; phylum Actinomycetota; class Actinomycetes; order Kitasatosporales; family Streptomycetaceae; genus Streptomyces; species Streptomyces sp. NPDC047022. Next base: position 5,809 of record NZ_JBEYVV010000023.1, on the reverse strand, counting down.
GTGGATGTCGGCGACGACGGCGTTCTTCACACCCGCCGCGAGCAGCAGCTTGAGGATCGCCGTGCCGGCCGCGCCGGCGCCCGACATCACGACGCGCACATTCTCGATCGCCTTGCCCACCACGCGAAGTGCGTTGGTGAGGGCGGCCAGGACGACGATGGCGGTGCCGTGCTGGTCGTCGTGGAAGACGGGGATGTCGAGGGCCTCGCGAAGGCGCGCCTCGATCTCGAAGCAGCGGGGCGCGGAGATGTCCTCGAGGTTGATGCCCGCGAACCCCGGGGCGATCGCCTTGACGATCTCGACGATCGCGTCGGGGTCCTGGGTGTCCAGGCAGAGCGGCCAGGCGTCGATTCCGGCGAACCGCTTGAAGAGGGCCGCCTTGCCCTCCATGACGGGCAGCGCGGCCTTCGGGCCGATATTGCCGAGGCCCAGCACGGCCGACCCGTCCGTCACAACCGCAACGGAGTTGCGCTTGATGGTGAGGCGGCGCGCGTCCTCCGGGTTCTCCGCGATGGCCATGCACACGCGAGCCACGCCCGGCGTGTAGATCATGGAGAGGTCGTCACGGTTGCGGATGGGGTGCTTCGACGCCATCTCGATCTTGCCGCCGAGGTGCATGAGGAACGTACGGTCGGAGACCTTGCCCAGGGTCACGCCCTCGATGCCGCGCAGCTTCTCCACGATCTCCTGTGCGTGGGAGGTCGAGGTGGCGGCGATGGTGACGTCGATGCGGAGCTTCTCGTGGCCGGACGCCGTGACGTCGAGGCCGGTCACCGAGCCTCCGGAGGACTCGACCGCCGTGGTGAGCTGGGAGACCGCGGTTCCGCTGGCGGGCACCTCCAGCCGGACCGTCATCGAGTAGGAGACGCTGGGCGCCGTTGCCATGGCCGACTTCCTCTGCTTTTTCCGTGTCGCGAATGTGCCGTCCGATCGTCGCACCTACCGGTGAGTACGTGGTAGCCGCCCCGGATTGCGAACGTTTTGTTCGCCGATCCCGCGTAGATTCGGAAGGAGCGTTCCACCATACGAGAGCGGGTGGGTGGTGAAAGAGACCAGGATCACCCGGATCACCCACGGGCGGACGCGGAGAAGAGAGCGGCGACGAAAAGGGGTCCGCGTCGTGGTGACGCGGACCCCTTCTCCGTTTCAGTGACACCGACCCGCCATGCTCGCCTCGCGGCAAGTGGTCGCTCGTAGCGACGAAGGTTGGGCCCGGGGGCTTGGATCGAGCCGGTGTCACGTACAGGCTAACAAACGGATCGCGTACGGCCATTCCCGTAGCGAGAGTTCACCTTCCCGGTGCCCGGAAGCCCGCGGCCGCAGGGCCTTCGCGTCGTCACCCGTTCAGTCCCGCAGGAGGTCCGGCACCCGGGCCGCGTCCGGCTCGTCCCGCTCCGTCGAGACGACGGTGAGCTGCTGCGTCGCCCGGGTGAGCGCCACGTACAGCACCCGCAGCCCCGCGGGGCTCTCGTCCGCGATCTCCGCGGGCGAGACGACCACCGTCGCGTCGTACTCCAGGCCCTTGGCCTCCAGACTGCCGAGCGCCACCACCCGGTCACCGAGCCCGGCGACCCAGCGAGCCGCCTCCTCGCGCCGGTTCATGGCGACGACGACCCCGACCGTGCCGTCGACGAGGCCGAGCAGCCGTTCCGCCTCCTCACGCACGGCCTCGGCCTGCGACTCCCTCACGACCGCGAAGCGCGGCTCGACCCCCGTGGAGCGGACGGCCGAGGGCGCCTCGGAGCCGGGCATCGCCAGAGCGAGCACCTTCGCGGCAAGGTCGGCGATCTCGGAGGGGTTGCGGTAGTTGACCGTCAGGGTGAAGCGGCGGCGCGGACGCGTGCCCAGTGCCTCGTCCCGCGCCTCGGCCGCCTCGTCCGGGTCGGACCACGACGACTGGGCGGGGTCGCCGACCACCGTCCAGGTCGCATGCCGCCCGCGCCGCCCGACCATCCGCCACTGCATCGGCGTGAGGTCCTGCGCCTCGTCGACGATCACATGCGCGTACTCGGTGCGCTCCTGGGCGAGCCGCTCGGCCCGCTCCCACTGCGACTCCTCGCGTACGGGCATCAGCTCCTCGAGCCCGGTCAGCTGGTCCAGCGGGTCCAGTTCACGCTTCTTCTTGGGGCGGGGCGGCGCTCCGAGGACGGCCTGGAGCTCGTCCAGCATCGCCACGTCGTGCACGGTGAGCCCGTCCCGCCTGAGGGAACGGGCGACCCTGCGCACCTCCCCGGGGTTGAGGACCCGCCGGGCCCAGCGGCCCAGGCGCCGCTCGTCGGCCATCGCGTCCAGCACACCGCGCGGGGTCAGCTCGGGCCACCAGGCGTCCAGGAACGCGATGAAGGAGTCCTCGCAGACGATGTCCTCGTCGAAGGAGGACCGCAGTTCCGCGGCCAGCTCGGGGTCGGAGTGCCTGCCCGCCGCGCCCGAGCGCGCCCACAGGGCGTCCAGCAGCAGCTTGCGGGCACGCGGGCGCAGCAGGTTCACCGGCGCGGTGCCGCCCAGGGCGGTGCGCCGGATGCGTTCCAGTTCGGCGGCCTCCAGTTCGATGCGACGGCCGAAGGCGACCACACGCAGCCGGGTCGGCGAGCCGTTCGATTCCAGCGCCCCGCGTGCCGCCTTCCGCAGCGTCTTGAGCATGCGGTACGAGCCCTTGACGCGGGCCGTGGACGGGGAGTCGTACAGCGTGGCCTCGGCGCCGTCGACCAGCGAGCCGATGGCGCGGATGGCGACCTGGCCCTCCTCGCCGAGCGAGGGGAGCACCCCCTCGGTGTACGCGACCAGCAGCGGAGTGGGCGACACGATCAGGATGCCGCCCGCGTATCTGCGCCGGTCCTGGTACAGCAGATAAGCGGCGCGGTGCAGGGCGACGGCCGTCTTGCCCGTGCCGGGGCCGCCCTCCACATACGTCACGGAGGCGGCGGGGGCACGGATGACCATGTCCTGCTCGGCCTGGATCGACGCCACGATGTCCCGCATCGTGTGGGTGCGGGCCTGGCTGAGGGCGGCCATCAGGGCGCCGTCGCCGATCACCGGCAGTTCGCGGCCTTCGAGGTTCGCGTGCAGCTCGGGGCGCATCAGGTCGTCCTCGACGCCGAGCACCTTGCGGCCCTTGGAGCGGATGACCCGGCGCCGTACGACCCGCCCGGGGTCGACCGGCGTGGAGCGGTAGAAGGGGGCCGCGGCCGGTGCCCGCCAGTCGATGACCAGCGGTGCGAAGTCCTCGTCGAGGACTCCGATCCTGCCGATGTGCAGAGTCTCGGCGATATCGGCCGTGTTGTCGGGGCGCACCGCGCCCTCCGCCGGCTCGATCGCCGTGTACGCGCCGTCCGGGCCCTTCTTGCCGTCCTTGCCGAGCAGCAGGTCGATACGGCCGAAGAGGAAGTCCTCGTACTCGTTGTTGAGCCGGTTGAGGTGCACGCCCGCCCGGTAGACCTGGGCGTCCCGCTCCGCGAGGGCCCCGGGCGTGCCGACATGGCCGCGCTTGGCGGCGTCGTTCATCAGGAACTCCGCCTCGTGGATCTTCTCCTCAAGGCGCCGGTACACCCGGTCCAGGTGTTCCTGTTCGACGCCGACCTCACGGTCACGGAGCGAGTCGTGTGCGGACTTGCCGGCCGGGCCGTGCGCGGAATCCTGTTGAACCTGAGCGGCCACCGGGCCCCCTTCTGACGTGCTGGGCAGCCGTCCACCGTACGCGAACAGGGCCCGAAGAGGCTACGCTACGGCCTGCTCCGGACCCCTGCACGCGTAGGCCGCGACGTGCCCTCGGGTACGTCGCGGAAGGTGCTCGGTCGATCTCGGGAACGCTACGCGTTCACCTCCACCAGCCGCTTCCCGTCGAACGTCATGACCTCGAAGTGGTCGATCTGGTTGGGCGTGAAGGCGGCGCCGCCGTGCACGTACAGCGGGTTCTTGGCCTCCTCCGTCTTGCCGTTCGGGATGCCGTATCCCCACTTCGGGACGGACCAGGAGGTGACCGTCTCGCGCTCGCCGTTCTTGCCGACGGCGATCAGGGAGCACCTCAGCGGGCCCGTGACGTTCTTCAGCTGGAGCACGGCGTGGGTACCCCAGTCCCTGGGCTCCAGCGCGACCACGGCGTTGACCTTGGTGTTCGGGTCGGTCGCCGAGTGCTTGTCCGACATGACCTGGAACGCCTGCTGGGCGGGGCCCATGGCCATCGGGTCGGTCGGACCGCTGCTGCCGCCTCCGTTCACCGCCATGACGGTGAGCGGACCGCCGATGATCAGCGCCGCCGCCGCCGCGACGAGGTAGAAGCCACGCCGGCGCTTCTGCGCGCGCCGCTCGGACACCTCGTCGACCAGCCGTTCGACCAGTCGCGGGCTGGGTTTCGCGGACAGGGATTCGCCGATGGCCTGGGTGCCCTGGTTGCCCGGCAGGTCCGCGAGCGCGGCCAGCATCGGTTCCATGCCCGCCAGCTCGTCCAGCTGCTGGGCGCACCAGTCGCAGGTGGCGAGGTGCGCCTCGAAGGCCGTCGCCTCGGCGTCGTCCAGGATGCCGAGGGCGTAGGCGCCCACGGTCTCGTGGATGTCGCCCTGCCCCTGGGGACCCTGGGGACCTCTTACCGCGCCGGGACCGCCGTTGCCGAATCCCCCGTACAGATTGCTCATGCCGTCACCCCCCGCTCCTCCAGTGCCAGCTTCATGGACCGCAGGGCGTAGAACACCCTGGAGCGCACCGTTCCGCTGGGGATGCCGAGCGTTTCGGCCGCCTCATTGACCGTACGCCCTTTGAAGTACGTTTCGACCAGGACCTCCCTGTGTGCCGGGGTCAGGTCGTCCAGCGCGTCCGACAGTGTCATCAGCCACAACGCCTTGTCGATCTCGTCCTCCGCGGGGATGACCTCCAGCGGCGACGGGTCGACCTCCTGCGGCCGGGCCTGCCGGCTGCGGTGACCGTCGATGACGATGCGCCGGGCGACCGTCACCAGCCAGGGGCGTACCGAACCGGTCGCTCGATTGAGCTGGCCGGCGTTCTTCCAGGCACGGATGAGCGTCTCCTGCACGACGTCCTCGGCGCGCTGCCGGTCTCCGGCGACCAGGCGCAGCACGTAGGCGAGCAGGGGTCCCGCGTGTTCCCGATACAGGGCACGCATCAGCTCCTCGTCCGGCTCCGTCGACGGGGACGAGGACGAGGTCATGCGATGTCGGGCCCTTGGCCTTCGTTCATCAGCCACGGCGGAATCCTTGCGCACGCCTACCTCCGGTGTCCGGGGGTTCCCCCAGTCGGTCGCTCGTAACCGGGTACGCGTGCGAACGCCCATGTGTTCAATGCGAAGCCACAAATTTCTTGCGAGAGGTGTGAAACGCCACTCCTCTGGGCACTCATACCTGCCCCAACAGGACATACGGCCGCAGGCACGAAGAGACCCAGGTCACAGCCCTCTGGCCCTTCACTTCCGGGCTTGGCTTGATCGCAGTGTGAAAATCTGGCCGGACTTCGATGGAGAAGTCGTCAAGGCAAGGGAAGTTACCGTTCAGTTTCGGCCACTCTTTGACAGGAGTCGCCCGTTTTCCGCGAGTTCTGCGGAAGCCCCCGGTTTTCACGAAAGTGCCTGGTAGGGGCGGTACTACGCGCGGTCGCGAAGGTACTACACGCAGGTGCGCAGGGCTGTGCGCGAGCGAACGCGACGCTACGTACGGAAACGGCGGTGCTACGTACGGGAACGGCGACGGGGTGAACGTTGCCTGCCGCGGCACTAGACGAGTCTGTCCAAATACGGTCAGTGATCGAAGGCGGTCAGTGAGCGGCTGACCGCCTGGCCGGTCTGGAAGTTGTGCCAGATTGCGGC
>NZ_JBEYVV010000022.1:60468-118487 GCF_040644155.1 Streptomyces sp. NPDC047022 | reverse complement strand
GGTGCGGTGCCAAGTCGCATGCCCGGTTCGGGAAGCGGCTCCGGGGAAACGGGCCGGTCGAAAGACCGGCACCGCGCCCCGGGCCGACTTCACCACCCGGGATCACCGGCCCTGTGGAGGGTCGGGTGGTGCGCTTGACACGAAAATCGAACATCCATTCTTATGGAGACTCCGGTAAGGCTCACGGCGGGGATTTCGACGCGGATTCCCGCGGAAGTGCCCGAGTTGTCCACAGGCCGGACCGACGTCGGGGCGCGTTGTCAGTGGCAGGCGTTAGCGTCTTTGGCGTGAAGCGATCGACTCAAGCAAACCGGGTGGAACCCATGGCAGGCACCGACCGCGAGAAGGCTCTCGACGCCGCGCTCGCACAGATTGAACGACAATTCGGCAAGGGCGCGGTCATGCGCATGGGCGAGCGGTCCAGGGAGCCCATCGAGGTCATCCCGACCGGGTCGACCGCGCTCGACGTGGCCCTCGGCGTCGGCGGACTGCCGCGCGGCCGGGTGGTGGAGATCTACGGACCGGAGTCTTCCGGAAAGACGACCCTGACCCTGCACGCGGTGGCGAACGCGCAGAAGGCCGGCGGCCAGGTCGCCTTCGTCGACGCCGAGCACGCCCTCGACCCCGAGTACGCGCGCAAGCTGGGCGTCGACATCGACAACCTGATCCTGTCCCAGCCGGACAACGGCGAGCAGGCGCTGGAGATCGTGGACATGCTGGTCCGCTCCGGCGCGCTCGACCTCATCGTCATCGACTCCGTGGCCGCGCTTGTCCCGCGGGCTGAGATCGAGGGCGAGATGGGCGACTCGCACGTGGGTCTCCAGGCCCGTCTGATGAGCCAGGCCCTCCGGAAGATCACCAGCGCGCTCAACCAGTCGAAGACCACGGCGATCTTCATCAACCAGCTGCGCGAGAAGATCGGCGTGATGTTCGGCTCCCCCGAGACCACGACGGGTGGCCGGGCGCTGAAGTTCTACGCCTCGGTGCGCATCGACATCCGCCGCATCGAGACCCTGAAGGACGGCACGGAGGCGGTCGGCAACCGCACACGCTGCAAGGTCGTCAAGAACAAGGTCGCCCCGCCCTTCAAGCAGGCCGAGTTCGACATCCTCTACGGGCAGGGCATCAGCCGGGAGGGCGGCCTGATCGACATGGGTGTCGAGCACGGCTTCGTCCGCAAGGCCGGTGCCTGGTACACGTACGAGGGCGACCAGCTCGGCCAGGGCAAGGAGAACGCGCGCAACTTCCTGAAGGACAACCCCGACCTGGCCAACGAGATCGAGAAGAAGATCAAGGAGAAGCTGGGCGTCGGCGTGCGCCCGGAGGAGCCCTCCGCCGAGCCCGGCACGGACGCCGCCGGTGCCGCGCCCGCGGCCGAGGACACCGCCAAGCCGGCTGCGGCCACCGCGGCCAAGGCCACCAAGGCCAAGGCGCCCGCGGCCAAGAGCTGACCCCATGACACGGCGAACCGACTGGGCCGAGTACACCGACCCCGTCGCCCCGCGGACGAGGGGGAACCGGGGCGACGGAGGGGCCGTCGGGGGCGGGGACGAGGCGTACGACGACCCGCGCTGTGGCGCTGAAGCGTACGAACACGGCGCTTCGCGCGACGGCCGTGCACGCGGGGGACGGGGACGAGGGCGGCGGCGCGGCTTCGGGGAGTCCGCCGACGGCCCCCAGGACGGAGGTTCCGCTTTCTCGTCGAGGGCCGAGGAGGGAGAGTCCTCCGGGGACCCGGCTGAGCGGGCGCGGGCGATCTGTCTGCGCCTGCTCACCGGGACTCCGCGCACCCGGAAGCAGCTCGCGGACGCCCTGCACAAGCGGGAGATCCCCGAGGACGTGGCGGACGAGGTCCTGTCGCGGTTCGAAGAGGTCGGCCTGATCGACGACGGTGCCTTCGCCGACGCATGGGTGGAGTCCCGGCATCACGGCCGGGGCCTTGCCCGCCGGGCGCTCGCGCGGGAGCTGCGGACCAAGGGGGTGGACTCCGCACTGATCGACGAAGCGGTGGGGCAGCTCGACACCGAGCAGGAGGAGGTCACCGCGCGCGAACTCGTGGACCGCAAGCTGCGCGCGACACGTGGCCTCGACCGCGACAAACGCCTGCGCCGCCTTGCGGGCATGCTCGCCCGCAAGGGCTACTCCGAAGGCATGGCCCTGCGGGTGGTACGCCAGGCGCTTCAGGAGGAGGGGGAGGACACGGAGGGGCTGGAGGACGAGGGGCTCTGACACGGGGCGTTCTGGCGCGGGGCGGAGCCCGTGCCCGCGGGGATGACCGGGAAACCGGCCGCCCTCCACGCCTGGAAGCCGCCCACCAGATCCGTGGCACGGTGCAGGCCGAGCCCGCGCAGCGACGCGGCGGCCAGGCTGGAGGCGTAGCCCTCGTTGCACACGACCACCACTCGCAGGTCGTGGCTCGTGGCCTCCGGGGCTCGGTGGCTGCCCCCCGGATCGAGGCGCCACTCCAGTTCATTGCGCTCCACGACGAGGGCGCCGGGGATCAGCCCGTCGCGGTCGCGCAGCGCCGCGTACCGGATGTCCACCAGCAGGGCGTCACCCGACCGCGCGGCCTGGTAGGCCTGCGCCGCCTCCACCCGGTCCAGGTCTTCGCGGACCCGTTCCAGGAGTCCGTCGATGCCGACGGGGGCTTCGGGTACGGAGTTCGGGTTCACTGCCAGTCCTCCGGACGCTCGACATGTTCCAGATGCAGCACCGGTCCGGTGCGGCTGTAGCGGCGGATCCGCGGAAGGGGCGGGTGGTAGGCGTGCACAGAGACGGCGTGCCGCTCGGCGGAGGCGTTGAGCACCTCGTGGACATGGTGCCGGCCGAAGGATCGCCCGGTGCCGGCAGGCAGCAGCCGCTCCCGGTCCACGCCCTCGGTGAGTTCCAGGGTCTTCCAGCCGTCGGAGGGCAGCCGGGCCGCGAGAGAGTTTTCGCGGAGTTCGCCCGAAGCGGTGACGAAGGCCCCGACCGAATCGGCGTGGTCGTGCCAGCCGGTGCCGGTGCCGGGCGGCCAGCCGATCAGCCATGCCTCGCTGCCGCCGGGTCCTTCGAGGCGTACCCAGGTACGGCCCTCGGGGTCCAGCGCAAGGGAGGCGATCAACGCGGTGTCGGCGGCCGTCCGGCGCACGAAGTCGAGGAGTTCGGCCTGGGTGGGCGCGTGCGGCGGGGCGGAGACGGAAGCAGGGGCAGCGGGGGACACGGACAACGGATACCGTCCTGAGGGTTCGCGGGGGTGCGCGACGGTACGGTCACGGCGCGCGGGGTGTGGGGGAAGCGAGATCAGCAGGACGGACGACACACGCAGCCCGCATAGCGGACGAGGTCCATATGGACCCTCCGCCACAGGCGCACACAGGTGTCGGTCACGATCCGGAGTAGACCATGGAGTCCCGGGCCGGTCAACCGACAGTCACCATCCGGACTCGCGTCAGCCGCTGATGCCGTACGCACGCCACACACACCCCATGCGCACTCCCGCACCCCATACGCCCGGTGCGCCGCCGGAGAGTCCGTGCCGCTCAGCCCGCGCTCGCCGCGGCGGCCTCTGCCTCCGTCTTCGCCTGGCCGCCCAGTGCCGCCTCCGCCGCCTGGTACAGGTCCGCCGGGCGCACCCCGCTCAGCGCCGTGACCAGATGGCCGTCCGGGCGGATCAGGAGGACCGTATGGGGGGCCGCGCCCGGGTAGTCCTCGGCGACCAGCAGTTCCGCGGAATGCGGAAGAGCCGTCACCGCCGCCGCCAGCCGGGGCATGATCCCGGCCGAGACCCAGTGCTTGCGCTCCCACACCCCCGTGCCAGGGGCCACCAGCACCACCAGCAGCGGTCCGCGCCCCAGCCGGTCCCGCAGCCGCACGAACGAGCCGTCCTCCGCCGTCACCCGCACGTCCACGACGGGCGCACCGGGTTCGGTGCCGACCGGCGCCGCCCACTCGGTGGGTGCCGGCGCGAGCGGCGAGGCCGCGTACGCCACCGGCGCGCCGAGCACCCCGCGCCCCAGATGACCGTCCGTCAGCAGCGCGTCATGGCCACGGGCCGACCCGGGCAGATACGAGCGCAGGCCCCCGCCGCCGCGCAGCAGCGGCAGCGCCTGGTCGGCGGCGCGCAGCCGGGCCGCGACCACGGCACGGCGCTCGGCCTGGTAGCTGTCGAGGAGCGCTTCGTGGGGGCCGTGGTGCCAGGCTAGGGCCAGTTTCCAGGCGAGGTTGTCGACGTCCCTCAGGCTCTCGTCCAGTCCCTGTGTGCCGAGCGCGCCCAGCAGATGCGCGGCGTCTCCGGCGAGGAAGACCCGGCCGGAGCGCCAGCGGCGGGCGAGCCGGTGGTGGACGGAGTGGACACCCGTGTCCAGCAGGTCGTAGGGGGGCGTGGTGCCGCCGTTCCAGCCCGCGAGCGTCTCCCGGACGCGGGTCACCAGCAGTTCCGGTGTGACCAGGTCCTTGCCCGGCGGCAGCAGCCAGTCCAGGCGCCACACCCCGTCAGGCAGAGGGCGCGCCGTGACCTCGCCGCCCGAGGGCCCCGTGAACCGCCATGGCGGCATCCGGTGCAGCAACGCCTCGCCGGGACGCGCCAGTTCGGTGCGCAGGGCCGCAACCGCGTGGCGCTCCACGGACGTACGGCCCGGGAAGCGGATGTCCAGGAGCTTGCGCACCGTGGAGCGAGGCCCGTCGCAGCCGACCAGGTAACTGCCGCGCCACCAGGTGCCCTGGGAGCCGCGGGTGTGGGCCGTGACACCCAGCGACTCCTGTTCGAGGGAGTCGAGCCGGCTGTCCGAGGCGACTTCGACGAGCGGTTCACGGGCAATGGCATCGCGCAAGGCGCCGGTCAGCAGATGCTGGGCGATGTGCAGCGGGGCGGGACCCCCGAAGTCACCGGGACTCCCGGCATCACCCGGGCCCTCGGCCGTACCCTTGCGTGCGTCGCCGGCGGTGCCGTAACCCTCCCCGTGCCGCGCGGCCCCGGTGGGGGTGTGCGTGAACGTGGTCTCCCGCGTCACCTGCCTGCGCCGCATCGAGCGCCAGCCGGTCCAGCGCAGTCCGGCCTCGCCGAGTGGCGCCCCTGCCAGCCGTTCCACCAGGGCGGCGGTGTCCTCGCGCAGCACCACGGTGCGCGCGGCCCGCTGCTCGTCCTTGCCCGGGCCCTCGTCGAGGACCACGGACGGCACCCCCTGACGCGCGAGCGCGAGCGCGAGCGAGAGCCCCACCGGCCCCGCCCCGACGATGATCACCGGGTCCACGGCGCGGCGCCCCCTGCCCTTGGCGTCGGCCAGGGGGACATATGTGAACAGGTGGTTGGAGCAGGGTGCACGATCACAGAACGTATGCAACCCACTGCCGGTTCCCCCGTCAAGCGGCGGAGGCAGTGGTGAGCACACCACTGCCTCCGTACTGTTCACGCCATATGACTGGTTATCAGAGTGCGAGGCCGCTGGTTCCCGTCGACTCGGCTTCCAGGATGTCTGCCGCCATTCCGGGCGCGACCACCGCTCCAGTGGACTTCTTGGCGCGCCGCAGCCGCCGCTCGAGCCAGCTCGCGAACGACGTCAGGGAGAAGTTGAGGATGATGTAGATCAGCGCCACGATCGTAAAGCTGGCGATGATGTTGGCACCGTAGTACGAACTCATCGTGTTGGCCGATGCCAGCAGCTCGGGGAAGGTGAGGACCGCTCCGCCGATCGCGGTGTCCTTCAGGATCACGACGAGCTGGCTGACGATGGCGGGCAGCATCGCGGTGACCGACTGGGGCAGCAGGATCGACGTCATGGTCTGGGTCTTGCGCAGGCCGATGGCATGCGCCGCCTCCGTCTGGCCCTTGGGCAGGGACAGAATGCCGGCCCGGACGATCTCCGCCAGCACCGAGGCGTTGTAGAGCACCAGACCGGTGAAGACCGCGTACAGCGGACGGTCGTCCGAACTGAGGTCGGAGTACAGGGAGTAGGCCGCCATGCCGAAGATCATCAGCATCAGCACCGGGATGGCGCGGAAGAACTCGACGATCACGGCGGCCGGGACACGGACCCAGACGTGGTCGGAGAGGCGCGCGATGCCGAGGACCGCGCCCAGCGGCAGTGCGATCACCATCGCCAGGCCCGCCGCGATCAGGGTGTTCTCCAGGCCGGGCAGGATGTAGGTGGTCCATGCCTCGGCGCCGGTGAAGAACGGCTTCCACTTCTCCCAGTCCAGCTGGTCCTTGTCGTCCAGACTCTTGAAGACCCACCAGGCGATCGCGGCGAGGACCAGCAGGAACACGGCCGACACAAGGGCGTTGCGCCGCCTGGCCCGGGGGCCCTGCGCGTCGTACAGCACGGAGCTCATCGCTTCACCGCCACCTTCTTGCCCACCCAGTTGAGCAACAGCCCGGTCGGCAGCGTCAGACAGACGAAGCCGAACGCGAACACCCCGGAGATCAGCAGCAGCTGCGCCTCGTTCTCCAGCATCTTCTTCATCAGCAGGGCCGCCTCGGCCACACCGATCGCGGCGGCCACCGTGGTGTTCTTGGTCAGCGCGATCAGCACGTTGGTCAGCGGGCCGACAACCGCCCGGAACGCCTGCGGCAGCACGATCAGCGTCAGGACCTGGGTGAAGTTCAGGCCGATGGCGCGGGCCGCCTCCGCCTGGCCGACCGGCACGGTGTTGATGCCGGCGCGGATCGCCTCGCAGACGAACGCCGAGGTGTAGGCGATCAGACCGAGCACCGCGAGCCGGAAGTTGGCGGTGTCGAAGTCGTGGGCGCCGAGGCTGATGCCGAGCGTCTGGTTGAGGCCCAGCGAGGTGAACAGGATGATCACCGTCAGCGGGGTGTTCCGCACGATGTTGACGTACGCGGTACCGAAGCCACGCATCAGCGGCACCGGGCCGACACGCATGGCTGCCAGCAGGGTTCCCCATATCAGGGAACCGACGGCCGAGAGCAGGGTGAGCTGAATCGTCACCCAGAAGGCTCCCAGCAGGTCGTAACCTTCAAGAAAGTCGAACACGATCTCCCGCGCTTCCGCGTGTGGACTGGCTGGTGCGTGCGCCGCCCCTCATGGGCGGCGCACCCGTCGGCCGCTGACTGGGCCGACCGACTCAGCTCTTGATGTCGCCGATCTTCGGCGCGGGCTCGTTCTTGTAGTTCGCCGGGCCGAAGTTGGCCGTCACGGCCTTCTGCCAGGAACCGTCGGAGACCATGTCCTCAAGGGCCTTGTTGATCTTGGCCTTGAGGTCGCTGCCCTTCTTGACGCCGATGCCGTAGTTCTCGTTCGTCATCTTGAAGCCACCGAGCTTGAACTTGCCCTTGAACTGGGCCTGCGAGGCGTAACCGGCCAGGATCGAGTCGTCCGTGGTCAGCGCGTCGATGGCCTTGTTCTGCAGACCGGTCAGGCAGGCCGAGTACGTCGGGTACTGCTGAAGGTCGGCGTGGGGCGCCAGCTTGTCGTGGACGTTCTGCGCCGAGGTCGAGCCGGTCACCGAGCACAGCTTCTTGTTGTTGAGGTCGGCCGGCGACTTGATCGCGTCGTCGTCGGCGCGCACCAGCACGTCCTGGTGAGCCAGCAGGTACGGACCGGCGAAGTCGACCTTCTGCTCACGCTTGGGGGTGATCGAGTACGACGCCACGATGAAGTCGACGTCGCCGCGCTGCAGCATGGTCTCGCGGTCGGCGCTCTTCGACTCCTTCCACTCGATCTGGCCCTCGCCGTAACCGAGTTTCTTGGCCACGTACTTGGCTACGTCGACGTCGAAACCGGAGTAACCCTGGGGCGTCTTCTGGCCGATACCGGGCTGGTCGAACTTGATGCCGATCGCGATCTTCTTGCCGCCCCCCGAACCGCCGTCGCTCTTGTCCTTGGAACTGCACGCGGTCGCCGAGACGGCGAGGGCGAGAACGGCGGCCGAGACGGCGGTGACCTTGCGGAGCTTCATGGTGAACGTCCTTCGAATGGTGAAGAGATACTCAGGGGTCCCGGGCGCCCGAGCGGCGCCTGGGAGGATGCGCGAGCCGCCGCAGGGACGCGGCGCCGGGCGGTCAGTGGTGCAGGATCTTCGACAGGAAGTCCTTCGCCCGGTCGCTGCGCGGGTTGCTGAAGAACTGTTCCGGCGCGGCCTCTTCGACGATGCGTCCGTCGGCCATGAACACCACGCGGTTGGCCGCCGAGCGGGCGAAGCCCATCTCATGGGTGACCACGACCATGGTCATGCCCTCCCGGGCGAGCTGCTGCATGACCTCGAGGACCTCGTTGATCATCTCCGGGTCCAGGGCCGAGGTCGGCTCGTCGAACAGCATCACCTTGGGGTCCATCGCCAGCGCGCGGGCGATGGCGACGCGCTGCTGCTGGCCGCCGGAGAGCTGAGCCGGGTACTTGTCCGCCTGGGTTGCCACGCCCACCCGGTCGAGCAGCGCGCGCGCCTTCTCCTCGGCCGCCTTCTTGTCCGTCTTGCGGACCTTGACCTGGCCCAGCATCACGTTCTCGAGCACCGTCTTGTGCGCGAAGAGGTTGAAGGACTGGAAGACCATGCCGACGTCGGCGCGCAGCCGGGCCAGTTCCTTGCCCTCCTGCGGCAGCGGCTTGCCGTCGATCAGGATCTGGCCGGAGTCGACGGTCTCCAGGCGGTTGATGGTGCGGCACAGGGTGGACTTGCCCGACCCCGAAGGGCCGATGACCACGACGACCTCGCCGCGGGCGATGGTCAGGTCGATGTCCTGGAGCACGTGCAAGGCGCCGAAGTGCTTGTTGACGCTGCTCAGAACGACCAGGTCGTCGGGCACGGTCACCGCGTCCTTGGTCACCGATACTTCGGTCATGTGCTGATTGGCTCCGTCCTCGCTCGGTTTGGGAGGACAGTAGTGATGCGGTACGACCAGCGTCATTACATCTGAGGGAGATCTGAGCATCACGATCGGGTAGCGGCCGGATACGAGCCGTAGCGCCGACGCGCCGGGTGCGTACCGGCTGGATAACGGAAGCCGTACGCAACCGGATCGCTCTTGACGCCGTCCTTATTCATCGGCGTGACTGCCATGGTGCACGCGCGCGGATGCGCGCGTTCTCGTGCACGACGCTTTCCGGCACAGGGCGAGGACGAGCTCCCCGTACCGGACGGCAGCGAAGACCGAGCGAGGACCGTAGAACCGAGGAACCGGAGGGGGCCGGCATGAGACTGCTTCTCGTCGAGGACGACAACCATGTGGCGGCGGCCCTGTCCGCGGTGCTGGCCAGGCACGGCTTCGACGTCACGCACGCCCGCAACGGCGAGGAGGCCCTCAAGGCGCTCGTCCCCGAGGGGGCCGGCTTCGGCGTCGTCCTGCTCGACCTCGGCCTGCCCGACCAGGACGGCTACGAGGTCTGCAGCAAGATCCGCAAACGCACCAGCACACCGGTCATCATGGTCACCGCGCGCTCCGATGTGCGCTCCCGCATCCACGGCCTCAACCTCGGCGCCGACGACTACGTGGTCAAGCCGTACGACACCGGCGAACTGCTCGCGCGTATCCACGCCGTCAGCCGGCGCACCCCGAACCTGGACGACACCGGTGCCACCGAGACATCACTGCGCCTCGGCCCCGTACACATCGAACTTCCCACCCGCCGGGTCAGCGTGCGCGGCTCGGTGGTCCAGCTGACGCGCAAGGAGTTCGATCTGCTGGCCCTGCTCGCCCAGCGACCTGGCATCGTGTTCCGGCGCGAGCAGATCATCAGCGAGGTCTGGCAGACCAGCTGGGAGGGAACGGGGCGCACTCTGGAGGTGCATGTCGCCTCCCTGCGCTCCAAGCTGCGCATGCCCGCGCTGATCGAGACCGTCCGCGGCGTCGGGTACCGGCTCGTCGCCCCGGCCGCATAGCGGGGACGGGTGCGCGCACGACTTCTTCCGCTGCTCATCGTCCTGATGGCAGCCGTGCTGCTCGCGCTCGGCGTCCCGCTCGCCCTGAGCCTCGCCGCCGCTCAGCAGCAGCGTGTCGTCGTCGACCGCATCGACGACACCGCGCGCTTCGCGGCCCTCGCGCAGTTCGTCACCGAGCGGCCCACGGCAGTCTCCCGGGTGGCGACGACGGAGGACGAACGCGGCGAGACCCTGCGCCAGGAACTCGCCATGTACTACCGCGTGTACGGCATCAGGGCGGGCGTCTTCTACCGCGACGACGCCCCCATGGCCCACGCGCCCGAGGACTGGTACCTGCCCCGACGGGGCGAGGGCCGCGACGCCTTCAACGAGGCGCTCGACGGGCGCCGCAGCCACGACCCCGAGCAGGTCTGGCCCTGGCAGCGGACCCGGCTCGTGGTCGCCTCGCCGGTCATCCGCGACGGTGACGTGGTCGCCGTCGTCGTCACCGATTCCCCCACCGGGCAGATGCGGTCGAACATCCTGCACGGCTGGCTGCTCATCGGCGCGGGCGAGATCGCCGCGATGCTGCTCGCCGTCGGCGCTGCGCTGCGCCTGACCGGCTGGGTGCTCAGGCCCGTTCGTGTCCTGGACGCGACCACCCACGACATTGCGACCGGACGCCTCAAGTCCCGTGTCGCAGCCGCGGGCGGGCCGCCGGAACTGCGGCGTCTGGCCCGGTCGTTCAACGAGATGGCGCACAACGTCGAGGAAGTCCTCGAGCAGCAGCGGGCGTTCGTCGCCGACGCCTCCCATCAGCTGCGCAACCCGCTCGCGGCGCTGCTGCTGCGCATCGACCTGCTCGCGCTCGAACTGCCCGAAGGCAATGAGGAGATCGTCTCGGTCCGCACCGAGGGCAAGCGTCTGGCGCAGGTGCTGGACGACCTGCTCGGCCTCGCACTCGCCGAACACGCCGAAGCCGACCTCCAGGTCACCGACATAGGTGCTCTGGCCGCCGAGCGTGTGGCCGCCTGGGGGCCTGCGGCCGAGGCCAAGGGCGTACGGCTGGCCGGGACCTGCCCGCCCACCACGGCCTGGGCGGACGCGGTCACCCTTTCGAGCGCGCTGGACGCGGTCATCGACAACGCGGTGAAGTTCACACCCTCGGGGGCGCAGGTCGGCGTGGAGGTCGCGGCGGCCGGGGAGAACGTCACGGTCGTGGTCACCGACGAGGGCCCCGGACTCGGCGACGAGGAACTCTCCCGAGTGGGCGACCGCTTCTGGCGCAGCCCCGCCCACCAGAACATCAAGGGCTCCGGCCTAGGTCTGTCGATCACCCGGATACTCCTGGCGGCGGGCGGCGCCTCGATCACCTACGCCCACAACAAGCCGAGGGGCCTGAGGGTCACGGTGACGATCCCGAGAGCCTCCTCAGGGCCCGGTCGGAGGAGGGGCGCCTGACCGGGCGCGGAGCGCCCCCGCACCCGGTCCCGAGCGGAGCGCTAAGGCTTGACCGACCGGTAATACCGCCGCGCCCCCTCGTGCAACGCCA
Organism: Streptomyces sp. NPDC047022; assembly: GCF_040644155.1. Taxonomy (NCBI): domain Bacteria; kingdom Bacillati; phylum Actinomycetota; class Actinomycetes; order Kitasatosporales; family Streptomycetaceae; genus Streptomyces; species Streptomyces sp. NPDC047022. The sequence continues at coordinate 107,143 of NZ_JBEYVV010000022.1, read as the reverse complement.
GCGGATCCGTATAGATCGCCGTGCGCAGATCCACGAGCTGCGCCGCATGGACCTGTGCCCCGATCCGGTCCCGGCTGTCGATCACCGTGCGGGTGAGCTTCTCCGTCAGATCCGGGTCCATGTCCTGCCGGGTCATCAGCAGGTTCGCGACGGCCACGGTGGGCACGGCGGAGCCCCGCTCGGCATCCGGGTAGGCATCGGCCGGCACCACGGCCGCCCGGTAGTACCGCGACGCGCCGCCCTGCGCGTGCAGCTTCGACACCAGGTCGGCGCCGATCGGCACCAGACGGGTCGGGAAGTGCCTCGACAACTGAGTGATGGCGCTGGTGGGCAGCCCGCCCGACCAGAAGAACGCGTCGATCCTGTGCTGCTTCAGCAGGTCGGGCATCGTCCCGATACCGTCGGGCAGGGACGTGATGTCCTTCTCGGGATCGAGCCCGGCCGCCTTGAGCACATGCTCGGCGATCAGCCGCACCCCGGAACCGCTCTGCCCCACGGCGACCGCGCGGCCCTTGAGATCCGCCACCGACCGCACGGCCGAGTCGCGAGGCACCACCAGGTGCACATAGTCGTCGTACAGCCGTGCGCAGCCGCGCAGTTCCGCGGCGCCGGGCTTGCCGGCCAGCCGGTAGGCCTCCACCGCGTCGACCGCCGCGAACGTGAAGTCCGCCTGCCCCGTGGCCACGCGCTCCACGTTCTCCTGCGACCCGTCGCTGTTCAGCAGCCGCACGTTCAGCTCGGGCATGTCCTTGGCGATGGCCGGCTGCAGGAGGGTGCCGTACTTCTGGTAGACGCCGGTCGGGGTGCCCGTACTGAAGGTGACCGTGCCGCTCGGAGACCGGTCGCCGAGCGGGAGCAGCCACCACAGCAGCAGCCCGACGACCGCGAACGCCGCCACCGAGCCCGGCAGCGCCCAGCGCCTGCCGATGCGGGGGAGAGCCTTGAACATGCGCGCGATCCTGCCAGGCCGCGGGCTCCCCTGGCCAGGGCAAGGGGGAGGACGAGGGCGGAACAGGGGCGGAAAGGACGACCGGTAGGGTCGTCCGATGCAGCCTTCCCCCGCCTCCCTCGTCCGTGAGTTCCACCGTGCCTTCGGCCTCGACGTCCGTACGGCGCCGACGGAGATCTCCCCCGAACTGGCCGCGCACCGCGGTGAGCTGCTCGCCGAGGAGGCCGCGGAGGTCGCCGAGGTGTCCGTCACCGGCCCGCTCGACCGGCTGGCGCACGAACTGGCCGACCTCGTGTACGTGGCGTACGGGACCGCTCTCGTGCACGGCGTCGACCTGGACGCGGTGATCGCCGAGATCCACCGCGCCAACATGACCAAGGTCGGCCCGGACGGCACGGTCTCCCGGCGGGCCGACGGGAAGGTCCTCAAGGGCGACCACTACCGTGCCCCGGATGTGGCGGCGGTCCTGCGCCGCCAGGGGTGGACCGCCGCGGGGTCGTAGCGAACCGGAGACCCTAGACTGGGGCGGCTCGTACCCATGATCTCGTACCCGTGATCCCGTCTCGACGATCCCGTTTCCATGATCAGGTGAGAACGCGCGTACTCCATGGCCAGGTGAGAAGAGGAGGATCCGGTGGCGGCAGGTGGCGGTGGTTTCGAGGACCCGTCCGCCGACGTGCTCGCGGACGCGGCCGCCGCCTTCGGGCTGCTGGCCTCCCCCGCACGGCTGCACATCGTGTGGGCGCTGGCGCAGGGCGAGAGCGATGTCACCGGGCTCGCCGAGCGCGTCGGCGGCGCGCTTCCGGCCGTGAGCCAGCATCTGACCAAGCTGAAGCTCGCCGGGCTCGTCCGCTCCCGCCGGGAGGGCCGCCGCCAGGTGTACTTCGTGGACAACACGGACGTCGTGGCCGTGATGCGGCTGATGGTGGGTCAGATGAGGGACCGCGCCGAGCAGGGCGGGGTACCGACGCCCCGGCTCCGTGGCCTCTGAGGCCGCCGTACCGTCGGCGACCGCGCCGGCCGTCCATGACCGGGAACCCACGGCCCTCCAGGCGCTGCGCCGGCTGGAGAGCACCCCGCGCGGGCTCACCGACGAGGAGGCTCAGGCGCGGCTCGCGGCCACCGGGGAGAACGTGCTCCCCGAGACGCGGACCGCCTCCTGGGCCGGACTCTTCGTCCGCGGACTGCGCGACCCGTTCACCACCGTCCTGCTCTGCCTCGGCCTGGTCTCGGCGGCCGTCACCGCCTGGGGCACGGCCGGTGTGATCCTCTCCCTCGTCGTGGTCAGCTGTGTGCTGCGCGCCACCGGTGAGCACCGGGCCGACCGTTCCATGGCCGCGCTGCGCGACCTCGTCACCACCACCGTGACCGTGCTGCGCCGCACGGACACGGCACCGGGCACGCCCGCGGTGCCGGTACCGGCGCAGGCGTCCTGGAGGCGCACTGTCCGCAGCGACGTCCGGCCGCCGCGGCAACGGGAGATACCGGCCGCCGAACTGGTGCCGGGCGACGTGATCCGGCTCGCGCCCGGCGACCTCGTGCCGGCGGACGTGCGGTTGCTGCGGGCGCGCGGGCTGACCGTCCACCAGTCCGCGCTGACCGGCGAGTCGGCGCCCGTGGCGAAGGACGCGCTCGACGCACCCGAGGCGTCCGGCGGCACAGGGCCCTTCGACCAGGCCCACCTCTGCTTCCAGGGCAGTACGGTCGCCTCGGGAAGCGGCACCGCGCTTGTCCTGGAGACCGGGGCCCGTACCCGGTTCGCCCGGGCGCACGGCACCCGTGCCCGGCGTGAGCCCAGCGCCTTCGACCGTTCCGTGCACGGCATTTCCTGGGTGCTGATCAGGTTCATGCTGCTCACCCCGCCGCTGGTCCTCATGGCCAACGCTGCGCTGCGCGGCAGGGGCCTCGAGACGCTTCCCTTCGCCGTCGCGGTCGCCGTGGGCCTGACCCCGGAGATGCTGCCCGTCATCGTCACCACCTGCCTGGCCCGCGGCGCCACCCTGCTGGCCCGCGCCCACGGGGTGATCGTCAAGCGCCTGCCCGCGCTGCACGACCTCGGCGCCGTGGACGTGCTCTGCGTCGACAAGACCGGCACCCTCACCCAGGACCGGCCGGTCGTCGAACGCGCCCTCGACGGCGGGGGCGCGGCCGCGCCCGACGTCCTGGACTGGGCAGCCGCCGGAGCCTGGTGGACTCTCCAGCTCGCCGACCTGCCCGCACCGGACGCGCTGGACGAGGCGCTCCTGGACGCGGCGGTCGGGGCCTGGGACGCGTACGAGGGCGTCGCGGCCCTGCCGTTCGACCCGGTACACGGGATCGCCACCGCAGTGGTCCGCGGCCGGCTCGGCACGCACACCCTCCTCGTCAGGGGCGCCCCCGAGGCCGTACTGGGGCGCTGCGCCCTGGAACCGGCGGAGCGGGAACGGCTGCTCGCGCTGGCGGCGCGCGAGGCCGACGACGGCCTTCGGCTGCTCGCGGTCGCCACGGCCGACCGCCCCGCCCACACCCGCCCGTACACCCCCGCCGACGCCCGCGGTCTGGTCTTCCGCGGCTTCGTGACCTTCCGGGACGCCCTCGCGCCCACCGCCGCGCGTGCCCTGCGGGACCTCGCCGCCCTCGGCGTCAGCGTCCGGGTCCTCACCGGCGACCACCCGGGCACCGCGGCCCGCGCCTGCCGCGACCTCGGCCTGGACCCCGGTGCCGTACGCACCGCCGGAGCGGCGGACGAACGCGACGCGACCGTCGTCGCCCGCTGCACCGCCGAGGACAAGGCGCGGATCGTGGCCGCCCTGCGCGCGGCGGGGCACACGGTCGGCTTCCTCGGCGACGGCGTCAACGACGTGCCCGCGCTGCGCGCCGCCGACGTGGGCGTCGCACCGCGCGACGCCGTCGCCGTGGCCCGCGAGAGCGCGGACGTCGTCCTCGCCTACAAGGACCTCACCGCGATCGACCAGGCGGTCACCGCCGGACGCCGCAGCAGCGGCAACATCGCCGCCTATCTGCGGGTCACGCTCTCCTCGAACCTCGGCAACGTCGTGGCGATGCTCGCCGCGGGCCTCCTCCTGCCGTTCCTGCCGATGCTCCCGGCCCAGGTCCTCGCCCAGAACCTGTGCTTCGACGCGGCCCAGCTCGCCTTCGCCCACGACCGGCCCGCCCGACGCGAGCTGAGGCGGCCCACCGTGCTGCGCCCCCGTGACTTCCTGCGCTACATCACCGGCTTCGGCGTGGTCAACGCGGTCGCCGACCTGGCCACCTTCGCCGTTCTCGCGTTCGCCCTGTACGGCCCCGACGCGCTGGACGACGAAGTGGTCTTCCACTCCGCGTGGTTCACCGAGAACCTGCTCACCCAGGCCCTGGTCATGGTGTTGCTGCGCTCCGGCCGTACCCGGGCCGAGGGCCGCGCCGGCGGCCCGGTCGGCCGGGCCGCGACCGTCCTCGCCGCCGTCGGGCTCCTGCTGCCGCTGACCCCGCTCGGCTCCCTTCTCGGCCTGTCCGCGCTGCCGGTGGCGTACTACCCGCTGCTCGCCGCCGTCCTCGCGCTGTACGCGATCGCCCTGAGGGTGCTCAGGGTGCGCTACGAGCGGCCGCCGGGGGCAGCACGGGGTGCTGCCCGTCAGCCGTAAGTGAGGTTGGCACAGGGGTTGTCGTCGGCGGATCGGGCACCTTCGGCCACCTTGCTCGGCACCGCCGTCGGGGCCGCGGAGGCCGGGGCCGCGGGGGCGTCCGCATAGGCCTGGCCGAGGACCAGGCTGACTCCCGGAGTCGTCACGGACTCCAGCCGCGCGCCGGGGAACAGACGCGCCACGGTCTGTGCGGCGGCCTCACGGCCGGGCCCGTACTCGATGAGCGTCGTCCGGTGGTCCTGGGTCTGTGCCGTCGCGGTGCCCGTGACCGCGAAGTCATGAGCGGCGAGCGTGCCCGCGGCCCGGGCGGCGAGGCCGCGGACGGCGGTCCCGTTGTAGACGGCGACGCTCACACCGGCACCGGAGACCGGGGCGGTGGGGCTCGGCGAGGGTGCCGCGGAGGCCTGAGCGGCGTCCCCCTTCTTGCCGCTCGCGTCCTTGCCGTCGAGGGTGCGGTCGGCCTTGAGCGCGGCCCAGAGGGCGTCGGCGTCCGGTTGGACGATCGCGACGTGCTCGCCCTGGTAGCGCCAGGGGATGGTGATGAACTTGGTGTTGTGCAGGTCGATGTCCTGGAGGGACATCGCGAAGGATATGAGCTTGTCGGCGGAGCCGAGCCCCGGGTCGACGGTCAGGGACTTGGTGGCGGCGTCCGCGAGAGGCAGCAGCTTGGTCGGGGTCAGGCCCTTGCTCTTCACCTCCTTCATCAGGCTTCCCACGAAGGCCTGCTGACGCTTGATACGGCCGATGTCGGAGCCGTCGCCGATGCCGTGCCGGATGCGGACGTAGTCCAGGGCCTTCTGCCCGGACACCGTCTGCTCGCCCTTGGTGAACAGCAGCTGGCCCCGGCTGGTGAGATTGGGGTTCAGATCACGCGCGTAGATGTCCTGCGGCACGCACACCTGCACCCCGCCCACCACCTGCGTCAGGCTCGCGAAGCCCTTGAAGTCGACCACGACGGTGTGGTCCACGCGCAGTCCGCTGAGCTTCTCGACCGTGTTCTGGGTGCAGGCCGGGTTGCCCTTGGCGGTCTCCCCGACGGAGTAGGCCGCGTTGAACATGGTGTTGGGCTGCGCCTTTGTCCAGCTGCCGTCGGGCAGCCTGCACGGCGGGATGGTGAGCAGGGTGTCGCGGGGGATGGAGACCGCGACCGCGTGTTGGTGGTCGGCGTAGATGTGCAGCAGGAACGCGGTGTCGGAGCGGCCTATGTCGCTCTTGTCACCGCCGCCGAGCGCGCTGTTGCCGTCGGTGCGCGCGTCCGAGCCGATGACGAGGACGTTCTCCCCCTTGGACGAACCGGCGGGCGGCCGGTCGTCGGACAGCCCCCCGGCGTCGAAGGTGTTGATGTTGCCGTTCAGCCGCAGATAGATCCAGCCGGCCCCGGCCGTCGCGAGGATCACCAACGAGACGCCGAAGGCGAGCGCGTACCGCGCCCGGCGGCCGCGTATGTGCCCACGGCGCCCCTCGGGGGAGCCGCCTTCCTCACCGCCGTCGCCGCCTCGGCGTGGCGATGCGGAGCGTCGGCTGCTGGTCATCGTCATGGGTGGCCTCATCCGGTCCGGTTTCACAGGACGGTTTTGTACAGTTGCGCAATGTAGCAAGCTTCATTCGGTGGGCTGCGACGGACGCCGTCCTCGGCCCGGGCGAGAAGGGCGGGTGCGGCATGTTCCGCAACGGACTGGAACCCTGGCACCTGTTGGTTCTGGCGATCGTCGTCATCGTCGTGTTCGGCTCCAAGGGGCTGCCCGACACCGCCCGCGCGCTGGGCAAGTCGATGCGCATCCTCAGGAGCGAGGCGAGGGCGATGAAGGACGAGGGCCCGCCCGCGTCCGCCGCCCAGCCGCCCACCGCCGCCCGGTGAGGCACCTGAATCAGGGGCTCGCGCTGTCGTAGCCGTACGCCAGGGGTTCGCTGTGCACGCCGAGTTGACGGCGGTAGACGTACAGCGCTTCCACCCGCACACCGTCCACCGGGGAGTCGACCCGGCAGGGACAGGTGACCTGCAGCACCGAGGGTCGGCCCGCGACCTGCATGCGCAGGCCGTCGGCCGGGCCGCCGGTGAGCACCGCCGTTTCCCACTTCGTCGCGACATGGAGATCCATGTCTGTACTTTAAAGTTGCGCAATGTCTTAAGTGTTGTGAACTCCGACACGTGGTTCGCGCGGCTTGAAGCAGAAATGACCTTCACCCCCCGACGGACCGCAAGACTCCGACGGGCCCGTCGGGTCCTATGAGTCCGACGGGTCCGATGGTTCCGACAGTTATGACGGTTGCGACGGCCCTGAAGGTTCCGGCGGCTCGCCCGGCCCGCGAGCCGTCGCGGCTCCATCCCTCTTCTTCGGGGGGAATCCCCGCTTTCAGGCGGGGAGGGAATCCGATTCTGAGCCCTGCGGCGCGGAGCGCCGCAACATCGCTGCGTAGTGCTCCACTGGCGGCCTGCGTTCAGTCGGGCCGCTTCTGGTTCTCGATGTAGTCCTTGACCACCTGGAGCGGTGCCCCACCGCAGGACCCGGCGAAGTAGGAGCCGGACCAGAACCGGCCGTGCATGATCGCCGGGTTGACGTGGCCGGTGAACTCCTGCCGCAGGCGGCGCGAGGAGACGCCCTTGAGGGAGTTGACCAGGTTCGAGAGTGCGACCTTCGGCGGGTAGTGCACCAGCAGGTGTACGTGGTCCTCTTCTCCGTTGAACTCGACCAGGTCGGCTTCGAAGTCCTCGCACACCTTCCGCATGATCTCTTCGCAGCGGGTCAGCATGGCGTCGTTGAAGACGGTGCGCCGGTACTTGGTGACGAACACCAAGTGTGCATGCAGGTCATAGTCGACGTGACGGCCGCGCCTCACATCGGGGTTTGGTTCCCAGCGTGGTGACATAACCCAATGCTATGATGTTGCTGTCTCAAGCTGGCGGAGTGGGTGAACCAGTGATCCGCGCCTACAAGTTCCTCATGAGGCCCACCGTGGGCCAGCAGGGTGCCTTGACGGCGATGCTCCGCGATCACTGCACCCTCTACAACGCCGCCCTTCAAGAGCGGCGGGACGCCTACCGGCACGCCTCGAAGACGACGGTCCGCTACGGACAGCAGTCCGGCCAGCTCAAGGACATCCGCGCCTTCGACCCGGACCAGGCTCAGTGGTCATTCAGCTCCCAGCAGGCCACCTTGCGGCGTCTGGACACGGCGTTCGCCGCGTTCTTCCGCCGCGTCAAGGCCGGAGAGAAGCCGGGGTATCCGCGTTTCCGATCGGGCAAGCGGTTTGACACCGTGGACTTCCCCAGGGACGGCGACGGCTGCCGCTGGGACTCCACCCCTCACGACCCCGTCACCCGCCTACGCCTCCAGGGCGTCGGACACGTCAAGGTGCACCAGCACCGGCCGGTGATCGGCAAGGTCAAAACGATCTCGGTGAAGCGGGAAGCGCGCCGCTGGTACGTCGTCCTCACCGCCGACCAGGCCCAGCCCGAACCGCTTCCCGCGACCGGCGCCGTGATCGGCATCGACCTCGGGACAGCCAACTTCCTCGCCACCTCTGACGGCGAATTCGTGGCCAACCCGCGCCACGGCCACAAGGCCACCGCCAAGCTCAAAGCCGCCCAGCAGGCCCTGAGCCGCTGCAAGCGCGGCAGCAAGCGACGCCGCAAGGCCGTAGAGGCGGTGGCGCGCCTGCATCGCAAAGTCCGTCGTCAACGCCTGGACCACGCGCACAAGACCGCTCTTGACCTGGTGCGTGGCAATGACTTCATCGCGCACGAAGACCTCAAGATCCGCAACATGAGCAAGGCGCCGGCGCCGAAGCCGGACGCCGAGCAGCCCGACGCGTTCCTGCCCAACGGGGCGAGCGCGAAGGCCGGGCTCAACCGCTCGATAGCTGATGCCGGATGGGGGGTGTTCCTCGCGATCCTCGCGGCCAAGGCGGAAGGCGCCGGGCGAGCGGTGATAGCGGTGGACCCCCGCAATACCTCACGGCGGTGCCCCGAATGCGGGCACACCGCCAAGGAGAACCGGCCCACACAGGAAGAGTTCCACTGCGTCTCGTGCGGCCACCACGCGCACGCTGACACGGTGGGCGCCCTGAACGTTCTACGGGCCGGGCTGGCCCGTCGCGACGCCAACCCGGCTTAGCGAGAAGCCACCCCGTTTACGGGGTGGAGGAGTCACGAAGTGGATTGTCACCAAAACCCTTGCGCTCCGTCGCCTTCAGTGACGGCCGCCCGCGCGAGGGAGCGCCCGGCTTGATGCTCGTATCGTGGGAACTCGGGGGCGAAGGCTGTTCGGCACCTCATGCGGCGCCGGCCGAGCGCGAGGGAGGCTGTTCCTTTGCCGAACGGGCCCCGGACCGCCACCTCCGCCGTCCCCGCCTCCCCGGGCCGACGGGGTGCGGGCGTGCGCCCGTCGGTCGGGTACGGGGCCGGGTTCTGGTTCGTGGCGTTCGCGTTCACCGTCCTGATGGGCTTCGGCACCGCCCCCGCCGCGCTGTGGCCGCTCTACGCCGCCCAGGACGGGTTCGGGGCGACCACGATCACCGTCGTGTCCGCCATGGTGGCCGTCGGAGCCGCCATCGGCTTTCTCGGCCTCGGACACCTGTCCGACCGCTACGGCCGCCGACGCGTCGTCCTCGCCGCGCTCACCGTGACCTTGATCGCCGCCCTGCTCATGACCTGGTGGCAGGGCCTCGTCGGGCTGCTGATCGGCCGCTTCCTCAACGGCGTGGGCATCGGTCTCATGGCGTCCACCGCCACCGCCTATCTGCACGACCTGTACGCGAGGGCGCACGAGGAAACCTCTCGCGCCGGGCTGCCGGAGGTGGTCGCGACGGGAGCCAACCTCGGCGGACTGGCCCTCGGTCCGCTGATCGCCGGAGCGGTGGTGCTCTGGACGCGGCAACCGCTGACCGTCACCCAGTTCGGCTTCGCCGTGGTGCTCGCGGTATGCCTGCTGCTCGCCCTGGTCACCCCGGAGACCGTGGAGGTGAGCCATACGGCGCGGTGCAGGCCGGCACGCTTCGCACTGCGTCCCGGCGCGCTGGGACTGTATGTCTCCGCCGTGGGTCTCGCCTTCTGTTCCTACGCGCTCTTCGGCCTGGTCACCGCGCTGGGCGCGGTCATGCTGCGCACCGAGTTCCGTGTTTCCTCGGCGTTCGTGGCCGGTCTGGCGCCGTTCCTGATGTTCAGCGCCTCCGCGCTGGCCGAGCTGGCCCTGGCCCCGCTCTCGCCGCGCCGTCTGCTGACCGTGGGCACCGCGGCCTTCCCTCTGGGCCTGGCCCTGGTGGCGCTGTCCGTCTACGAGGCGAGGCTCTGGCTGTTCCTCGCGGCCACGGCTGTGGCGGGGGCCGGCGGGGGAGTCCTGTTCAAGGTCTGCATCGACCGGTCCGTGAGAGCCGCCGCCCCCGCGTCCCGGGCGGGTGTCCTGGCCGTCACCTTCGTCGCCGGATACGCGGGACTTGGGCTGCCCATAGTGGTCTTCAGCGTTCTGGCCCACCACCTGGGCACCCCCGTCACCATGATCTGCTTCGCGGCGGCTCTCACAGGGGTAGTGGCGGTCAGCTCTCTCGGCCGACGCTCGCCACGAAGAGCGTCGCGTCACCCGCCGCCGTGACCGTGCCGTCCGCGGCCGAAAGGGGCCGGAGGCCCCGGAGGTGCTCCAGCCCAGCCGTGGGCAGATGTGGGCTGCCGTGGGCAGGCGTGGCGTCCGGGTTTTCCCGGCCCCCTTACGCTTGACGCATGACCAGCAGCAGCGACCGGAGCCAGACAGTGGACGTCAAGACATACGAAGTGCGCACCTACGGGTGCCAGATGAACGTCCACGATTCCGAGCGATTGTCCGGGCTGCTCGAAGAGGCCGGTTACGTGCGCGCGCCGGAGGGGTCGGACGGGGACGCCGACGTCGTCGTCTTCAACACCTGTGCCGTCCGTGAGAACGCCGACAACCGGTTGTACGGGAACCTCGGCCGTCTCGCGCCGAAGAAGGCCGAGCGTCCCGGGATGCAGATCGCCGTCGGCGGCTGTCTCGCGCAGAAGGACCGCGACACCATCGTGAAGAAGGCGCCCTGGGTGGACGTCGTCTTCGGCACGCACAACATCGGCAAGCTGCCCGTCCTCCTCGAACGCGCCCGCGTGCAGGAGGAGGCGCAGGTCGAGATCGCCGAGTCGCTGGAAGCCTTCCCCTCCACGCTGCCCACGCGCCGCGAGAGCGCGTACGCGGCATGGGTGTCGATCTCCGTCGGCTGCAACAACACCTGCACGTTCTGCATCGTCCCGGCCCTGCGCGGCAAGGAGAAGGACCGCAGGCCCGGCGACATCCTCGCCGAGGTCGAGGCCCTTGTCGGCGAGGGCGCCTCGGAGATCACGCTGCTCGGACAGAACGTGAACGCCTACGGCTCCGACATCGGCGACCGTGAGGCCTTCAGCAAGCTGCTGCGCGCCTGCGGCGCGATCGAAGGCCTGGAGCGCGTGCGCTTCACCTCGCCGCACCCGCGCGACTTCACCGACGACGTCATCGCGGCCATGGCCGAGACGCCGAACGTGATGCCGCAGCTCCACATGCCGCTGCAGTCCGGCTCGGACACCGTCCTGAAGGCGATGCGCCGCTCCTACCGGCAGGAGCGCTACCTCGGGATCATCGAGAAGGTGCGGGCGGCCATCCCGCACGCCGCGATCACCACGGACATCATCGTCGGCTTCCCGGGCGAGACCGAGGAGGACTTCGAGCAGACGCTGCACGTGGTGCGCGAGGCGCGGTTCGCGCAGGCCTTCACCTTCCAGTACTCCAAGCGCCCCGGCACGCCGGCCGCGATCATGGACGGCCAGATCCCCAAGGAGGTCGTCCAGGCCCGCTACGAGCGTCTGGTCGCCCTCCAGGAGGAGATCTCCTGGGAGGAGAACAAGAAGCAGGTCGGCCGCACCCTGGAACTGATGGTCGCCGAGGGCGAGGGCCGCAAGGACGGAGCCACCCACCGGCTGTCCGGCCGCGCCCCCGACAACCGCCTGGTGCACTTCACCAAGCCGGACGAGGAGGTCCGCCCCGGCGATGTGGTGACCGTCGAGATCACGTACGCCGCGCCGCACCACCTGCTCGCCGAGGGCCCCGTCCTGGGCGTGCGCCGTACGGCCGCCGGTGACGCCTGGGCCAGGCGCAACGCGGCTCAGGCCGCCAAACCGGCCGGTGTGATGCTGGGACTGCCGAAGATCGGTGCCCCCGCGCCCCTGCCCGAGACCACCACCGCCGGAGCGTGCGGCTGCGACTGACGGCGGTGCCGCCGGCGGCACGACGCGCACGCGCCCGGCGGGGTTACGCTGCGGATCATGCTTGTTGCCGCCGCCGTCTGCCCCTGTCCGCCACTGCTCGTTCCCGAGGTCGCCGCGGGCGCCGCACCCGAACTGGAGGGCGCCCGCACCGCCTGTGTGGACGCGCTCGGTGTGCTCGCCGCCGCGCGCCCGGACCGGCTGGTGGTCGTCGGCCCCGCGGAGGTGAGCGAGACCGTCACCTACGCGGAGGGGACGCGGGGGTCGTTCCGCGGCTTCGGAGTGGACGTCGGCGTACGGCTGGGCCGCGGTACGCCGTCGTCGGCGCCCGGGCCGGAGCTCGCGCCCTCGCTCGCCGTCGCCGCGTGGCTTCTGGAGCGCACCGGCTGGGAGGGGGCGCCCGTCGAGGGGCTGGGCGTCGCGGAATCCCTCGCTCCGCGGCGGTGCGAGGAGGTGGGAGCAGAGATCGCCGGAGCGGCGGGCCGGGTGGCCCTGCTGGTCATGGGAGACGCCAGCGCGTGCCGCACGCTCAAGGCGCCGGGCTATCTGGACGAGCGTGCGGCTGGGTTCGACGAGCGGGCCGCGCGTGCGCTGGAGACCGTGGACACGGCGGCGCTCGCGGCCCTGGACGCGGGCCTGGCCCGGGAACTCCAGGCATGCGGCCGGGGTCCCTGGCAGATCCTCGCGGGCGCGGCCGAGGGGGCGGGTCTGTCCGGTGCGCTCCTGTACGACGACGCGCCGTACGGCGTGGGATATCTGGTGGCGGCCTGGTCCTGAGGGCCAGGCCAGTTGCACCAGGGCGGGTGACACGGCGGACGGCCGGGAGAGCATGCCCCGCGGCCGTCCGCCGAGAGCCCTCCGCCGATGTGTGCCCTGCCCTGGGGTGTGGCCGTCAGGGGAGGTGCTTGATCAGGAGGCCGTGGGCGGCTGCTGTGCGTCCGGAGGCGTCCCTTCACCGCCCGCCGGGCCCGAGTCCCGGTGCGCGATGCGCTCCATGGCGCCCTTCGCCTTGCCCGTGCCGGTGTGGATCTTGTCGCTGTACTTGCCCTTGGTCTTCTCGTCGATCATCTTCGCCGCCTTGTCGAGGCCGCGATCGACTTTCCCCTCGTGCTGCTGGGCGAACTCCGTGACCTTGGTTTTCAGGTTGTCCACGAGACCCATGATCCACCTTCCCATGCGGAGGGCATTTACGTGCGGGCGTCCTGGTCGGCCCGGACCTCGCTGTCGATGGCATTCCCGGCGGACTGCTGCCCGGGGATCGCGACGCCGTCGTCACCGGACTCGGGTGCGCTGTGCTCCGCCGGGGTGCTGTGCTCCACCGGGGCCCCAGGTGCGGCCTCGGCGAGCTCTTTCGCCTCGTCCGCTGCATCCGCCTCGGCCGGGGCCGTCGGCTCCGGAACCCCCGCCTCGGCGGACTGTGCCTCCTCCGTCGTCCTCGACCTGCGAAAAAGCCGTGCCAATACGCCCATATCCACTCCATACGTTACCTGCGCGGGCGAAATACCGCGTGGCCCGGTGCGTCCGGTCGCATCGCCCGCACCGCACGCGCTCGAATCGGTGACCGGGCCCCCGCAACAGGCAACGACCCCGCACGGAGGGCGTCACGTAGCTCGTTCGAGGTGACGTCCGCGCGTTTGCGAGACTGTTGCGATGAGTAGTGCAGCTCCCGCGCCGCGGGTCATCGCCGTCGTCGGGCCGACCGCGGCCGGAAAGTCCGATCTGGGCGTCTTCCTGGCCCAGCAGCTCGGCGGTGAGGTCGTCAACGCCGACTCCATGCAGCTCTACCGTGGGATGGACATCGGCACCGCGAAGCTGACCCTTCAGGAGCGCGGCGGTGTGCCGCACCATCTGCTGGACATCTGGGACGTGACCGTCACCGCGTCCGTGGCCGAGTACCAGCGTCTCGCCCGCGCGAGGATCGACGCTCTGCTCGCCGAGGGCCGCTGGCCCGTCCTGGTGGGCGGCTCGGGGCTGTATGTGCGCGGCGCGATCGACAACCTGGAGTTCCCCGGAACCGACCCCGAGGTCCGCGCCAGGCTGGAGGAGGAGCTGGCGCTGCGCGGCCCGGGGGCGCTGCACGCGCGGCTGGCCGCCGCCGACCCGGAGGCGGCACGCGCGATCCTGCCCGGAAACGGCCGCCGTATCGTCCGGGCCCTGGAGGTCATCGAGATCACCGGGCAGCCCTTCACCGCCAACCTGCCGGGCCATGACTCGGTCTACGACACCGTCCAGATCGGTGTCGACGTGACGCGCCCCGAACTCGACGAGCGCATCGCGCACCGGGTCGACCGGATGTGGGAGGCGGGGCTCGTCGAGGAGGTGCGCACGCTGGAGGCGCAGGGACTGCGCGAGGGGCGCACGGCATCACGCGCGCTCGGGTATCAGCAGGTGCTCGCGGCGCTCGCCGGGGGGTGCACGCTGGACGAAGCCCGCGCCGAGACGATTCGCGCCACCAAGCGCTTCGCGCGCCGTCAGGATTCATGGTTCCGCCGCGACCCGCGGGTGCACTGGCTCAGTGGGGCCGCCTCGGATCGAACGGAACTTCCGCACCTCGCACTGACGTTGCTCGAACGAGCGGTTACAGCCTGATCACGTGATGGCATCGGGACGCTCCGGCCGCCGTCCGGGCCCGTGACGGCATGCCATCATCAAGCTTCGATCGACCGAGCAGAGTCCGAGTGGGGAGGGCACGTGGCGATGGAGGCCGGCCCTCGCGACACCGCACAAGGCGCGGAGTACGAAAGCGCGGCGCGCGGGGACCAGACACTCAGCTCCGACGGCCCCGACGAACAGCCGCCGAGCGTTGTGAGCGACGACGGGCCGCAGCCGGACCCGCTGACCACCGGGCCCGAGGTCGAAGAGGTCGAGGTCGAGCTGCGTCCGCAGCGCCGGCTGCGGATCTGGCAGCTCGCCCCCATCGTGGCACTGGCGGCGGTCGGCTCCCTGATGTTCGCCTTCCCCCTGGCGTTCGAGTTCGGCGACGGCGGTGCCGTGGTCGCCATGCTCGGTCTGCTGATCTTCTCGTGCGCGGCCGGTTGGGGCATGATGGCCGCCCGCCGGGTCGGCTACACCTGGCCGGGCCTGCCGCCACGCGGCTCCGGACGCCGCCCGGACTGGCGCGTCATCCTCGGTTACACCGTCGTGGTCGCCATGGTCGCGGTGCTGGCCGTGGGGCGCGTGGCCCGGCTGCGCTGACGCGGGTCCGCCCAGCGGACCGCCCGCCCGGACTGCCGGCGCCACCCCGTACGATCGAGGAATGAGCACGCGGATCGCCTTCCTCAAGGGGCACGGCACCGAGAACGACTTCGTGATCGTCCCGGACCCCGAGAACACCGTCGACCTGCCCCCGGCCGCCGTCGCCGCCCTGTGCGACCGCCGCGCGGGCATCGGCGGCGACGGTCTGCTGCACGTGGTGCGGTCCGCGGCGCACCCCGAGGCCCGGGAGATGGCCGCCGAGGCGGAGTGGTTCATGGACTACCGCAACGCGGACGGCTCGATCGCCGAGATGTGCGGCAACGGCGTGCGGGTGTTCGCGCGCTACCTGCAGCGCTCCGGTCACGTGAGCGAGGGCGACCTCGCCATCGCCACGCGCGGAGGCGTGAAGACCGTGCACATCGCCAAGCCCGGATCCGGGCGGGGCGGCGCGGCCGAGGGCGACATCACCGTGGGCATGGGCAGGGCCCTTCTGCCCGAGGGCGATGTCACGGTCGCCGTCGGGGAACGCAACTGGCCCGCGCGCAACGTCAACATGGGCAACCCGCACGCGGTCGCGTTCGTCGACGACCTCGCGGACGCGGGCAACCTCTACACCGCGCCCGGGTTCAGCCCTGCCTCCGCCTACCCGGACGGCGTGAACGTCGAGTTCGTCGTCGACCGGGCACCCGGGCATGTCGCGATGCGCGTCCATGAGCGCGGCTCCGGAGAGACCCGCTCGTGCGGCACGGGCGCGTGCGCGGTCGCTGTCGCCGCGGCCCGCAGGGACAGCGCCGACCCGGCGACGACGGGCGTCCCCGCGACGTACACGGTGGACGTCCCCGGCGGCACGCTGGTGATCACCGAGCGCCCGGACGGCGAGATCGAGATGACCGGACCCGCGGTGATCGTCGCCGAGGGCGAGATCGACGCCCACTGGCTGGCGACCGCCGTCCGCTGAGCCCCGAAGGGACCGCGGCGGCCGGTGCCCCGATCCTCTCCGGTGCCGCGGCAGGCTACGTTTGCCCGGGGCGAACGTAGCCTGACCCGGCCTGATCCAGACGAAAGACCCTAGGGGGGCGACCGGACGGCGCGCGGGAGCACGCGGTGGCACATCGATGGCGGCACTTCGCGGCCGGGTGTGATCGGGCGTGGCCGGAAAACGCCCCCGATGGAGTCCGTGCCCGGCCCCCGTATGGCGGCTTGCGGCCCTTGGAACTCTCCGATCCGCAGTTCCGGTCCTGATGGTGTGTTCGATTCGACGGTGTCCGTCAATGCCCTTGGCGGGAAACCGTAAACGCCTGTTCCTTCGCTCGAATGGGTGATCCCCTTCACGCTCGGCGAGAGCCGGTCGGGCATGCGTGATGGGCTCGGTAGCATCAAGCACCGGCCCGGACGGGGGACCGCTGCCATCCCCTGTGCCGTGTTCGCCCTGGGGCACCCGTCCGCCGGTCCACGCAGCCGGAGGTGCCCATGAGTGCGGAGGCCACGAATCCTGCCGACCCTGCCCCCGTGACACCGGGAGCGCACCGCAGGAAGAGCCGCCCCCGGATCGACCTGCGCCGCCTGGGACGGGCGGCGCTGCTCGGCTCCGCCATCCGTGACCGGCTGCCCGACGCCATCGGTCACATCGGCGAGGCGCACCGTGCCCACCACCCGGACGCCAACCTCGAACCCCTGCGCCGCGCCTACCTGTTGGCGGAGTCCTCGCACCGGGGCCAGATGCGCAAGAGCGGGGAGCCGTACATCACGCATCCCCTCGCGGTGACCCTGATCCTCGCCGAACTCGGCGCCGAGGCCACCACCTTGACGGCCTCTTTGCTGCACGACACTGTCGAGGACACGGATGTGACGCTCGACCAGGTGCGCGAGGAGTTCGGCGAGGAGGTGTGCTACCTCGTCGACGGTGTGACCAAGCTGGAGAAGGTCGACTACGGGGCCGCCGCCGAACCCGAGACCTTCCGCAAGATGCTCGTAGCCGCGGGCAACGACGTCCGCGTCATGTCGATCAAACTCGCCGACCGCCTGCACAACATGCGCACCCTCGGCGTGATGCGGCGCGAGAAGCAGGAACGCATCGCCAAGGTCACCCGGGACGTGCTCATCCCGCTCGCCGAACGGCTCGGTGTACAGGCGCTGAAGACGGAACTGGAGGACCTGGTCTTCGCGGTCCTGCATCCCGAGGAGTACGAGCACACCAGGGAACTCATCGACGAGAACGCGGCGCACGGCGACGACCCGCTCGCCCGGACGGCCGAACAGGTGCGCACGGTACTGCGCGAGGCCGGGATCCAGGCCGAAGTCCTCATCAGGCCACGCCACTTCGTCTCGGTCCACCGCATCTCCCGAAAACGGGGGCGGCTGCGCGGCGCGGACTTCGGACGCCTGCTGGTGCTCGTGAACGAGGACGCCGACTGCTACGGAGTCCTCGGCGAACTGCACACCTGTATGACCCCGGTGGTCTCGGAGTTCAAGGACTTCATCGCCGTCCCGAAGTTCAACCTCTACCAGTCGCTGCACACGGCGGTCTCGACCGGAGACGGCGAGATCGCGGAAGTCCTCATCCGCACCCACCAGATGCACAACGTGGCCGAGGCCGGCGTCGTCGCTCTCGGCAATCCCTACGCGCCCGCCTCCGACGACCCCGCCGACGGCGAGCGGGCCGACCCGACCCGCCCCGGCTGGCTCTCCAGGCTCCTGGAGTGGCAGGAGGCCGCGCCCGACACCGACACCTTCTGGTCGACGCTGCGCGAGGACCTCGCCCAGGACCGGGAGATCACCGTGTTCCGGCCCGACGGCGGCACCCTGGGGCTGCCCGAGGGCGCGAGCTGCGTCGACGCCGCGTACGCCCAGTACGGCGAGGACGCGCACGCCTGCATCGGCGCCAGCGTCAACGGCCGGCTGGCGACACTGAGCACCGTCCTCAAGGACGGCGACACCGTACAGCTCCTCATGGGCCAGGACCCGGCCTCGGAACCCTCGAGGGAGTGGCTGGAACACGCCCACACGGCCGCCGCCCGGATCGCCATCCAGCGGTGGCTGGCCGCGCATCCGCACCACACGGACCCGTCCGACGACACGGCGCGCATGGACGAAGGCCCGTCCGACGCGACAGTGGCGCGCACCGCCGCGCTCGGCCCCGAGGCGCGCCCGCCCGCGCTGCCCGCCCACCCCACCCCGGATCCGTACGGGGCGCGCACGGCCAACGCCGTTGTCGATCTGCCCGGAGCCTTGGTCCGTCTCGCGGGCTGCTGCACTCCCGTACCGCCCGACGAGGTCACCGGCTTCGTGGTGCGCGGCGGTGCCGTGACCGTCCACCGCGCCGAATGCGCGGGCGCGGCACGCATGAAGAGCGACGGGCGAGCGGAGGTCGAGGTGCGCTGGGGCGGCACCACCGAGTGCCGTGTCACGCTCGTCGCCGAGTCCTTCGGACGCCCCCACCTCCTCGCGGACCTCACGGAGGCCATCGCGCAGGAGGGCGCCGGGATCGTGTCGGCGACCGTCGAGCCCCCGAGCCAGCAGCGCGTACGCCATACGTACACGCTCCAACTCCCGGACGCCACGCACCTTCCGTCCCTGATGCGGGCGATGCGCAACGTCCCCGGCGTGTACGACGTGACGAGAGCCCAGCATCCGGCTACCGCGTTGTGACCTGCGGCGCGTAACTGGATTTGCGCAGTTCCCCGCGCCGCCCCTGCCGGGGGTGGGTGCGGTGCGTTGTGATCTGCGGGCACGTCGTGGCGGTTTGCGCAGTTCCCCGCGCCCCTGTCAGGGGTGGCCTTCGGGGAGTCGGCCGCCGACACGGCCGCGGGCGCGTGCGGCGTCCAGGCCTTCGCGGGTACCGGAGACGATGAGCTCGCGGATGAACTGGTTGTCTTGAATTGGTCGTGCGGTGATCGTCATGGCGAGGGGTGAGTGCCCCCGGTCAGTAGGCCAGTGCGGTCATGTGGTCGGGGTGGTGGGCGGCGACGTCGTGGGCGGCTTGGACGAAGGCGGCGACGGCTGCGGATCGCGAGGTCTCCGGCCAGGCGACCATGACCGCGCTGGGGCTGAGGCCGGTGACCGGCCGGTATGCGATGTCCGGGCGCTGGTGCCGCTTGGTGGTGGACAGTGACAGGAACGCCACCGCCTGGCCCAGCGCGACCACCTCCAGGAGTTGCTCGACGCTGGCCACGAGCGGCCCCTCAGGAGTGTCGGCCGGCGCCAAGCCTGTGTGGCCATCGCCTGCTTCCGCTCCGTCGCATCCTGTGTAGTAGGCGGTGGTGGAGGGGGCGGCCCCTTTCCAGCGTGGGATCGGTTCGCCCTTGAGGTCGGTCAGCCGCAGTCGTCGGCGTCCGGCCAGGCGGTGCGCGGCGGGGAGAACGGCCAGTCGCGGCTCGACCACGAGCGTCAGGGAATCCAGCCCTTGACCGTCGAACGGGCTGCGCAACAGCGCTACATCGGCACGGCCGTCCCGCAGCATGGCGATCGGCTCTCCGCTGCCGCCGACGACGACTTCAGGCGGCGGCAGATGCGAACCCGTTCCCCGGTAGGCGGCGAGGATCTCCCGCAGCAGCCCGGCATCGCCTCCCGGCTTGACCGCCACGACGAGTTGAGGTGTCGGCTGACCGGCCCGGCGTGCACGCCGGGCCGCGGCGTGCACCGCGTCGACCGCGATCCGGGCCTGGTCGAGCAGCACCTGACCGGCGGTGGTCAGCCTCACCTGTCGGGTGGTGCGCTCCAGCAGGCGTACACCGAGCCGGGACTCCATCTGAGCGATCGCCTTCGACAGCGGGGGCTGCGCCATCCCCAGGCGTTGCGCGGCCCGGCTGAAGTTCAGTTCCTCGGCGACCGCGATGAAGTACCTCAGCTCCCGCACCTCTAGCTCACTCATATCTGTGGACTATAGATCCAGAGTCTTCTGGTCTTTCCCTGCCGCCCGTGGACGAGGGGAGGCTGGGTGCCATGACGACTTCGCAGAAGACTGCTCTGATCACCGGCGCGAACAAGGGCATCGGCAAGGAAACGGCGCGCAGGCTCGCAGCCCTCGGCATCACCGTGCTGATCGGCACCCGCAACGCCGAGCGTGGCGAGGCGGCGGCCGAGGAGCTTCGCGCCGAGGGCGCCGACGTACGGTTCGTACCGCTGGACGTCACCGACGAGATCTCGGTCCAGGCCGCCGCCAAGCACATCGACGCCACGTTCGGCCGCCTCGACATCCTCGTCAACAACGCCGCGATCGCCCCCGGACCGCAAAAACCGAGTGAAACCCCAGCCGCCACCGTCCGGCAGGTCTACGAGACCAACGTGTTCGGCGTCATCGCGGTGACCCACGCCATGCTTCCCCTGCTCCGCCGCTCCGCCGCCGCACGCATCGTCAACATGTCCAGCGAACTCGGCTCCCTCGCCCACCTGGCCGACCCGGGCAGCCCGTGGTCCGACTACTCCTCGATTCTTCTCCCTTACTGCACCTCGAAGAGCGCGCTGAACGCGATCACCGTGCTCTACGCCAATGAACTGCGCGCCGAAGGGATCCTGGTCAACGCGGTGAGTCCTGGCTACTGCGCGACCGACCTCAACCGCCACACCGGGATACGCACGGCGGAGGAGGGCGCGGCCATCGCGGTTCGCCTGGCGGCCGTCGGCGAGGACGGCCCGACCGGCGCCTTCCTGGCCGAGGACGGGCCGATTCCCTGGTGAGACCATGCCGCGCCGTCTCCGCCCGAAGCCTGCCGGGGTGCTTTCAACCTCCGCCGTGACGATCACTGGCCTCTTGTGTGGCGCCCATCCCCACGGGCTTTACTGGTAGGGGTCCCAGTAGTTCACGCCGAAAAAACAACGCTGAGGACTCAGCCGCAGGTCAGCGTGCGGGTTCCACCAGGGTCGTAGCAGTCTGCGCGTCGTACTCGCGGAGCATCCGCATGACGGTGGCGGGTGAGGGGTGTTGGCCCCACTTCTTGCCGGTGCGGATGACGAGTCGGGAGGCGATCTCCCGGAGAGACAGGTGTCCGGTGTCCCGCAGGCGTACGGCGGTGGCGAGCATGCCGTTGTCGGAGACCGGCACCCCGCCGATGGTCTTGCCGGCGAGGGGGCCGGCTCGATCCCCGCGTCGCGCAGGTCCTCGGCGACCGGGATGGCGCGGCGGCGCGGTGTTGAAACGGGGACCACCTATGAAACGCCCGCCCGCGCGAACACCTGTGTGCCCCCCGACCACCCGTCAAAACTTCTGACAGCAACACCGGTTTCTTGGTCCGTTCCTACTCGGACCCCCGCCCGTCCCCCAACCCTACGCAGCCCCTCGCCGGCGTCGGCGCTCTGCTCGGCCGTGCCGTCGCCGTAGGCGGCCCGCCAGCCTGGGTCCGCCACAGCCGGGCGTCCGAGATGTCCGCGATCCGCGGGGAGAACCGGTAGCCGCAGATCGCGAACAGCCCGAAGACGATGTCGCTGTAGGACGCGGTGTCGGTCACCACGGTCTCCGGCCGCACCCCCGCCGTCGCGGCCCAGCAGCGCGTCCAGGATGAACAGCGAGTCCCGCAGGGTGCCGGAAACCACCACTCCGCCCAGGATGTGCTCGCGCGGCGCAGGCGCATGCAGGCAGAGTTCGCGCCCCTGCCGAGCGCATCCCTCCGCTGCGCCGACACGGATCCGCGCCTGATCAGGGGCGCGGGAACTGCGCGAACAGCCACGACGTGCCCGCACCTGTCGGCGTGCCGGGCCATCCCGCTAGGGGCGCGGGGAACTGCGCGACAAATTACCGCGGACCCGAAGATCGCCACGTACCGCGACCATCCCGACAGGGGCGCGGGGAACTGCGCAAAACCAGCCACGCACCCGCAGGGCACGCACCCGCAGGGCACGGCTCCGCCGCGCGGGCGCAATTCAGGTGGCCCCGACGCGCGTCTTCACCGCACGACCAGCGCGCGCTGGTAGCCGTGGTCCATGCCCGACAGCCCCTGCCCCGCACCCCGCCGCGCCCGCCGCACCAAGGCGACCCTCCTCGCCTCCGTGATCTGCGGCACCCTGATCGCCGCGAGCGCGCCCCCGACCCCCGTGGCCTTGGGCATCGGCGACCGGCTCTTCCCGACGCTCGGCAACCCCGGCTACGACGTCCTGTCGTACGACCTCTCCTTCACCTACCCCGGCAGCAACAGCAGGCCGCTCACCGCCGTCACCAAGATCGACGCGCGCACCACGGACATCCTGCAGAGCTTCAACCTCGACTTCGCGCACGGCACGGTGGAGTCCATCGATGTCAACGGTGAGCCCGCGACCTTCACCAGCGCGGGGGAGGATCTGGTGGTCACACCGGACACCCCGCTCGCCAAGGGAAGCGCGCTGCGGATCACCGTGCGGCACACCAGTGAGCCGGTGGCGGCCAAGGGCTCGGACGGCGGCTGGGTGCGGACCGACGACGGGCTCGCGATGGCCAACCAGGCCGACGCCGCCCATTTCGTCTTCCCGTGCAACGACCATCCCTCCGACAAGGCGATGTTCACCTTCCATGTGACCGTCCCGGACGGCTACACGGCGGTGGCCAACGGTCTGCCCGTGGACGTACGGCACGGCAGCGGGAACACCACCTGGAGCTACCGGAGCGGGCACCCCATGGCGACGGAACTCGCCCAGGTCTCCATCGGCCGCAACGCCGTACTGCACCGCACGGGACCGAACGGACTGCCCATCCGCGATGTCGTACCCGCGAAGGACGTGAAGGCGCTCGAACCGTGGCTGGTGAAGACCTCCGACCAGATCGCCTGGATGGAGAGGAAGGTCGGCCCGTATCCCTTCGAGAACTACGGGCTGCTGATCGCCGGGGCGCAGACCGGCTTCGAGCTGGAGACCCAGACGCTCTCCCTCTTCGAGAAGGGAGTGTTCACGCAACCCTTCTACCCCAAGTGGTACGTCGAATCGATCATGGTGCACGAGCTGTCCCACCAGTGGTTCGGCGACAGCGTCAGCCCCCGTACCTGGTCCGACCTGTGGCTCAACGAGGGACACGCCACCTGGTACGAGGCCCTGTACGCGCAGGAGACCGCGCAGCGGCCCATGGAGACCCGTATGAGGGCGGCGTACGGACTCTCGGACCTGTGGCGTTCCTCAGGGGGCCCGCCGGCCGCTCCCAAGGCCGCCACGGCCGGAAAGAAGATCAGTATCTTCCGCCCGAATGTCTACGACGGCGCCGCGCTCGTCCTCTACGCGCTGCGCCAGGAGATCGGAACCCCGGCCTTCGAGCGGCTGGAGCGGCTCTGGGTGGCCCTGCACCGGGACGGCACGGCGGATACGGCAGATTTCGAGAATCTCGCGTCCGACGTCGCCGGACGCGATCTGAGTGCCTTCTTCCAGGGCTGGCTCTACGGCGACAAGACGCCTCCGATGCCGGGGCACCCCGACTGGAAGAGTGACGCGCGGCAGGCCGCGCCCAAGGCCACGCGGTAAGTCGGATGACGCGACGGGCCACGCCGTGCGACCATTTTCGGGTCGGCGGCGCGGCGTCCCTCAGGGCGATGGGCGGCCGGGAATGTCCCGGGCCGCTCGAGCGTTGCCAAGGTGACCGGTGGTATGGCCGATGAGGCCGCCCCCAGTCCCGCATACGGATCCCCAACGACGTAAGGACCCAATGACCTCCTCTTCTTCCCCTTCCCAGGACACCAGGCGCTTTGCGTACGACCACCCCGAGGGACTTCGGGCCGATGCCCTGATGGAAGAGGACGTCGCCTGGAGCCAGGAGATCGACCAGGAGCGGGACGGCGATCAGTTCGACCGCTCCGAGCGGGCGGCTCTGCGCAGGGTCGCGGGCCTGTCCACCGAGCTCGAGGACGTCACCGAGGTCGAGTACCGGCAGCTGCGCCTCGAGCGCGTGGTGCTCGTCGGGGTCTGGACCTCGGGCACCGCTCAGGACGCGGAGAACTCGCTCGCGGAGCTGGCAGCCCTCGCCGAGACGGCCGGCGCGCTCGTGCTCGACGGTGTGATCCAGCGCCGCGACAAGCCCGACCCGGCCACCTACATCGGTTCGGGCAAGGCCGGCGAGCTGCGTGACGTCGTGCTCGAGACCGGCGCCGACACCGTCATCTGCGACGGTGAGCTCAGCCCCGGCCAGCTGATCCACCTCGAGGACGTCGTCAAGGTCAAGGTCATCGACCGTACGGCCCTGATCCTGGACATCTTCGCCCAGCACGCCAAGTCCCGGGAGGGCAAGGCGCAGGTCGCGCTCGCACAGATGCAGTACATGCTGCCGAGGCTGCGCGGCTGGGGCCAGTCGCTGTCCCGGCAGATGGGCGGCGGCAGCGGCGGCCTGGCGACCCGTGGTCCCGGTGAGACCAAGATCGAGACGGACCGGCGGCGGATCCGCGAGAAGATGGCGAAGATGCGCCGGGAGATCGCGGAGATGAAGACCGGCCGCGAGGTCAAGCGCCAGGAGCGCAGGCGGCACAAGGTGCCGTCGGTCGCCATCGCGGGCTACACCAACGCCGGAAAGTCCTCCCTGCTCAACCGTCTCACGGGCGCGGGCGTGCTGGTCGAGAACGCGCTGTTCGCGACCCTGGACCCGACCGTGCGCCGGGCCGAGACGCCGAGCGGCAGGCTGTACACCCTGGCCGACACCGTCGGCTTCGTACGGCACCTGCCGCACCACCTGGTGGAGGCGTTCCGCTCCACGATGGAGGAGGTCGGCGACTCCGACCTGATCCTGCACGTGGTGGACGGTTCGCACCCGGTGCCGGAGGAGCAGCTGGCCGCGGTGCGAGAGGTGATCAGGGACGTCGGCGCCACCGAAGTACCCGAGATCGTCGTGATCAACAAGGCGGACGCGGCCGACCCGCTGGTGCTCCAGCGGCTGCTGCGGATCGAGAAGCACTCCATCGCGGTCTCGGCCCGTACCGGCAGGGGCATCGCCGAGCTGCTCGCGCTGATCGACGTCGAGCTGCCCCGGCCCTCGGTCGAGATCGAGGCGATCGTGCCGTACACGCATGGCCGGCTGGTCGCGCGCGCCCACTCCGAGGGCGAGGTGATCTCCGAGGAGCACACCCCGGAGGGCACTCTGCTCAAGGCCCGGGTGCACGAGGAACTGGCCGCGGAACTGGCGCCGTACGCTCCCGCTTCCCTGCTCTGATCCCTCGGGGGACTCTTCGGCCCCCGCGAAAAGGCCCGCTCTCCCTCGCGAACGGAATACACCTTCCGTTCGGGGGAGAGCGGGCCTTCGCGCGCCCTGGTGGTGGTCCTACCGGTTCGCGAACTTCTTGCTGACCGACTCGTATACGCCCTTGGCCTCATCGCCCAGTCGCGGTCCGGCGAGCCAGCCCGAGGTCACCGGGCCGATCGAGGTGTTGGACACCAGTTCCGGCTTGCCGTCGGCGCCCTTCTCCACCCAGCCGCCACCCGACGAACCGCCCGTCATGGTGCAGCCGATGCGGTACATCGTCGGCTCCGCCTTCGCGATGGAGAGCCGCCCCGGCTTGTCCTGGCACTGGTACAGCTTCTGCCCGTCGAACGGGGGAGCGGCCGGGTAGCCGGTGGCCGTGAGGCTCTCGACCTTCGGCACGGCGGGAGCGTTGAAGTTCACCGGCAGGGCCGCGCCGACCGTCTCCTGGAGAGACTTGCCGCCGTTGCCCTTCTCCGGCGTGACATGGATGACGGCGAAGTCGTACGGCGCGCCGTGGCCGCCGGTCTCGTCGCCCTGTGAGATCCACTGGTCGGAGGTCTGTGCCCAGTCACCCCACCAGACGCCGTACGGGGCGACCTCCTCCCGTGGGGCGTTCTTCAGCTGGAGTGCGGTCCTGCCCGAGTCGTTGTAGTCCGGCACGAACGCGATGTTGCGGTACCAGCCGCCCTTCTTGCCCGCGTGCACGCAGTGGCCGGCCGTCCACACGAGGTTGGACTTCCCGGGGTGCGCCGGGTCCTCGACCACGGTCGCCGAGCAGACCATCGTGCCTTCGGGAGAGTCGAAGAACACCTTGCCGGAGGCGGGGGCGCTGTTGTGGTAGGCGGCCGACACCGCCTGGGCCGTCACCGGTGCCGGAGTGGGGTCCGTGACGCCCTGGTCGCCGGAGAGGTCGTTGTCGTCGACACCCTTGTCGGGGTCATTGGCCTTGCGCATCCGGTCCGAGTCCCACAGCCCCTTGATGATCGGGTTGATGAAATCGTCGGCCTCACGCAGCCAGTCGTGCTTGTCCCACTTCTTCCAGGCGCCGTTCTGCCACTTGTCGATGTCGATCCCGTGCTCCCTGAGCTTCTGCTTCACGTTGTCGGGGATCTGGATCTTGCCGTCGTCCGTGGCGGACGCGCTAACCTCGCTGCTCGCCTTGTTGTCCGAACCCCCGTCGCACGCGGTCGCGGTCAGGGTCAGCGCCGTGGCGAGGCCGACCGCCGCCAGGACGGGAGAGCCCGTGCGGCGCGCGCTCCTTCCTCGACGGGTGGCCAGGAACGGGCGTATGGATCGCATGGGCTGAACTCCCCCTGGGATGAACCGGTGTGACGACGGCCGTGGCGGCGGCGCGTCACCATGATCACTGCTTGACGGAACGGCATCACACACTATGCGCTTGGTGTGGGGGACTTCCGGTGGAACGGCAACGGTTTCGCTACGAGCTGTCCGGTCCTTCGGGCAGCGGCTCACCTGTCAGGCGATCGTAGACACCTCAGATGATCCCGGTGCGTATCGCGTACGAGACGGCATGGGCGCGGTTGCGGAGACCGAATCGCTTCATGACCCCGTACAGGATGTTCTTGACGGTGCGCTCCGAGTAGGACAACTCCAGTGCGATGTCGGCGAGTTCGCGCCCGTCGGCGACCAGGCGCAGGACATGTTGCTCGCGCTCGGTGGTCCCGTAGGTGGTCAGGCCCATGGGGGCGAGAACCTGACGCTGTGTCCTCTGGATCTGCTGCATCAACTCGCCCTGGAGTGCGTGGGGGAAGCATCCGCCTCCTTGCGCGACGGTCAGGAGCGTCTGGGCGAACTCCCTGGGGGAGAAGGACGCGTGGTGCAGCACGGCGCGCACTCCGCAGTCGACCGCCATCGAGATCTCGATCCGCCACTGTCTCTTGACGATGACGAGGAAGCGCGTGGTGGGGCTCGTGCTCAGGTCGCGCAGCATCTTCAGGGTGGACCCGTCCGCGGACTCGACGGCCACCACCACGACATCCGCGTCCCCGGTCGGGGCGGTACCGATCTCCGACAGTCGCGGGTCCTGCCGCACACAGCTGATCAGCCCGGCGCGGATGACCGCGTCCGTGGCGTGTATGGCCACCCGGACCGTGCCCGTCGGCGGCACCCGACGCCTGTGCCCTTCGGAGGCAGGCGCAGGGATCCGTTGTTGACGCTCCTTGGTGTGCACTGCACCCTTCCCTGTTTCCGGCCCGGGTGCGGTCTCACCCGGGAGGTGGAATTCCTGCTGTTCGCGGCCGTCCCGCGTGGCCCCCTGTTCCTGACCGGAGCAGTTGTCGACGAGGCCATGACAGCCGCCGCCCCGGCCGGGCGGCTACCTGTGCATGACGTTCGAGCGCATAACGCTTCCAGGCAGCCTTGTGACGACCGGCGACCGGCTGCGTCGTGGTGACGGACTGTCCCTGTCACCACGACGCAGTCCTGCGCGGTCATCCTGTCCCCCTGTTCGCCCCAGGAGATGTCCTGTGCGCGCTTCGGGTTCCCTCATCGGCAACCCGGGCATCGCAGGGGGCCCCAACGGGCGCTGAAGCTGTGCTAACGGGCGCTGCCGTTGTTGCGGTCCTCATCGGAGCTCCGGGATATCAGGGCGGTCTCTTCGATGCGTCGTGCGTCGTGAGTCGTGAGTCGTGCGCAGCGCACGCTCTCTCGTGTGGTGGGCGGCGGACTGGACGCCTGGGCAGAGTCCGCTGTTCATACGGACAGAGGCGATGCGTAGGCACTGGCACGGCGGGGGCCCGTTCCTAGGGTGGGCGGGGCAGCCCCGCTGCGGCCCTGGCGGCCATCGGTGCCGGTACCACGCGCCGGAGCCGCCGTCGCGCCGTGAACACCACTCGTCCGCAGGAGACCGTCCTTGAGCACCGTGGTCGTCAAGCGCTCTGCCCGTGTCCCCGGCCCCGAAGCCCCCGAGGGCCGGATCGAACTGGCGGAGCCGCCGGTGCTCGGCGAGCCCCCCACCGCGGACTTCACCTCGGTGATGCTCTATCTGCCGATGGCGCTGGGGGCCGGCGCCATGGTCATGATGTTCACCGTCGGTGCGCGCTCGCCCTCCACGTACATGATGTCCGGGATGATGGGCGTGGCCATGATGAGCATGGGCCTCGGCCAGCTCGGCCGGCGCGGCGCCGAGCGCAAGCGCCGGATGCGCGCCGAACGCCGCGACTACCTGCGCTATCTCGCGCAGTTGCGCCGACAGGCCCGGCAGGCGGCCGCGGTGCAGCGCGCGGCGGCCTCGTGGGACCACCCGCGCCCACAGGACCTGTGGGCGGTGGCCGCCGGGCCGCGCCTGTGGGAACGCCGCTCAGGGCACGAGGACTTCGCGGAGGTGCGCATCGGCCTGGGCGTCCGCCGGGCGGCCCTGGTCCTGGTGCCCCCGGAGACCAAGCCGGTCGAGGACCTCGAACCGCTGTCGGCCGTCTCGCTGCGCCGTTTCACCAAGGCCTTCCAGTCGGTCGACCAACTGCCCGTGCCCGTGCCGCTGAGGCGTTTCACCAGCGTGGAGTTCGCGGGCGACGGACTCGCCGCGCTGGGCCTGCTGCGCGCGATGATCGGCCAGCTGGCGGTGCTGCACTCACCTGACGAGCTGCGTATCGCGCTGCTCACCGACGCCGTCGGCCGCGAGGAGTGGGACTGGCTCAAGTGGCTGCCGCACAACGCCCATCCCTACGAGGAGGACGACGCCGGTCCACTGCGCCTCGTGGCGGACGACCACGACGCCCTGTTCGGCCTTCTCGGCACCGATGTCACCGAACGGCCGGACCACGACCCGGACGTGCCCCCACGGCCAGGGGAGCCGTTCGTGGTGGTGCTGGCGTACCGGGTGCGCATCCCGGACACCTCCCGGCTGCTCGCCGCGGGCATCCGCAACGTGGTGCTGCTGGACGCCACCGGAGCGATGACCGGCGGTCCCCAGGTGCTTCGGCTGACCGTACGGGACGGCGAGGTCGAGTACCCCTCGGGCACCACCCCGGTCACAGCCCAGGCCGACACGCTCTCGCCCGCCGCGGCCGACGCGCTGGCCCGCGTCCTGGCCCCGCTGCGCACCAGCGGCGGCGTCGAATTCGTCGAGCAGCCCCTGGAGACCGACTTCGATCTGACCGCGCTGCTCGGCATCCGCGACCCGCACTCGTACGACGTGGCCGCGCTGTGGCGCACCCGCACCCCCCAGAGTGCCCGGTTGCGCGTGCCCATCGGCATCACCGAGGACAACGAGGTCCTGGAGCTGGACCTGAAGGAGTCCGCGCAGAACGGCATGGGCCCGCACGGCCTGCTGATCGGTGCGACCGGTTCCGGCAAGAGCGAGCTGGTGCGCACCCTCGTCATCGGACTCGCGGCGACGCACTCCTCGGACGTACTGAACTTCGTGCTGGTGGACTTCAAGGGCGGTGCCACGTTCCTCAACATGGACCGCCTGCCGCACACATCCGCGGTCATCACCAACCTCGCCGACGAACTCCACCTGGTGGACCGTATGAGGGACTCCCTGAACGGCGAAATGATCCGGCGTCAGGAACTACTGCGGGAGAGCGGCTACTCCTCGCTGTACGAGTACGAGAAGGCACGGCTCGGCGGCGCGGCGCTCAACCCGCTGCCTTCGCTGGTGATCGTCGTCGACGAGTTCTCCGAACTGCTGGCGAACAAGCCGGAGTTCGTGGACCTGTTTGTCTCCATCGGCCGCCTGGGCCGATCGCTGGGAGTGCACCTCCTGCTGGCCTCCCAGCGCCTGGACGAGGGCCGCATCCACCGCGTCGAGGGCCACTTGTCGTACCGGATCGCCCTGCGCACCTTCTCCTCCATGGAGTCCCGCAGCGTCATCGGAGTCGGCAGCGCCTACGAGCTGCCCTCCGCGCCGGGCAACGGCTATCTGAAGGTCGACACCACCAACCTCGCACGCTTCAAAGCCGCCTATGTCTCCGGTCCCTGCCCGACGCCCGTGGGCTCCTCCCGGCCGGCGCAGTCGACAGCGGGCGTCGGGGACGTGGTCGTCTTCGGCATGGAGCAGCAACTGCCGGCCGAGCAGCCCGCCCTGGAAGGGGCCGAGGAACTCGTACTACAGCCCGAAACGCAGCCTGAGCCCGCCTCGGACGACGAAGAGAGCCTGCTGGAGGTCCTGGTGGCACGGTTGGAGGGAACCGGCGCGCCGGCCCGCCAGGTGTGGCTGCCTCCGCTGGACCACTCGCCGAGCCTCGACCAGCTGCTGCCCGGCATCGTCCCGGACCCGCAGCGCGGCATGAGTGCCAACGACTACCCCGCGCTCGGTGCGCTCCGGGTTCCGCTCGGCATGGTCGACCGGCCCTACGAGCAACTCCGCGAACTGATGGTGGCCGATCTGTCCGGCGCCGACGGGCACCTGGCGCTCGCCGGAGCCCCCCAGACCGGCAAGTCCACGATGCTGCGCACCCTGATGCTGGCGCTCGCGCTCACCCACACACCGACTGAAGTGCAGTTCTACTGCCTGGACTTCGGCGGCGGCGGCCTTCAGTCCACCGCCGGTCTGCCGCATGTCGGCTCCATCGCCACTCGCATGGAACGCGACCGGGTCCAGCGCACCGTGGAGGAGCTGACCCAGCTGCTGGAGGTCCGCGAGCAGCGCTTCACCGATCTGGGCCTGGAGTCGATGAAGGCCTACCGGCAGGGGCGCGACAAGGGCGAGATCGAGGACCCGTACGGTGATGTGTTCCTCGTCATCGACAACTGGTCCACCCTCAAGCAGGACTTCGAGGACCTGGAACCGCGCATCATCGACCTGGCCGCCCGCGGACTGTCGTTCGGGCTGCACATCGTCGTGTCCGCGGTGCGCTGGTCGGAGATCCGGCCCCGGGCGCGCGACCTGTTCGGCACCAAGTTCGAACTGCGGCTCGGTGACAGCTCGGAGTCCGAGATCGGCTCGAGGATCGCCGCCAGTGTCCCCCACCAGCCCGGCCGCGGCCTGACCAAGTCCTCGTTGCATTTCCTGTGCGCCCTGCCGCGGCTGGACAGCTCGTCATACACCGAGGACCTCACCGCGGCGACCAAGTCCGCCGTGGCCGAGATCGACACGTTCTGGACCGGACGCCCGGCTCCGGGCGTGCGACTGCTGCCCGCCAAGCTGCCGCTGGACAAGCTCCCGGCTCCCGAAGGCGACCTGAAGGTCTGCCTCGGCTGGGACGAACAGCGGCTCGCTCCCGTGTGGCACGACTTCCGGACCACCCCGCACCTGATGGTGTTCGGCGACAGCGAGACCGGCAAGACCAATGCGCTGCGCCTGGCCATCGACGCGATCCTGCGGCGCTACACGCCGGAGGAGGCCCGCATCCTCCTCGCCGACACCCGCCGCGACCTGCTCGCCGCGGTCCCCGAGGAGTACCGCGTCGGATTCGCCGTGGACGGTGAGACCCTCACCCAGCTCGCGGGCAGCGCCGCGGTGTCGGTCGGCAAGCGTGTTCCCGGGGCCGACATCGCTCCGGAACGGCTCTCCCGGCGCGACTGGTGGACCGGCCCCAGACTGTTCATGATCATCGACGACTACGACCTGTACTCCGGCGGACCGGGCGCGGGTTCCCCCCTGGGCGCCCTGTCCCCGCTGCTCGCGCACTCGGCGAACATCGGTATGCACATGGTGATCTCCCGCTCCACCTCGGGCGCCTCCCGGGCCATGATGGACCCGGTGCTGCGCCGTATCTGGGAGCTGGGCAGCCCGGCGCTGGTGCACTCCTATCCCAAGGAGGAGGGGAAGTTCATCGGCGAGGCCAGGCCGCGCACCCTGCCCCCGGGCCGCGCCCAGTTCGTCACCCGGCGCGGTGTGCGACTGATGCAGGTCGGACACGCCGGCCCCTGACCGCGCGCCGGACGTCCTCGCCGAGCCGCCGCACCCCCACGCCTTCCAGGAGCACCATGACCACTGCCATTCCCGCACCCCACACCCCCGGCGGGGTCAGCACCGAGGTATGCCGACTGACCATCGCCGGGCCGGCCGGACGCGCTGACCTGGCCGTGCCGGTCGACACGACGATCGCGGCCCTGCTCGCGGTGCTGCTGCGCCACGTCCCCGCCGAGCCCGGCCGGACCGTCGGCGTCTGGACGCTGCAACGACTCGGCGAGGCACCGCTGGACCCCGACGCCACACCGCAGAGCGCGGGGCTGGTCCACGGCGAGGTGCTGTACCTGCGCGCGGTGGACGACCCCATGCCCGAGCTGACGTTCGACGACATCGCCGACGGCGTCTCCCAGGCCATCGGCGAACGCGCCAACCGGTGGCGTCCGGAACTGACCCGGCGGCTGTTCCTCACGCTCGTATGCGTCGTCCTCGCCGTCCTCGCCGCGTCCGTCGCCGTACAAGCGCACGGGCCGCTCGTCCCCGCCGTCTACGGGGTCGTCGCCGTCGCCCTCGGCGCGGGGTGCGCCCTGGACCGGCGCGAGCCCGCCGACCAGGTGGCCAAGCTGATAACCGGCGTCGGCGCCTGGGCCTTCGCCGCCCTCACCGGACTGACCGCCCTGCACGGAACGCAGGGCCTGTCGTCGCCGCGGCCCGCCGACCTGCTGCTCGGTGCGGGCTGTGCCCTGCTGACGTCCGCCGCCCTGCTGCCCGTCCGAGGGCTGCGGTTGTCGGTGACCGCGACGCTGCTGCTCACCGCGGTCCTCGCGCTGCTCGTCGGCGCGGTGGCCGCCCGGTCCGGTGCCGACGCCGCCCGCGGTACCAGCGTCGTCGCCGTGGTCTTCTTCCTCTTCGGACACCTCGCACCGCGCGCCTCGCTGCGCCTGGCACGCATCCGGGTGCCCCAGCTCCCGCGCAACGCCGAGGAGTTGCAGGAGGACACCGAGCCGCATTCGGGGCGGCTGGTCGCGCGCCGCACGGCCGTCGCCGACAGCATCCTCACCGCGATCAGCATCTCGACGGGCCTGCTGTGCACGGCGGCCTTCCTCCTCCTGCTGGGCAGGGACGGCTGGTCCGACTGGCTGTTCTCGCTCGTGCTCTCCGGCGCCCTGCTGCTGCGCACCAAGAGCCTGAACGCGTCCTGGCAGCGATTTCCCGCCGCCGTCTGCGGCACACTCGGCCTGCTCACCGTGCTCCTGACCTGGACGGCCGGCTCCTCCACGGCCGCCCAGTGCGCGCTGCTGCTCGGGCTGCTCGTGGCCGGTGGGCTGCTGCTCGTCGGGGCGTGGCGGCTGCCCACCGCACGGCTCCTGCCGATCTGGGGGCACCTGGCGGACATCCTGGAACTGGTGACAGCGCTGGCGCTGCTGCCCCTGCTGCTGCAGATGCTCCACGTGTACGCACACATCCGCGCTGCGGTCAGCTGAGGGGGAATCAGTGCAACGCCGCCGCGACCATCTGCACGCATACCAGTTCGCCACCGGGCGGCTGGCCTCCTCCCTTGTCACCGGGGCCCCCGGAACCGGCGAGGCCCCGATGCGCAGGTCCGGGCTCGGCGCCATGTTCGGCGTCACGGCCGCCGCCCTGCTCGTGGGCGTCTCCGCCGTCTACGGCCTGCTCAAACCCGTCCGGCCCGCCGAGCAGCCGCGCGAAGGCACCCTGATCGTCGAGCAGCAGACCGGCAACCGCTACCTGTACATCGGCGGCCAACTGCACCCCACCGTGAACTACGCCTCCGCGCTGCTGGCGGTCGGCAGCGGCGCGCCGGTCCAACAGCTCCCGCGCGCCTCGCTGGCGGACGTGCCGCGAGGCATGCCCATCGGCATTCCCGGTGCGCCCGACGACGTCGCACAGCCGTCGGCGCTGCTGACCGGGGCGTGGGCGGACTGCCTGCGCCCCGGCAAGGGCGAGGCGCTGGACTTCGCCCCTGCCACCGCGCAACGGGTGGCGGGCGGAGTCCGTGTGCTCGTCGCCGGGCCCGACGGCACCCGGTACGTGCTGTGGGACGGCACGAAGTACAAGATCGGTGACCGTTCCGCGCTCATCGCGCTGGGCATGGACACCCAGCAGCCCGTCAAGGCTCCCTCGGCCTGGCTCGACGGCCTGCCCGACGGAACTCCCCTCGCACCGGCCCCTGTTGCGGGGGCCGGCGGCGGGGGCCGCACCGTCGCGGGAAGCTCCGCGAGCGTCGGCCGGCTCTTCCGTACCGAGGCCGGCGGAGCCGACCACTACTACGTCCTCGAATCCGATGGCCTCGCTCCGCTCACCGCCACCGAGGCGGCCCTGCTGGCGGCAGCGCCCGGCGGCCGGCCGCCGTCGCAGGTCAGCCCCACCGACATCGCCGCCGTCCAGGCGTCCGGCGACACCACCCTCATGCACCGGATCCCGGACGTGCTCAACGGCACCGACGCCACCGCCGACCACGGCTCCGCGCTGTGCCTGCTGCACTCCGCGGACGGCCGGCGCACCGTGGTCGTACGCGAGACCGGCCGTGCCGCCACCTCCGGCGACGGGGTGCTGGTTCCCCCGGAGCACGCGGTCCTCGCCGTCCCGCCGCGGACCTCCGCCCAGTTGGCCACACCCGTTCCGTACCTGGTCACCGACCGGGGACTGAAGTACCAACTCGCCGACCAGGCCGCCGAGGCGCTCGGCTACGGCGGCCTCACCCCGCGCACCCTGTCCGCCGCCACGCTCGACCAGATCCCGGCCGGCCCGCGGCTCACCCGCCCCGGAGCCCTCGCCGCTGTCCCGGAGACGAGGTGACCATGGCGCGTCTACCCCATGAACGGTCTTTCGCACGCGGGGAGTCGGCCCATCGCTGGCCCACGAGGCTGGCGCGCGCCGCCCTGCGCGGCACCAGCCCCGCGCTGGAGTCCCGCAGCGTCGGCAACGCGCTGCTGGTGCATCCGCGCGGATTCGTCGACGGCCGCGCGCTGACCTTCACCCAGCGGCTCGCCGCCGACCCGCAGCACACCCTGGTCGTCCTCGATCTGCCCGCCAGCCCGGAGGACTCGGTCTGGGAGACCGTCGCGCGGGCGCTGGACCGCCGCGGCCGCAGCTTCCGGCTCGTTCCCGGCCGCGGGGCCCGGGAGGACGTCAACCGTGCCGCGCAGTGGCTCGCCGACCGGCTGGAGCGCACCGTGCTCGCCCCCGACGGAGCCGTGATGCCCGCGGCGGGCGGAGCGCTGTTCGTCCCCGCCCATCACGGCGCGGGCTGGCTGCTGCACCGCCCCAACAAGCCGTCCGTCCCGGACTCGCGGCGGTTTCCCAAGCCGCAGTGGGAGTTCTCGGTTCCGGACCAGCCCCGGCCGACCGGCACGGGCGGCACGATAGAGCCGCTGCCGGGCGGGGTGTGGATCCGCGGCGGAGGGCAGGAGCCGGCCGACGACGCCGACCGCCGACGACTGGTCGACCTGCTGGCCGCCCACCCGCAGCTGCTCGCCGTGGCGCTCGGCAGTCCGGGAAGGCCCGCCCTGCCGCTGGAGGAGGTCGCCGCCTTCTGGCGCGAACTACCCAGCAGTGCACGGCCGTTGGTGCGCTTCATCCCCTACGGCCCGGTCGCCGTCCCCGACGGCACGCTGCTGGGCCAGGCCCTCGCGGACCTGCTCGGACAGCGCGTCGCTGTGCACACCGGCATCCCGGTCGCCGGGGCGGACGGCTCGCTGCCCGAGATCCGTACCCTGCTGCGGGACGGCAGCCTCGGCTGGCGCCCGTACGCCGACGAGTTCGGCTTCGCGCCGCGCGCCCAGACCGGCGGCCGGCCCATGGCCCCGGTCGCGCTGAACACCCGGGCGCCGGTCGGCTCCGCCCCGGCCATCGGGCCGGGCATCTACCAGTACGCCAACGACGCCGTCCTGGAAGTCGTGCAGAGCGGCCTGTGGGTGCGACCGCCGACCGAACCGGGTGACGGCCACACCGTGCGCAGCGCGCCCGTCCACGCCCCGTTCCCCGCGATCCTCTACGACGAGACGGACCCCGCGTCCGTCGACCGGATGCGGTCCATCGCCCACGAGCTGCTGCGGGGCCTCGACCTGTCGTTCAGCCGCGGCAGCCGTGTCGTGCCCTCCGGCGAGGCCGGCCGTGTTCCCGAGGCCGGCTCGTCGCCCATGGCCGTCACCTCGCACGCACCGGCGCGGAGCGCCCCGGTGCTCAGCGCACCCGGTTCGGCGGACGGCTGGCTGACGCACGCCCCGACCGTGGAACAGCCGTTCCCGACCGCCCCCGACGGCGACGGCTCCAGGGCCCTCGGCCCGGCCGCGCCGATGCCCGCCCTCACGGCCGGTCCGCACGGCCAGGAGGCAGGTCCCCGCGGCGGCCGGCACCGCCGGCCCGCCCTGCCGCCGGTGTCGCAGCCGGAGCCCACGCACCCCGCGCCCGTCGTCCCCCCGACGGCCACACCGGTGCGGGGCCCCGACCTGCCGGAGCCTCTGCCGCTGCCCGGGGCCCGCGCCACCGCCCGGACGCAGCCGGGGGAAGCGCCCGCCGCCCCGGTGCCGCCGCCAGCCGCTCCCGTGCCGCCGCCGGCCGATCCGGTGTCGCCGCCGCCCGTCCCGGTGCCGTCGTCGGCTCCGCCCGCCGACCCCGGGGCGGCCGTACCGCCGCCCTCACCCGGCCGACCCCCGGGGGCCCCGCCCGCGCCCGCGCCGCGCCTCGAGCCCCCCGCCGCGGCACCTCCCGGCGCCCCGCGCATCCGCCTGGAGACGTCCACCCCCGGGCCGGTGCCGTCCCCGTCGCCCGGCCCCTCGCCGCGACCGGCCGACGGGACCGGACAGCGATCGGCCGGCGGGCGACCGGACCCGGGCCCGGCCACCGCGGGGCGGCCGGAGCAGGCGCCGGTCCCCGGCACGACCGGCCTCCCTCGCGCGCAGCCCGAGCCCTCGGCCGCCGCCGACGTCGCACCGCCGAAGCAGGGCGTGGAGCGGGAGCGCGACTGGCTGCGGCGCAGCCTCGGCACGCGCTACGACAGTGCGGTGGGCTTCGCCTCCCGGGTGTTGTCGGAGTCCCCCGGCCTGCACGCCGGGCCGCGCGCCTCCGCGGGCGACGCGCTCACCGATCTCGCGGCCGTCCGGCTGTACCTCTCGGGCGCCACCGCGGTGATCGACACGGCCATCCGTTCCGGCGCACCGGGCCCGCACGTTCCGCTCGCGCGGTGCGCCGCCGTCGGGCTGCGCCGACTGCCGTCCTACCGGGGCGCCGCGTTGCTGCGGGCGACGCTCAGCAGCCGGCAACGCGCCTGGTACGCGGAAGGCTCGGTCGTCACCGAGCGCTCCTTCCTGGCCGCCCTCACCATGGTCCGCCGCGGCCTTGCCGGCACCACCGACATCCTGGTCTGGTCCCTGACGGCCCGTCGTACGGCGCTGGTCGTCCCCGAGATCCCGGACCGCGTGCTGTTCCCTCCGGGCACCCGGTTCAAGGTGCTGCGCGTGGTGGACGGCGACCGCCCCGCCGTCCTGCTGCGCGAGCTGTCGGAGTCCGAGTCCGACGACACCGACCGGGCCGGCGGTGAACGGGTGCCGCTCGACGAGATCGCCACAGCCGGGCTCGAACAGGTCCACGCCTTCTGGAAGAAGGCCGAGCAGGACCCCGAGGTGCCGATGGGCGATCCGCTGCCCGAGGAGCACGCGGACGCCTTCCGCGCCGCTCCCGGACTTCTCCAGGCCGAGCCGGGCGGGCCCCCGCGGCCCGCGGTCCGGTCCGGTAACCCGCCGCAGAAAGAAGGGAAGCCGTGAACCGTCAGGTCCTGAGGGTCTCCACGACCCAGCCCGGCGCCTACCGCACCGTCTCCCAGGCGCTGGCCGCCGCGGCGGAGGGCGCGCTGATCGCCATCGCGCCGGGCACCTACAGCGGTTCGCTCACCCTCAGCAGGGCGGTCACCCTGTCCGCCGACGGCGATCCCGGCAGCGTCCGCCTCGAGTCGCCGGTGGGGAGCACGGTCGTCGTGGACGCCGACGAGGTCCGGCTCTCCGGACTCGCCCTGTGCGGGTCCGACGCCAACGCGGCCGTCCTGGACGTGCGCCGCGGGCAGGCGGCACTCGACGGCTGCACCGTGACGGGCGACCACGCGTGGGCCGCGGTGATCGCCTGGCAGTCCGGCCAACTGGCGGCCCGGGACTGTCGGGTGAGCAATCCCGATGGCGCGGGCATCGTCGTGACCGCGCCCACCGCCAACACCGTGGAGCGCGTCACCGTCAGCGACATGGGCTCCTCCGCCGTCGTCGTGGCCGAGGAAGGACGGCTGGCTATGCGTGACTGCACGCTGGAGCGCATCCGCGGGAACGGCATCTGCGCCAACGGCCAGGGCAGCGTCACCGTGGAGTCCACCACCGTGAACGGCAGCGAGAAGCCCGCCGTCGTCGTGGAACAGCAGGCCAGAGCGGAACTGTTGCGCGTCACCGTCACCGGATCCGCCAGCCTGGACGCGTATCTGACCAGCACCGGTCTGACCACGCTCACCGACTGCACCATGAATGGATCGGGCGGGCAGTCCGTCCACGTCAGCGGCGGAGCGGCCCCCGTACTGCGCGACTGCACCCTGGCCTCCGCGAACACCAGCGGCTTCCAGGCGACCGGCGGTTCCACGCCCCGGCTGGAGCAGTGCGAGATCAGCGGTACGCCGCTCGCGGTCCTCGTCGACGACAGCAGCCGGGCCACCTTCCAGCGGTTGCGGGTGACCGGAGCGTCACGGAACGCGGTGCATGTCGGCGGTGGTGCCACCGCCATGTTCGAAGAGCTGTCGGTCTCGGACGGCTCGGCGGGCCTCAGGGCCGCCGGCTCCGCCCGCATGGGGCTGCGGCAGTCCCAGATCGACGCGGGCGGCGGCACCGGTGTGGAGCTGACCGAGGGCGCGACCGCCCGCTTCGAGGACGTACGGCTGCGCGGCACCGGTGACTGGGGCCTCACCGTCTCCGGTGGCGCACGCGCCGAGCTGGAGTCCTCCACCGTGGCCGACGCGGGCGTCCTCATCGGCACCGACGGCGAGGCGATGCTGCGCGACACCGAACTGGTCGGAGCGGGCGGAGACGGTGTGCGGGTGCTCGGCGGTGGCAGCCTCACCGCGACCGGGTGCCGGGTGCACGACGCCCAGGGACACGGCGTCAACGTCCAGGCGTCGGGCCGTGCTGACCTCAGCGACTGCACCATCGTGGACAACGCGGGTGACGGCGTCCGCAGCAACTCCGAGGAGCCGGTCACCGTCCAGCGCTGCGACGTCACCGACAACGGCGGCACGTCGGTCAACCGGCTGCGGGACGGGGAGGACGAGGACCAGCCCGCCAAGGCGGCGGCGCAGGCCCGGTCCGGCGGACGCAAACGGCAGTCCGCGGCCGACTCGGGCGAGGACCGTCGCATTTCCTCCGGCGGTGTCGGACCGCTCGCCGAACTCGACGCGCTCGTCGGCCTGGAGAGCGTGAAGCGCGAGGTCACCGGCCTGATCAATCTCAACAAGATGACCCAGCGGCGCGAGGAACTCGGCCTGCCCATGCCGCCGATGAGCCGCCATCTGGTCTTCGCCGGTCCGCCCGGTACCGGCAAGACCACCGTGGCCCGGCTCTACGGCGCCGTCCTCGCCGAACTCGGCATCCTCAGCCAGGGACACATCGTCGAAGTCTCCCGGTCCGGACTCGTCGCGCAGATCATCGGCGGTACCGCGATCAAGACGACCGAGGTGTTCAACAAGGCCATCGGCGGCGTGCTGTTCATCGACGAGGCGTACACGCTCACCAACCAGTCCAAGGGCAGCGGTCCCGACTTCGGCCAGGAAGCCGTCGAGACCCTGATGAAGCTGATGGAGGACCACCGCGACGAGATCGTCGTCATCGTCGCCGGGTACTCCGAACAGATGGGTCAGTTCCTGGAGTCCAACCCGGGCATGGCGTCGCGCTTCTCGCGCACCGTGGAGTTCCCCAACTACGAGGTCCCCGAACTCGTCACCATCGTGCAGGGGCTGTGCGCCAAGCACTACTACGAGTTGGACGACTCGGCCCTGGAAGCCCTCACCCAGTACTTCGAGAACATCCAGAAGGGACCGACGTTCGGCAACGGCCGCGTCGCGCGCTCGGTCTTCGAGACGATGATCAGCAACCAGGCCTCCCGGTTCGCCGCGGACCCGCCGCGCGACACGGCTTCGCTCAACCGCCTGGAGGCCGGTGACATCGGACCTGTCCCGGAGCCGACACGGAGCGAGGGACAAGGGCGGAAGCAGGCCCGGGAGGCATCGACGCCCGGGCGCCGCACGCCGCAGGCACCCGCCGAACCGCCCCCGGCCATGCGCCGGCTCGCCGGACTCTGCGGCCTGGGCGACGTGCGCACGGCCCTGCTCAAGCGCGTCAACGACCTGGCCACCGCCGCCCGCGACGGGGGACCGCCCGTCCCCCACGCCAACCTCGTCTTCGCCGGGGACCCCGGCAGCGGCCGACGCGCGGTGGCCACGCTGTACGCCAAGTGTCTCGCCGAGACCGGCGTACTGCCGAACGGAGCGGTGCACCGCGCGGCGCTCTCCCGGATCCCCACCCGCTGGGACCAGGAGGCCGGTGCCTGGCTGGCGACACTGTTCGCCGAGGCCGAGGGCGGCGTCCTCGAACTCGAACTCGACCCCGCTTTCACCACCAGGCCGGACCGCGAACGCTCCGCGGTGTGGGAAGCGCTGGCCGACGCCGTGCCCCGCGCCCCGCACACCGTGCTCCTCCTGCGCGGGACCCATCAGGCGCTCGCCGATGCGTTGCGCGAACGCGACGACGTGACCCGCTGCTTCGCCGAGTACCTGCGGTTCCCGTCCTACACCGCCGAAGAGCTGTCCGACCTGGTCTGCCGCAGGCTCACCGCGCGCGGCTACCGGATGGACGACGCCTCCCGCTCCGTCCTGGCCGCACGAATGGCCGCCCAGCCGCCCTCCGACGGCGCCTGGGGCGCTCACCGCTTCGCGGACCGCATGGCGGAACGAGTGCCGTCGCCCACGCTGCGCCTGCGCGACCCCCGTGACCGGTCCGCGGCTCCAGGGACGGCGCCGGCATCGGACGCACAGGCACACGGCTCTGTACCGGAAGGCAATGAACCCCGCGCCCCGTTCCTCGCAGGGGCGGCGCCGCGCAAGGATTGACCGGAAACTGACAGACCGTGAGGTCACCCGCCCAGGGGAAAGGACGAGTGATGGACGCTCAGGAAACAACCGTTGATATCAACGGAATGAAGGCGGCGGTGCCGCACTTCGAGAGCGCGCACAGCCAGATCCACACTCAGTACCAACTGATGTACGAGCATGCCGCCCAGCTCCCG
The DNA here is from genome assembly GCF_040644155.1 of Streptomyces sp. NPDC047022. NCBI lineage: Bacteria > Bacillati > Actinomycetota > Actinomycetes > Kitasatosporales > Streptomycetaceae > Streptomyces > Streptomyces sp. NPDC047022. The sequence goes on along the minus strand of NZ_JBEYVV010000022.1, from coordinate 65,887 downwards.
AGCGTGTGGTCGACTGACGAAAGTGGCGGCCAGGCGGAATTCACCACGGCGCTCCATGGCTGGCTGGAGAACTGCGAAACAGTTCAAAACGCGCTGAAGAGCGTCATCGAGAAACTCAACGCAACCATCGGTGGCTACGAGCGGGCGCACGCGTCGGGCGCTGAGGCGAGCTCCCAGGTGAAGCAGTCCGTCGGCGCCCCCCTGCCCGGATTCTGATCCCTTCGGAACAAGGGCAGGATGGTCCTCCGAAGGCCGTTCCAGCAATGTTCGCTCAAACTCAACAGTAAGGAAGACAGAATGACCTCGTACGCGGCCAACCTCGGTTCAAGTGGGATGCCCAGAATCGTACAAGAGATGGAGGCCATCGACTCCAGCCTTCGTACTACTTTGACGGAGCTGGATGAGGCCGCCCGCGGCAGTCTCGCCCATTGGACAAAGGATGCGCGGGAAGCGTACAACGTGGCCAAGGCGAAGTGGGACGCGGCGGCTAAGCAGATGCCCATCCAGGCCAAGATGGCCGCCGAGGGGCTGACCCACATCCACCACGCTTACGGCCAGGGCGAGAAATTCGGTGTCGATCTCTGGAACGGGTGACGGCCGTGGCGTCAATCGGAGCTGACGGCGACATGGGCGGTGAGCGGTGACCTACGGTGCCAACGATGGGTCCACCAACGGCAATCCGAACGCCGAGAAGCCGTCGTCGGACAAGCCCCAGGAATACCCCCTGCACGACCAGTACACCGCCGACGACAAGGGGTACTTTTCCGATGGTGACAACGTCCCCGACGGTCCCCAAGTTCCTCCCCATGACGGGCCTGGCGGCCAGACGTCGGTCGACACCTCGGCGCTGAGGAAGTACGCCGACAACCTGGACGCGATCGCCGACGACTTGCTGGGAAAGGGAGACCCGACGGGGGGCACGGGCGTTTTCGATAAGCTCAGCCACATCCCGGAGCTGCAGGCCGGCGCATTCAAGGAGGCCAACGACCTCGCGCATCAGGTCACTGGCGCCAAGCCGCCATCGGACTCAGGCTCCAGTTCCGGCGGTAGCAAGCCATCTTCGGATTCGAAGTCGTCCTCGGATTCGAAATCGGACTCGGGCTCGACCTCGGGCTCGGGCTCGGGCGGGGACGGTTCCGGCGGCACCCTCATCGGTATGGGGGGTCTGCGGGGTCACTACCTCCAAGCGTGCCATGACCTGCGGAAGACGCTCACGGACACAGCAGAGAACGTGCGGACGTTGGCCGGCAAGTACGAGTCGCTCGCGGACATCAACCAGAAGGCGGCCAGCGAGCTCCGCGGTGTCATCGGCGACCTGGGCAAGGACGTGGCCCAGCTCAAGAAGGACCCGCTCTGACCGCGGTCGGATAAACGGTCCGCGCAGGTCGCGTTCGCAGTGCGGCGATCCGGACCGCCGGGCGGGTCGCTCGGCCCAGTGACTCGTGGCCGGGCCGAGTAACCCGTTCCGGGATCGCGGTCAGAGCGAGGAGTAAAGGCGAGCCCCCGGCTGTGTACCGGGCGGCTCGATCAGATGTGTTGGCGGCGCGACGTCGGAGGCCCGGGCGGTGCGCCTTGCGAGTGGTGGGCGAACGGGAGCGGGGACGGCATGGCTGACTCCAATGAGTACAGCGACCCGAATACGGATGGTTTCTCCGATACAGGCCATGGCGTTATCGCCCTGGGCGGTGACACCACCGGTGACTACGGTCGCTGGGGCTGGAAGCAGATCGAAGCGGCCATCTTCGGCGGTGGTGGTGTCGACGACGATTCCTACATCACCCACCCGTCTGACCCGGAGACCATTCAGAAGGCCGCCGACGCTCTGTACTACACGCAGCGGGTGCTCGAGAAGGTCCGTGACGCGATCTCCGCACAGACCGAGGCCTTGACCGGTGAGAACGGTCCCTGGCAGGGGCCGGCCGCCAAGTCTCTGCACACCGCGATGTCCGGCCTGGCCCACCAGACCGATCTGATGGCCAAGAACCTGTCCGGCGGATCGAGCCATGACTACAACATCCCGCAGCAGCTGGCGAACAGCGCCGCGCACCTTCGGTCGGCGAGACAGCGGATCACGGACATCGACCGCTGGTACGCCAAGGAGGCGGTCCGCGTCCGCCCGGAACTCGAGATGGCCAACGGACTCGTCGAGGTCCGCAAGATGCCGCAGATCGTCGAGTGGATGACCAGCAACATGCGGCAGGTCCTGGTAACGCTGGCCAAGAACTACGCCATCGTCAGCGACAACGTCGCGCAGCCGAGTTCACCCAGCAATCCGAACAACCACGGCGCCTCCGACTCCTCGACCGGCCCGGCCGACACACATGACTCGAACACCGGGTACACGTTCGACCCCGAGAACCCCGATGGCGACAGCGGGCAGTACAGCGGTTTGCCGGGGTTCCCGGGATCCGGGTCGTCGTATGTACCTGGTTCCGGGTACGGGCCGTCGTATGGACCTGGTTCCGGGTACGGGCCGGGTTCCGGATATGGGGCGTCGTATGGACCTGGTTCCGGGTACGGGCCGGGTTCCGGATACGGGTCGTCGTATGGACCCGGTTCCGGGTACGGGCCGTCGTATGGACCGGGTCCCGGGGGCACCGACGCGCCCTTCACGGACGGGCAGGACGACCCCTACTCCGACGACTACTACGGCGGCGCCGGCCAGGACCCGTACGGCGCCGTCGGCCAGAGTATTCCCGGCCAGACATACCAGGCTGAGCTTGCCCCGAGAGTCCGCCAGGACGCCATCCCCATGGTCACGGCTACTCGGGCTGCCGAGCCGGGCGACCCGAACTATGTCGACCCGCACGTTCTCGGCCAGCGGGCGGCGGCGGAGCGCGCCGCTCACGGCGACCAGCAAGGCGCTGGTGGCCAGGGCGCTCCCGGCCAGCAGCACACGTTTTATCGGCTCTCGCAGCCGGGCGACCCGAACTATGCCGACGCGCGCACTCAAGGCGAGCGGGCTGCGGCGGAGCGCGCCGCTCACGGCGACCGGCAAGGCGCTGGTGGCCAGGGCGCTCCCGGCCAGCAGCACACGCTTCATCGGCTGTCGCCGGCGGTGAGCCACCCGGCGACGCCGACGGTGATGGCGAGCCCGACTCACCTGGACTCGCTGAGGCGGGAGACGGGGGAGCCTGTGCAACCGGGGGTGCCCAATGTGCCGGCGCATCCGCAGCTGGAGATGACGCGTGCTTGGCCTCGTGATGTGTCGGTGGCGTCGCCCGTGATGCAGGGGCAGGTTGCGCCTGGTGATGGGGTGCCGGCTGCGTGCGATGTGACGGAGCCTGCGGAGCCGGGGGTGCCCAGTGTGCCGGCGCATCCGCAGCTGGAGATGACGCGTGCTTGGCCTCGTGATGTGTCGGTGGCGTCGCCCATGGTGCAGGGGCAGGTTGTGCCTGGCGATGGGGTGCCGGCGGCGCGCGATGTGTCGGAGCCTGTGCAGCCGGGTGTGCCTGATATGCCGGCGCATCCGCAGCTGACGATGACGGATTCTTGGCCTCGTGTCGGGGCGGTGGCGACGCCGATGGTGCAGGGGCAGGTTGTGCCTGGTGATGGGGTGCCGGCTGCGCGCGATGTGACGGAACCCGCGCAGCTGGGGGTGCCCAGTGTGCCGGCGCATCCGCACCTGCCGGTGGAGCCGACCTCGCCTCGCTTTTCGCAGGTGGTGACGCCCGATGTGCGGGAGGAGCTTGCCCCCGAGCAGCATGAATTGGCGAAACTGCCTGGATTCTAGGCATGACCGCAGGACGGGGCGGTGTCCGGTGCCTTGCTTCAACGCGACGGGACCGGACACGCCATCTGGCAGACGTCGTCGGAACGAATGGCCGACGCAGCAGTCACGAATACAGGCCATCGGGGCGATGGGAGCGCGGACGGCATGGCTGACCCCAATAAGTACAGCGACCCAAATGCGGATGGTTTCTCCGATACAGGCCATGGCGTTATCGCCTTGGGCGGCGACACCACCGGTGACTACGGCCACTGGAGTTGGAAGCAGATCGAAGCGGCCATCTTCGGCGGTGGCGGCGTCGACGACGATTCCTACATCACAAGCCCATCCGACCCGGAGACCATCCAGAAGGCCGCCGACGCTCTGTACTACACGCAGCGGGTGCTCGAGAAGGTCCGTGACGCGATCTCCGCACAGACCGAGGCCTTGACCGGTGAAAAGGGTCCCTGGCAGGGGGCGGCCGCCAAGTCTCTGCATACCGCGATGTCAGGCCTGGCCCACCAGACCGATCAGATGGCCAAGAACCTGTCCGGCGGATCGAGCCATGACTACAACATCCCGCAGCAGCTGGCGAACAGCGCCGCGCACCTCCGGTCGGCCAGGCAGAGAATCAAGGACATCGACAACTGGTACGCCCAGCAGGCGTTGAAGATCAACCCTAAGCTGAGGATGTCGAACGGACTCGTCGAAGTCCACAAGAACCCGCTGATCGTCGAGATGATGACCCGCGACATGTTGCAGGTCCTCACCACTCTCAGTAAAAACTACGTGGCGACGGCTGAACCGATCACGCAGCCTGGTTCGCCCCACAATCCGAACTCGGGGCCCGGCACGACGAACTTGCCGAATTTCCGAAACCTGTTCGATAACATGCCGAACCCCTTCGGGAGCATTCCCGGCCCGAACTTCGGGAACGACCCGAATCTCGGTGGCGACCTTGGTGGTGACCCGAGTCTCGGTGGTGACCTTGGTGGTGACCCGAGTCTTGGTGGTGACCTTGGTGGTGACCCGAGTCTCGGCGGTGACCTTGGTGGTGACCCGAGTCTCGGCGGTGACCTTGGTGGTGACCCGAGTCTCGGCGGTGACCTTGGTGGTGACCCGAATCTGGGCGGCGTCCCCGGTCTCGGCACCGACGCGCCGAACATCAAGACCATGGCCGCGCCCGACCTTTCGGGCTTGCCGGGCACGGGGACGCTCGATGGATCCGGGAATCCCTCCCCGTTCCCCGGCGACTTGTCCCTTGACAACGGCGGGCCGGGGCTCGCAGGCCCCGGACAGTTCGACCCCGCCATGGACGAGGCCCTCAACCCCGACACCGCGAACGCTCCCGTGGGCATCGCCCCCTTCCCGAACGCGGGCCTGGGCCTGGACACCCCGGGCGGCTCCGGGAAGGCCGCCAAGCCGACCGGCGCCGATGTATCGCCGTTCGACGGGGGCACCGGTCTGGACACCACCGGCGCCCTCGACAGCCCGAGTGGGTTGCCGGGTCTGGACACTTCCGGGATCGACGCGCCGAACACCGGCGACCTCGGGCTGGGCTCCTCCGCCCCCGGCACGGGCCTGGAGTCCGACGCGCCGGACCTGTCGTCCGTGACGCCGTTCCCGGGCGAGGGGAAGCTGGGCGACGTGGGGCAGTTGGCCGACCCCTCAGGTGCGGCGATGCCGATGATGCCGATGGGCAGCGGTGGT
>NZ_JBEYVV010000022.1:0-60370 GCF_040644155.1 Streptomyces sp. NPDC047022 | reverse complement strand
GTCTCGGTGCTGGTGGTGCCTCTGGTGAGGGTGGTCCGTCGGATGCTTCGCATCTGCTGGGTGGTGACGCGGAGCCGTGGGCAGGTGACACGTCGTTGCCTGACGGGATGACGGGCGGTGCGGACATCGGCGGTCCCGGTCTGAGCCTGCCCGGCGGCGACGGCGCCGCGGCTGGGGATCCGGAGGCACTCCCGTCCCTCGGAGCGGCGGGCGACCCCGCTGCCGGGGCGGCGATCCCGGGTATGCCGGGGATGCCGATGATGCCGATGGGCAGCGGTGGTCTCGGTGCTGGTGGTGCCTCTGGTGAGGGTGGTCCGTCGGATGCTTCGCATCTGCTGGGTGGTGACGCGGAGCCGTGGGCAGGTGACACGTCGTCGCCTGACGGGATGACGGGCGGTGCGAACGGCGGCGGTCCCGGTCTGAGCCTGCCCGGTGACGTGGCCGGCGCGGTGCCGTCCGCCGGAGCGGCGGAGGACCCCGCTGCCGGGGCGGCGATGCCGATGATGCCGATGATGCCGATGGGCGGGATGAACGCCGGAGGCGGCGGTGACCGGGAGCAGCACAACTCCGACGCCTCCGGTCTGCTGGACGGATCGACGGAGCCGTGGACGGTTGCTTCCGGGGCCGACGATCACGGGGTGGGCTCGCCGTACGGCACGGCGCCCGACGAGGGCCGTCTGACGATGCCGGGCGACAACGGCCTGGCCGCCGGTCCGTCGACGGGGCAATCGGCGCAGGCGACGCCCTCCGGCCAGGAGCCGTCACAGCCGACGTCCGAGGCCGACGAGGCGCTCGACGCGGGAATTCTGGCGTGGATGCCGCTTCTCGCTGCCTCGGCCGGAGCCGGGGGCCTCGCGGGGAGCCACACCGGCTCGGGGGACACCCACACCCGCGCCTCCGAGGAGGCCGCAGGGGCGGTGTGGGGCGAGCCCGAGTGGGGAGTCGCCGGTACGGCGGCGGTCGCCGCGTACGGAGGGGAGCCCACGGGCGAGGAGACGGCCCGGCCGCGCGTCCCGGCCGAGTCTCACGGGCAGGCCGGGACACGGGAGGAGGCCCACGGGCCGACCCCGGCGGTGGAGCCGGAGCACCGGCTGAGCGACGGGGAGGCCACGGACCACCCGTCGGGCGGTGAAGCCACGCCGGACCACCGGTCGGGCGGCGAGGCCGCGCCGGGCCACCAGCCGGTCCACGAGGTAGACGCACCGCACCACCACCAGGGCTCGGAGAACGGTTCCGGAGCCTTGGCCGAGGGGCCCGCGGCGGTCCACGAAGCGTCCACTCCGGGGATCTCGGCCGAGGACGACACCGCCGCCTGGGACTTGACGGACGGTTCGCTCCTGCCGCTGCTCGACCCCCAGGAGGGTGCCGCGACCGCCGGCGAGCCTGCCGCGACCGATGCCGACATTCAGGAGGCCGCCGCGGCGACCGCGGTCGCCGCCGGTGCGTACACGCTGGCCCGGGGTGGCACCGCCGCCGAGCAGTTCACCGAACCCGCCCGAGCCGCTTGGCGGCCCAAGGCGTCGGGATCGGCTCCGGTCGAGCTGAGCTGCTCGTCTGCCGAACCGGAGGAGGAGCAGCCCGAGCCGGAGCCCCAGCCGGTCCCGGCCGGCGTGCGGAAGAAGGCCAAGGAGGGCGAGGAGGAGGGCAAGAGCAGCATCGCCGACCTGCTGCGCCAGGGGGAGGAGGTCTGGGGATGAGGCGCGGCACGGTCGCCGTGCCCGCTGACCTCGAAGGCAGATACGGATGTACTCAAGGCCATTCCCCGTCGCGCCCGGTTGGCGGCGCGCGGCGGCCGGGGTTGACTCGGGGCATCTGACGAGCGATCGAGTACGGCGTTGGGAGAACCGGGATGTCGTCCCCTTACGACGAACAGGTCGAGGAGTTGCTGGCCCAGTACCGTCAGGCGCGTGAGCAGGCTGCCGACACCCGGATCCAGATCAACGAGATCGAGGCGACGGCAACGGCGCCGCGCAGGGTGGTCAAGGTCACCGTCGGGGCCCAGGGCCAGGTGAAGGCGCTGGACTTCCCCACCCCCGCCTACCGCACGATGACACCGAAGGATCTTGCGAGGGTGATCTTGGCCACCGTTGAGAAGGCGCGCGCCGAGGCTCTGTCGAAAGTGTCCGAGGCGGCGCTGGGCGGGATGTTCGGTGGCATGTCGCCGGCCGATCTGCTGCAGGGTCGCGTCGATCCGCGTTCGTTCCTGCCCGAGGAACTGGACCTGCCCGACGTGATACGGGCCTACATCGACCATGGCCACGGCATGGAGGGGGGCCCGAGCCGTGACTGATCAGCACCAGTCGTCGAACGAGACGGTCAACGTCGACACGGACAAACTGAAGCCGGCGATCGCCAAATTCAATGACCTCGCCAGCCGGTTGAAGTCGGTCGGCACGGGTCTTGACCTGATCTGCCAGTCCTACGGAGAGCCGTGGGGTGACGACAAGGCAGGGAAGGAATTCTACGGAAAGTACGAGAAGCCGCACGCCGATCTGATCGACGCCGCACATGACGCCGGCGCCGGGTTCAGTATTGCGGCGGACAGCGTCGGCAAGATGGTGAAGGCCTTCGAGGACATCGGGGACCAGGCCGGGGCGCAGGGACGGCGGCTGCGGTTGTCCGTGGACCCGGGGACCGGGCAGGATCCGCCGCCCGCCCCGAACGAGTAGCCGGGCTTGGTGGAACGCCGTTCGCCACGGGACGTCTGCACCCCCTCGCGACGCGTGCCACGTGCACGATCACCTTGCGCCGCACGGCACGGCGCAACTGCCCTGTGCGGCAGGTCACATGAGCACATCCGGACGAGCGGACAGTGGAGAAGGAAATGAACGGCACGTCGGGCGAAAGCAGTTCGTCGCAGCAGCCGGACCCGGCGGCACCGACGGCACCGGAGACACCAAAGGCACCGGCGACACCGGTGCCGGAGGCGATGGATGAGCAGGCGCGTGTGCGGCCGGACGCCGGGGAGCCCACGGCGCCGACGGAACAGCCGGAGCAGGATCCGGATGACGCGGAGGCCGTGCCCGCCGTACCGGACCACATCCGTGAGGCGGCCCGGCTCGCCCCCGACCACTGGTTCGGAATGATCGATCCGACCTGGTCCGGGGCGGGTGAACCGCCCAGTTGGGCCGTGGTCGGACAGTGGCGTTCGGACCAGGACGGCGAGATCGTGGAGTGGCAGGACAACGAGGAGTACCGTCCGTCCCCCACGGCACTGGAGTGGCCCGATCCGACAGACCCGGTGGACGGCGCGGTCCAGCTGGCGGCGACGGGCTACGGCCCGCCGGAGGCCGTGACAAGGGCTCTGGTCACCGCCGAGTTCGCTGTGTTCGTCGCCCCCGGCGGCGGCCTGCTGTCCGCTGTCGCGCCGGATGACGAGACCCCGGTGGTACCGGTGTTCACCTCACCGGACCACCTGCAGACGGCGGGACGGCTGTCGTTCAGGCCCATGAAGGCCCCCGAACTGCTGGACATGCTTCCCGAGGGCCACCTGATCTACCTGAACGCCTCGGGTCCGGTGAGCATGGCGGTGGAGCCACAGTTCCTGCGTGAGGCGCTGGCAGCCGCGGGAACGGACGGCGAGAGCGCCTGGGACGGCGACCTGGACGACATCCTGCCGCACCCCGTCGACGCCGATACCGCGTCCTGACTCCTCTGACGTGCGGATCGCGAGCGGCGGCCCCGACCACAGGAGGAGTTGGCCGGGAGTGCAGACCCCGCTGTACACGGGTCCACGAACCACCGCCGGAGGTTGGAGGCCCGACGGTCTGCCTGTTCACATGGTCCTCCGGGCCCGCGCGCAGTCCCCGAGACGCTCGCGCGCGGGACAACACCGGAGGCGGCCGGTGAACCCCTGGGCCGGGCACCGGCCGCCCGCGACCGCACGTCCGGGCCACATGGTCCACAGAACTGATTCCGGCTTTGATCCGGGTGCGCCGAACGCCCCGGCCGTCTGACACGTCGACTGGGGGTCGCCGCGCATGAGCATCATGTTGCCCTCCGGGCTGCAATGGGTGGCGGCCCTGGCAGGCGGCTCTTGGCCGAAGGCCGACGAGGACAAGCTGTGGGCGCTGCAGAAGGCGCATCAGGACTACGCGAAACAGGTGCGTGCGATCGCGGCCGACATGGCGCCGGTGGTCGCGGATGTGAAGGCGGGGCTTTCCGGGGCCGCGGCCGATAAATTCCTGAAGAACCTGACGGATTCCCGGGCGGCACTGGAGCAGCTGGCGCAGCACGCCGATCAACTCGCCGAGCAGTGCGACAAGATGGCGCTGCAGGTGCAGTACGCCAAGCTCATGCTGTTGATGACGTTCGCGACGATGGCTGCCCAGATTGCGTTCCTGGCGTTCTGGGCGCCGGAGGCGGTGGCGGCGGTCGTCGCGGCGGGGCGTGCCGCGGTGATGATGATCCTGCGCCGGTTGCTGGCGTTCGTGGCGATCAGTGCCGGGCTCGGACTGGCCACGGATGCGACGGCCCAGTTCATCCAGATGCACTTCCTGGGGAAGCACCGGCATTCCTGGGACTGGCACCTCACGGGTATGGCCGTGGGCGGGGGCGCCATCAGCGGCGTGATCAATGGCGCCCTGTTCGGGATCGGGGGTGCGATCGCACCGAAGTTCATCTCCTCGTTCGTCGGGAAGGTGCTGACCGGCGCAGCGGGTGGCGCGGCCAGCACGGAAGCTGTCGACTCGGCGTTCAATGTCGACGGCAGCCCGGGACTGGGCGCCCTCGCGGGGGCGGTGGGCGGTGCGATCGGGCACATCCCGGCGTTGCGCGGCGGCAAGGGCGGCCCTGCGGCGGGGGATCTGGAGCCGTTCCCGGACGCGCCGCGCCTGGACGTGCCGGGCCCGGGAGAGAAGGGCGGGGGCTCTGGGGAGGGAGGCGCGCCGACGGGCGACGGATACCGTGGTATCACCCGTGAAGGCGATGGCCCCGAGCCGTGGGGGGAGGAGGGTGACGATCGGTCCTTGCATCGTTCGCTGTTGGAGGACGATGGCGAGGAGGGCCATGTTCCTTTGCTTCACGACTGGGACGGCGGTTCCCTGAGTTCTGACGGGGAGCGTTCCGTCACGTCGGGCACATCGAGTGGTGGTCGGCGCGACGGGGGGCACGACAGCGATCGCGCGTCGACGTTCTCGGTAGAGGACGACAGCAGCACGGTCCGGCACATCGAGGAGCCGCAAGAGCAGACCGGTCGCGGGTTCGCCGAACCCGGTGGCGCGACGGACCGCCAGCCGGGCCTTGGCTCAGGGCAGTCCGCGCCGAGGCTGTCGCTGACCAGGCCGTCGGAGCCGAACATCGTCGGCGGCAGCGGCGAGGCCGCTCCCAAGCCCTTCGCAGGCGACGGTGGTCTGCCGGGCTTCGACGCCGGCCATGTCACATCGGAACACGCCGTGGCTTTGCCTCCGCCGGAGCCCGTCGTCCCGCCTTCCGACGACGTCACGGGCGGCCGGTCGACTCCTGCTGTGCAGCAGGGGCAGCAGGGCCAGCACTCGGTCGCCCTGGGACAGGCCCCGCCGTCGCACCCGGCGGAGGGCCTCGGCCATGCCGGGCGTTCCGGCAACGACACGTCCGGGACCTCCTCCGGGTCGGCCAGGCAGCCAGGCGCCGTCCCGCCGTCGGCCGAGGCGGTCCAGCGGTCGGCCGAGCCGGTTTCGCAGCAGGGCGGCCCGGGGCCGCGGATGGGCGGTGACGCCCAACGTTCCGGTCCGCCCCCGGTGGAGGGCAGCGGTTCGCAGAGCACCCGCAGCCAGTCGCCTCAGTGGGGTCAGCACGCCGCACAGCCGTCCAAAGGCGGTGGGGTGGACGCTCCTCAGCCGGGCAGGCCGGGAGGTGCGTCGTCGGCTGAGCCGTCACAGTCGGCGTCGCCCTCGGCTCTGCCGTCCCAGGCGCCGCCCAAGAGGGTGCCTGTCGTGGAGGAGCCGAGCGGTGTGCCGGGGCCCGCCGCGCCCGCCGAGCACGCGCAGGAAGGTACGGCCGTCGCGGGCGGCCGCCCAGGGCCTTCGCACGCCGAACCGGCATCCACGCCGACGCAGAGGCCGCTCCTGCCACGAGATCCGGAGCCGCACGCTGAGCAGCAGCCGCAGACGCCCGCATCGGGCGTGGGCGCGGGCCGGACCGCCACCGGATCCACTCGGCAGTCTCCCGCCGAGACGGGAATCACGGGCGCTGCGCGGTCCGGAGCGGAGGGCGCGGTTCCCGCCGGCGGGGACCGGACACAGCCGCGACCGCCTGTCGAGAGCGGGGGACCCACGCCGCCGAACGACGGGCCGCACGTACGGCCGCAGTCTCCGCACGGCAGCAACGGCGTGTCGGATGCCGACCAGCGTCCCACCGAAGGCAGTACGTCGCACGCCCAGCAGGCGTCGGGACCGTCGACCGCGACCGACCACCGGTCCCTGCCGTCCGCGACGCCGGCTCCGCGGACCGGCACGGAGCATCCCCAGCATGTCGCTCGGCCGCACGACCACACGGAAGCACCCCAACCGCTGCACTCGGACGTCGAGTTGCCGTCCCCCGCGGAGCCACCCACCCCGTCCTACGTCTTCCACGCGGCGGACGAGGCGCGCGCCCGCGAGTGGACCGGCGCCCAGGACCGGATCGTCCGCTCGTACGAAGACCGGTTCGGCCACGAAGAAGAGAAGTTCTGGCAGCAGCAGAAGGCGGATGAGGCGGTGCGGGCCGCCCACGGCGGCCATCTGAAGCAGAACATGCACGGCGTTCCCGCACCCCGGCCCGGGAACCACCCGGCGGAGTGGGCCCGCAGGCTCGGTGTGCCGGGGGAGTTCGTCGACTCCGTGGCCCACGCCTACGAGCGGGCGCAGCGCGCCGGCCTGCCGGACGACGAGCCGGCGGCGGATCGGGATTCCGGCAACGCCCGTCTCGCGAAGGATCCGAAGCCGCAAGAGGGCCAGGGAGCTCCGGACCGGCAGCCGCTGATCGACAGCCTCTCCGATATCGAGGGCCTCCACGAGCACCAGTCCCCCGAGCAACTGGCCGACCGGATGCTCAGGCAGCATGCCCGCGCGGAGCAGGGCTGGCCGGACTGGCATGAGCGTGTCCGGAAGAACTTCGACGACGCCTGGCAGGCCGAACTGGAGAAGTTCCGCAGCGGCGCCATCTCCAGGCAGGAATTCGACAGGAACTTCAGGAACCTCTCCGAGGCACTCCCGGACGACTTCGAGGTGTCGGCCGCGACCGACTCCGCGCGGACGGCTGCCGAGGAGTTCTACGACAACTCCGAGCACCGCCCCACCGACTTGTCCGCCGGCGACGAGGCACGGAGCCGGGCCCGGTTCGTCGACGCGGCCGGGCGACAGGTGGAAGCGGCCGCCGCACAGGCGCGCGAGGCCGCCGCCAAGGCACAGCACGAAGCCGCCGAAGCAGAGCGCGCCGCCAAGGCAGAGCGCGCCGCACGCAGGGCAGAACGCGCCGCCGACGCGGAGCTTGCCGCCCGCAGAGGAGCGCGTGCCGCCCGCAAGGCAGTGCGCGCCGCCGCCGCCGAGGCACGGCGCACCGCAGACAAGGGTGAGGGCGGCGCCCTCAACAAGGCAGAGAGGGCCGCCAAGGCAGCGCGCGCCGCCGCGAAGGCAGAGCGCGCCGCCGCCAAGATAGCCCGCGCCGCCGCCAAGGCAGTGCGTGACGCCGCCAGGGGTGAGGACGAGGGCGCCACCCGGATCCATCCCATCGACTGGGACGAAATGCACCGGGTGGCCGAGCGGCGTATCCAGGAGCTGAACGACAGCCTGCGCACGAGGGTGGAACTCGACACCGCGGCTGCCGACACCTTCCGGCGGGCCGGGCGGGACTCGCAGGCGACGGAAGACCAGCAGAAGGCGTTGCGGGAGGATTTCACCACCGACTTCGAGGAGACCACGCGTCGCCTGCCCGACGGCCGCGAGATCCGCGGGCTGCCGCACGACGAGTGGACGGCGCACCGCCACCGGATCGAGCCCGCGGTGCACGAGCTGGCCGCCCGCTGGCGTGCGCGACTGGAGGCCAAGGTCGCCGAGGACGACCTGCTCGCGGACGCCCGACTGATCGTCGACTCGGGGAGATCCGGCTGGCGGCAGCAGTCGGCCCACGCCGCCGAGGACTTCGACGCCGTGGACTCCGCCGAGGTGGCCCGCCAGTACCACGAGGACGTCCGGGAGCGAGCCGCGGAGCAGGCGGGGACGGGGACGGGCGGCCACCGCCCGTCGGCCGAGGAACAGGCCGCCTACATCCGCGCCCTGCACGAGGCGCACGACGCCCTGCGGCACCAGCTCGCGGCACGGTTCGAGTACCACGCCGGACTGGGGGCGGCACTGCGCCGGGCGGACGCCTGGATGGACGAGATGATGGGCCGGGGCGAGGAGCCCCGTGTGCGGGACGACGTACGGAAGGAACTCACCAGCGGCTACCGCGAGGCGGTCGGCTGGCCCGAGAGCCGGACATGGTCCCCCGAGGAACTGTCCGCGCGCGAACAGAGATTCCATGAGTCCGTGTACGAGCCGGTGCAGCGCTCCGTACCGCACCGCGTGGCATTCGAGGCCGGGGCTCAGGAGGCGCTCCGGGAGGGCGCCGGCCGGTTCCACGACATGACCGCCACGACCAGCGACCTCTTCGGCGGCCGTGCCGTGAGGCGGGTGCAGGTCAGCGACGAGACGTTCGACAAGGTGAGGTCGGACTTCCGCGACGACTGGGCCACGAGCTACCACGACATCTACGGACCGCGGCAGCGCGACGTCGACGCCTGGCTGAACGCGGAGAAGAAGGAGGGCGACGGGTTCGGCAAGGAACTGGCCTCCAAATGGGAGCTGTTCGAGCATCGGTCGCCCTACGCCGAGCGGATGCGGGCGGCGGGCACCGACGAGGCCTCGGTGTCCCGGCGGCAGATGGCAGCGACCTTCCAGGAGATGTTGGGCAAGTCATGGACTCTTGACGAGATCTCGGCCTCGGCCGGGCTGGACCCGCACACTCTGAGCTCACCGAGCGCCCGCACCTCCTACGAACAGGGCGAGGCCGCTCTCCGGCACGAGTTCTCCCGGGAATGGGACCAGGCCAGGGAGCAGCACCCCGACGACGTACAGGCTTTCCGCGAGCAGCTGGCGCAGCGGACGCGCGAGCGCTGGGAGTCGCTGCGGGACGCGGCCCTGGCCGAGGAGAACGCCCACACCGAGTGGCGGAACCGGCCGTCCTGGACGATGCACACCTCCGGGCTCGAGGTCAGCCGCGACCCGTTCCGTCCGCCCGCCCAGGAGGCGCACGGTCAGGCGGAACAGCATCAAGTCATGGCCCAACTCCCGGCGCGGGAAGACCGGCAGGGCGAATCCCAGCAGGCGGCGGGCGGTTCGTCGCAGACGGCGCCGGCACGCCCCCGACCGCGGGACCAGGCAGCGACGGAGGCCATCGCACAGCTGGACCGGACGCGGGACGCCGCCGCGGCCCGCGAGGCGTCGTACCACCGCTTCGAAGAACAGCTGAAGACGCTCCCGCGGCTGCGGGACTACGACGCGTCCGCGCGGGTCGCACAGGTCCGGGAGTGGTACGCCGATGCCCGGGGCACGGCCCAGGACTCCGGTCATGCCCCGCTCGACGCTCAACTCACCGCGAGACTGCGGCAGATCGACGACGATGTGGCCGCCCGCGCGGCCACGCGTCAACTGTTCGAGCAGCAGGTTGCCTCCTCGCGGCCTTCTCCCTGGCACTGGGAGTTCCGTCACTCTCCGCGGTACGCACGGCTGGTGGACGACTTCCACCACGCGGCGACGGGCGAGACGGAGAACGGTGCGGCGC
Organism: Streptomyces sp. NPDC047022; assembly: GCF_040644155.1. Taxonomy (NCBI): domain Bacteria; kingdom Bacillati; phylum Actinomycetota; class Actinomycetes; order Kitasatosporales; family Streptomycetaceae; genus Streptomyces; species Streptomyces sp. NPDC047022. The sequence goes on along the minus strand of NZ_JBEYVV010000022.1, from coordinate 50,593 downwards.
TGTCGGACGAGAACCTCTCAGCCGTGGCCGACAGGTTCCGGCACCAGTACATCCAGACGCACGACACATGGGCCCGGGCGGGCGCGGTGCTCGACTCGGCCGTGCGCGAAGCGGCAAAGGAAAGCTGGATCGCGCCCACCTTCAACAGTGACACACGGGCGTGGTACGAGAAACAACTCGCCCGGCTGCGCGAGCAGTACGCCACCGACCTGTCCGAGGCCGCCCGGTCCGAGGACGCGGTGGCCGAGACGGAGCGTCTGGACGAACACCTGCGTACGGCGGTGCAGCGGCTCCAGGCCCAGGCTCCTCAGGCGTCCGGCCTCGAGCGCGTGTTCCAGGAGCACGTCCGGTCGAGCAGGCCGCCCGACTCCAGGTGGGACCGTCGCACGGCCGCCTGGTACGAGAAGGAGCGCGCGGCCATCGCCGCTCCGCTGCTGCGTCGGCTGAACGACCAGGGTCCCGGCGCCTGGGAGAACGTCCGCAACGAGTTCAACCGGCGCACGGCCGGACTCGCCCAGGTCGCGCACTCCCGGCACGCGATGCGTCAGGACTTCCGCGACCTGCTCGCCGACCGGCCGGACCAGGCGGTCACGCTGTCGTCGTACGACGCGGCCGACTGGGCCGAGCAGCGGATCGAGGAGGCTCAGCAGAACTACGTTCAGACGCGTGAGGCCGCCGCGGCTCAGACCCTCGTACCGGCGCCCTCCCACGTCGCACCGAACGACTGGCGGGTCCCGCTGTGGACACAGCGGCAGGAGCAACTCCGCGCCCAGTACGACCAGCGCCTGGCAGACGGGCAGGCCGGGCAGGCCGGGCAGGCCGGGCAGGCCGGGCAACAGGACACCCAGGCCTCGAACGCGGGAACCGTGGGAGGCACTCAGGGCCGGAGCGACGGGGCTGCCGGAACCGGCGCGCAGGGCGCGGCGGACGACGAGCGTGTGACCGGCTCCGGCTCCGGGACCGGCACGGGCACCGACACAGGGACCGGCACCGCGACGGGCACCGGCACACAGAACTCCTCCGAGGCCGCGACCGAGCGCCGGTACGCGCTTGCCGGCGGACGTGAGGCGTTCGACGACGCCTTCAAGGCCTGGTTGCATGGGACGGTCACGGCGCACAAGACCGCGGTCCCCTTCGAGATGACCCCGGAGCTCGCTCAGGATGTCCGGGCTCACGAAGGGGCCCGCTTCTTCCAAGGGCTGGGTGAGGCGATCGACGCCGCCTTCCCGGCCGACGTCACCGACCCCGGCGAGCTGACGACGAGGGGGGACGAGCTCGAGGGCCGACTGGGGGAGATGGCCGGCGCACTGCCGGCCCGGTTCGACCAGCGTGTCGTCTACGCGTTCCAGCGGCAGCGTCTGGAGCAGGACTTCGACTGGCTGGCGGGGGCCTTCCACAGGAGCCTGGACGACGACGGCCGGGCGCTGCTCCAGGCCTTCGGGGCACTGGGCGCAAGGGTGTCCGAGCGCGGGCTCGGCGTGGTGCGGAGCCAGGCGTACAAGGAGCTGGACGACGCGTACGAGGACCTCTCCGGGGCAGCGGACTCCTCCGAGCGCACGTCCGACGGACCCGCGGACCTGCTGACCCGGTGGAGTCCGCGGTTCGACGCGGTGGTCGGGACACTGCCGGCGAAGCTGGCGGCTCAGGCTGCCCGCGAGAAGGCGGTGGACACCGCTGTCAAGGACGCCGAAGGCATCGTGAAGTCGTGGGAGGCTCAGCCGCCGACGAGCGAGGCGTTCCGGAGCAGGTTCGCCATCCCCGACGGCGAGGTGCGCCCCGAGTGGGCGCGCACGGTGGCGGCCGGGGTCGCCTACGCGGTCAACGCACGGTTCGGTGAGGTTGTCGAGGGCACGAAGCCGCTGAGCACCCGGTTGCGGGACTGGGAGCAGATCCACGAGGAGGTGACCGGGGGCGACCGGATCAACCTCTGGCTCCTGCGTCAGTACGCACGTGAGGGCGCCTTGGACACGGCGAACGAGATCTTCCAGCAGAAGCTCGCCGCGTGGAAGGAGGCCAATCCCGCCGTTCGGCTGTCCGGCCAGGATGTGGAGCGGATCAGGTCCGGCTGGAACGAACGGGCTCTCTCCGACTTCGAGAGGGTCTTCGGCGCGCATGCCGACACCCCGGCCGAACTCATGAGCCGGATGTGGGAGTGGGACGCTCGCCGGGCCCACCAGGCGAGCCTGCTCCCGGCACACTTCGCCTTCGAGTCGGGTGTCGCCCCGGCGCTGAAGGGTGCGGCCGACTCCTTCGACTCCCTCGGTGCGGGCGGCCGTCACGACGTCACCGTCGATGAGATCGACGAGATCGCCGACGACTTCCGCCACGACTTCATCGACGCCTACCAGGACCTGTGGGCGCCGGAGCCCCTTCCGTCGTCCTGGGCGAACCACGAATCCCTCCGCGACCACACGTTCCACGGGACGAGGGTCGATCCCGGCGGGCCAGAACACTTCCGGACCGAACCGGCCGACACCGCGGGGGCTGGTGCGGCGTCCGTCCAGTCCGATGACGTGCAGCCGGAGGGTGCCGACGCGGGTGTGCAGACGGGGCTGTCCACCGATGTCGGCAACGCGGCAGAGGCCGGTGCGGCGTCCGTCCAGTCCGGTCACGTGCAGCCGGAGGGTGCCGACGCGGGTGTGCAGACGGGCCTGCCCGCCGATGTCGGCAACCCCGTCGTGCTCGACGCGCCGCGTGCTCCGGTCCAGGTCCGCCCGGTGCCGGGGGCAGCGGACGTGGTCCGGGACTGGAAGAAGATCTCGGCCGTTTTCGGGAAGCGGCGCTCCAGCGCGCTGCAGGCCGTCGACGACGCGGCGCTGCGACTTCACCACGACCCCAGTGCCGAGAACGTGAACCGCCTGCTGGCGGCGGCCAACACGTGGCAGGCGGGCAAGACGCCGGCGAGCAGCCGCTGGCCTGCCGTCGCCCGGCTTGTCACGGCCGTCCGGCTGCCAGGGATGCCGGCCGAGGAGCGGGCCCGGGAACTGACGCTGCTGCCGCCCGACCAACTGGAGGCGCTGGCCTCCGACAAGGGGCTGATCACCAGCCTGCGCAACCACCTGTCGCCCGCGGACTTCGCCGACACGGCCGCACAACTCCTGATACGGGTGCCCGAGGAGGTCGAGCAGCCGATCTCGGCTCGGCTGGAGCTGCAGCGCTGGATCGCCCCCATGCTGGCCGACCCCGAGGTTGCCGCGCGCCTGCTGACCGGGGGCTCCCGAGTGACCGTGATCCCCCGGGACGTCTCGTTGACGGCGGTCGGGCCGTTCGCCGGTCTGCGGGGCGTCCGCGCGGAGGACGGACGGGACTACTACACCATGCGCGGCGTCGAGTCCGGGGGCTCCACCGCCGTCAACGAGGAGAACCTGCTGGGCGGGTTCACCGGGGTCACGTACGGATACCACCCGGACGGCTACTCCAACGCCACCCACGAGTTCGCCCATGCCATCCACACGCGTGGCGTGAGCGAGTCCGATCGCGCGCTCATCGCGAGTGCCTACCAGGCCAAGGTGAGGGAAGGCGAGGCCGCGCACTGGCCGGACGGTCCACTGCACGACCCGTCAGGCATCCGTCCCGATCCCAACTACTCCTCCACCAACGAGTTCGAGTACTTCGCCCAACTCACCAACGCCTACTTGGGCACGAACACCGGAATCAGCCCCGAAACCGGGGTACCCAAGAACAACGGCGCGGACTGGGTACGGCAGCACGAGCCCACCATGCTGCCCCTGCTGGAGCGGCTCTACGGCCCGCCGCAGTGGAAGGGGAGCCGAGCCAACCCGATCGTCGAGACGGTGGCCGAGAACGAGACCTGGGCGGGCTTCCGGGCGCTGTGGGACCGGGCCGATCAGGAGGTGCGGCCGCAGCCCCACGCCCCGATGCCCACAGGCCTGCCGCCGGGTACAGCGGACGTGATCCGGGACTGGGAGCGGAACTCGGCCGTGTTCGGGAAGCGGCGCTCCGACGCGCTGCGGGCCATTGACGACGCGGTGCGGCAACTGCGCCGTGACCCCGCTGCCGAGAACCTGGACCGGGTGCTGAAGGCGGTGTGGGCGTGGCAGGCGGGCAAGACGCCGGAGAGCAGCCGCTGGCACGCGGTCACCCGGCTCATGACAGCCGTCCGGGAATGGCGCTACGCGACCCGTCAGGTCCGCGTGGACGGCGAGACACCCGGGCAGCGCGCCGACCGGGAAGCAGCCGACCTCGCCGGCCGACTGCCGGAATGGCAGACCTCCGCCCAGGGCACGGCGTCCCTCGCCGGCAACCACGACGGCATCCAGGTACCGGACGGCCTGATCCGGGCCGTACGGACACTGTCGGGCGCCGAGAACCTTCCGCAGGTTCCGCCCGGCCACGAGTCGGAGGTGGGCGCGGGAAGCTGGGCGGCCAGGCACGCCGCGGCGCGCGAATGGAGCGCCGGAGCCCATGGCTCGCCGCTCGACCGGCTGGATCCGGCCCAGGTCATCGGGCTGTACCTGCTCAGCCATAAGGAAAGCCGTCCGTTCCTTCTGTCGGGAGCCGACGAACTCTCCTTCGTCCAGGGCACCCAACTGCTGACGCCGCTGGTGCGCAACGCGATCGACCGTGCGATGGACCTCGCCCGCGCCGGTGGCGGCCTCCAGCTGCCGCCGCTGCTGCGAGACCAGCTGGAGTGGGCCGAGCAGGCGGCGGCGAACCGCGCACCCGACAGCCCCCGATTCGACGCGCTGCGGCAGCAGCTGCTCGGCCTGGCTCCACGGCTGGCCGGTACGCTCCACGCTCAGATCCCCGCCCACCTGGGGACGGCGGCGGAGGGCCTGGCGCAACTGCCGCCGGTCGACCGGACGGTGTACTACGTGACCACCGATCCGGCGGCGCGCCCGAGCACGGACGTGACCTCCGATCCGGCGGCGCGCCCGAGCACGCTCAGCGTGCCCCGGTTCCAGCGCGTCGCGTATTCCATCGAGGAGGCCCTCGCCCAGGTCGGGCACGTCCCGCTCGGCACCCCCCTGACCATCGTCGAGGTGGAGCATTCGTCGGCTCGCGACTACACCGCGCTGGCACAGGATCCCCGTGTGAGCCACGTCGGGTATGCCCAGGCGACCGAGTTCAACGTCGTACCCAGGCTCGTCGCGGAGGTGTCCACGACCGACGGCACCGTATACACCATGGTACGGGCCGTCGAGCGGCCGTCGGCTGCTTCGGAGCAAGCGCGGGAAGAGGTCGAGGCCGCCAACAGCTCAGCCCCGCCGCCCGACCTGGCCGGCATCCCCGGCGGAAGTGCGCACACCGCGGGCGGGACCGCCGCCGACCAGTCGCCCGGCGCAGACACCGCCTCCGACACCGATCCCGGCACCTCCGCCCCCTCGGGATCCTCCGTCGCGGTTCCCACTGCCCAGTCGGCCGCGACCCCGCTTTCCCCACCCACTGAGGAGCACCTCCCGTCCACCGAGGAGCACTTCCCGCCCGGTGCGCAGTACCTCACGTTCGCCCCGCCGACAGGGGGTGACAGCGGTCCGCAGATGGTTTCCCCGCACACGACGTCCCCGACGGATGTGCCCGCCGCACAGACGGCAGACGCCGGGTCGGCGCCCGACGCGCAGTACGTGCCGCTCGGAAGCGGCGCGACGCCGACGTTCCCCGCCGTGCACACGCCGAGGTTCCCCGGACTCTTCACCGGACCGGTGCGACCGCAGTACCTGCACCAGTCGGGCGAGTACGGACGGGCGGTCGCCAAGGCCCTGGCCAGCGACCCGAGGACCCGGTTCCATGTCCGCAGGGCGATCGAACGGATGGCCACGCATCTCGCGACGGAGACCGGCGCTGTTCCGGAACCCTTCGCGAGCCTGCTGCTGGGCAGGCCCGCCCCTGCGGGACTCGCACCCAAAGCGCTTGTGAAGGCCCTGCTCGACGGTGATCCGCGGGACACGGGCCCCGTGCTGATGGAAGCCCTCGAACGAGTCACGCCGTTCTACTCGGGGCAGGTGGGCCTACCGGAGCCGACCGGCATCCTGCCACGCGGTGACGCGTGGGATGCGGAGATGCGCGGCCGCGGATACCGGGGATCCGCCGACCTGACGGATGGTCAGCGACATCAGGCCCGGCAGATCGAGTCCATGCTGCGTCTCTACCAGCACCTCTCGGTCCCGAACGGCGACGTGTTCTTCTACCGCGGTGCGCTCGCCGGCTGGTACCTGTCGCGTCCCGGTGCCCTGCCGTGGGAATGGTTCCTCGACACCTCCCACCGGGCCGGTGTCCGGGATGTGCAGGTGGAACCCGAGCCCTGGCTGACGGACCTGTCCCGGGTGCACGGATGGATCGACGGCACTGTCGATCCACGTGGAGTGCTGACCGACACCCCCGACAACCAGCAACTGTCCGACGCGTTGAGCAGGCCGCCGCACGTGGCGCTGTACGCCCAGCAGACACTGCCGTTGATGAGCGGGGCGCTCACCGGCCTGGGCGATTGGGCAGATCCTCTCGTCGTCCTGGGCAGAGGACTGAGCCATCACCCGGCGACCGACGCTCCCACCACCCGGTTGTGGGCCCAGCGCCGGGAAGCCCTGCGTGAGCTCCTGCGTGACCCGGCCGCCTGGGAGGGGCTCCGGAATCTGTCGCCCGGTCACTCCATGGCGCTGACGATGGCCTCCGGCCCTGACGCCCTCTTCTTCCATCCGGAACCGCGTGCTGACGACCCGGGCGCGCTGCACCGGCTGCGTGAACAGATCCGCCGCACCGGCCGGCAGGCGGATCCGCGCGACAGATTCGCCTGGCCGTTGCTGCTGTTGCGCGACCCCGGCATCAAGGCTGCTCTCGACAGCTCCGCTCCCGCGGCCGAACTGCACGGTGCGGTGGACGCGTTCGCCGACACCGCGGACGGCCACCTGCTGGCCGAGATCCGCGGGCACCTGGCGATGGCCGAGGAGGCCCTCGACATCCTGCCGGCGAAGCCCGCGGACGGCCGACCGGTGCTGTACGCCATGATGGCCCCCGGACGGTTGTTCGAAGAGGCGACGCCGTTCCCGGCCGAGGGCCATGAGTTCAAGATCGCCGCATTCCGCCTCGGGACAACGGACCGCGCGGTCGCGATGAATCAGCTGTCGCGCCTGACGCCCCAGGCGCAGTACGCGGGTTCGCACCCGGTGCTGGTCGAGGTCGCACGGCCCCGGTCGGCCCGCGAGACCTCGGTGTTCGCCTTGGATCCGTCGGACCGTCAGGTGATCTCACCCCATGAGATGACCATGCGGGTCCTCGGCTCCGGCCGCGCGAAGGACGAGCGGACCGGTCTGTGGTACGCGCATCTCCTCGTCGACGAGAAGCAGCGGGAGACCTCGCCGATCCCCTGGGACAACGAGGTCCTGACACGGGACCTGTACACCCCCCAGGGGGCATGGTTCGGATTCTCCAGCCTGACCGCGCGCGACTTCTCCATAGCCGGCTCGGCGCTGAAACGCCTGTCGGAGGTGACCCAGCAGCGCATCAACGGCACCGCGCCCGGGATGAGTTGGCCCCTTCCAGCGGGAACGGGCGGTGGGCCCGGGTTCGCCGTCGGCGTCATGCACGGCACGCGCGATCTCGTCAGCGTGGTGGGGCGCTACGGGGAGAAGTCCCTGAGCGGCCGCCAGAGCGGTGCGGAGTCTGCCCGGCGGCTGAAGGAAGCGGGCGTGGCCGACGGCAAGCCCTTCCTCCAGTGGAGCTGCTCCAGCAACGCGCCACGTCCGGGGTTGTCGCCGGTGGCGTGGGAGATGTCCGACGAGCATCCGCCGGAGCGGGACTTCTACGCGGGGAACGTCGTACTCGGGCTTCCGGGCGGGGGCGGGGACCTCTTCGCCGATCTCATCGTGGGGTGGGGATCGCCCGACCCCGGCGTCGCGAAGGTCCAGCGGGGGAGCCGGCCGGCGCGGACGGCCGAGCCGTACCTCGCAGGCCAGGCCTCTCGCTACACCCTGGGCAGTAGTCCGCAGGGGCTCGCCACGGACTACGAAGGCGCCCTCGGCGAGCGGCTCTCCGCCGACCCGAAGTCGCTGGAGATCATGCGGCAGTTCGTCCGCGCGGCCGTCAAAGCCGGGTACGAGGCCGGCATCGACCCCGGCGACCCGGAGCTCTCTCTGGTCGCACTGGGCGACATGGTCTGGACCGCCTCGGCGGCCCGCTACCCCGGCGACGCGCGCCAGCCGGGCACCGATGCGACCGTGCAGCAACAACTGCTCGTCGGCCGCGGCATACACGTACCCCAGGGCGAGACGCCCGGGACCCTGCCGATGTACCGGCACTACCGCGACCTGAATCTTCCCCCGCAGCACTTCCCCTCCTTCGTCAGGGCGGTGTTCGGCTGGGGGCTCACCCGGCGCATTCCGCTGAGCGCGCTCTTCCTCCAGTTGAGCCGGTCCCGCATGAGCGCCGGCACCCCCTTGATCACCGCGGCCCTGGCGGGCGGCGGGACTCATCTGTACGGCCTGGCGGACTCCGCGTTCACACCGCGCGCGGGACTGACCCCGGGCGCGCTTTCGGAGAGTCTGCGCCTGCCGCACTGGCGTCTGCACACCCAGGGCATGGCTCCCGTGATGGCGGACTCCGACGGCATGCAGGTACCGGACGGCCTGATACGGGCGGTGCGGACGCTGTCGGCCTCCGAGCAGCCTCCCCCGATTCCGCTGGGCAAGGAGGCAGAAGTCGGCGCGGACACGTGGGCGACCCGGCACACCGCGGCCCGCGCATGGGGCGCCGGAACGCAGGGGTCGCCGCTGGACCGGCTGGACCCGGCCCACGTCCTCGCGCTGTACCTCCTCGGCCACGACCAGAGCCTGCCGTTCCTGCTGTCAGGAGCCGACGAACTGCCGTTCGCCGAAGGCTCCGCACGGCTGCTGCCCCTGGTGAACCAGGCGGTCGCCGAGGCGGTGAACCACCCGAACGGCGGGGACGCGGCACGGCTGCCCTTGCTCCTGCGTCAGCATCTGCGGCCGTACGTCGAGCGGCTGCTCACGTCCCCGCCAGGCAGCGCCGAATCCCACGCGGCGCACCAGGCGTTGACCGGCCAGGTGCCCCGGCTGGCCGGGAAACTTCGGATGCAGCTCCCCATCAACCTGGGGCTCGCGACGGAGGCGCTCACACAACTGCCGCCGGTCGACCGGACGATGTACTACGCGACCACCGCACCGGACGGCCGAGCGGCAGAGGGACTGCGCATGCTCAACGTGCCGCGGTTCCACCGGGTCGCGTTCACCCCCGTCGAGGCTCTCGCCCGGCTCGGTGACGTCCCGCCCGGCACGCCCCGGATCCTCGTCGAGGTGCAGCATTCGACGGCGCGCGACCACACCGCGTTCGCACACGACCCGGGCGAGAGCCACGTGCGGTACGCCGCGCCGACCGAGCTGTTCGTCACGGGGGCTATCAAGGTCACTCTGGACGACGGTTCCGTCCACGACCTGGTGCGGGTGGTCGAGGCGTCGTCCACCGGCCCCGCGGCGGAGCGTGAGCTGCTCGGCTCCGTCACCGCCCCGGCGCAGCCCTCGCGCGCAGACTTCCCCGGCTCCGTCACCTTCGCCCCCGGATCCTCCGCCACCGATACACCGGCTGCCTCCTCCACCGCGCCGAACGCCCCGGCCGCCCGCGCCGAGGGACTCGGTGCGGGCATGCCGCGGAACTGGATGGAGCGCTTTCGTCGGCCCCAGCGCCGTGAGCCGGATGCCGATCCGGACCGGCTGCTGGTCCAGTCCCTGCGTGATGGCGACGACCCGCAGGACACCACGGATCCGGAGGTCGCGGATGCGTTGAGAGGCCGGGACTGGCGCGCTCTGAGCAACGGGCAGGTCCTCGCCGTCGTCAGTGCCGAACGGCGCGGTCTGTCCTCGTACGGCGGCGACCGGGGCTTCCTCCTCGGCCAGATCGAGTACGGAGCCGGCGAGTGGGAGTGGGCGCAGCGGTATCAGGGCTACGAGGAAGAAACCCTGGCGGCGGTGCGCGACCATCTGGTCTTCGACATGCCGCTGGTCACCAACATGAAGCTCAGCCAGCCCGGTTCGACCCTCCTCAACAACCTGCTCGGCGACCCCGGTCACCTGATCCGCAACGCGTGGGAGATCAACCCGGGGAGCCAGGCATACGTCGCGCGGCGTGCTGCGGCGGAGTCCGCCATGGGGTATCCGTTCGAACATCATCGTCACACCGGCGCCGTCATCCCTCCGACGGGGGCGGAGGCCCGTCGTCTTCCCAAGTACGCCGGACTGATCTCCCCCCGGCAGCCCAAGGGCTCCGCACCGCTGTACGGCAGTGACGTCCTGGTGTGGAAGCAGGGCGTCAAGGACCGCACCACATTCACTCCCGGGGACAGCATGTCCACCGGCGCCGTCGGTGTCGGCAACATCACCGGCCTGAGCAACGTGTACGCGCTGCTCGCCAACGGTCCTGCTGTCATGGCTCGCTGGCTGTTCGCCGAGGCCACCGGTTTCGCCCATGACCCCGATATCTGGAACCTCGTCAACCAGAGGTATTTCCCTCTGAACTCCTACTACGAGGCGCAGATCCACGGTGATCTGTCCTGGCGCGACCTCGAGACCGTGGTGCTGACCCATGAGCCGCACCAGGACACCACCGCTCTCAAGAACGTCAAACGCCGGCTGAAGCGCTTCGCCCGTCACAACGGCTACGACTTCCGCGTGCAGATCCGCGCGACGACCAGCCCGACCCAAAGCCTGGTCGCTCCTGCCTCGAGTCTGGGAGCGCCGGGCAGGTCCGGCACCGCGGCCGTCGGCGCGGCGCATCCGGAGCGGCTCCATGAGACGACGCCCGGTTCGCCGGACGTGTCGACTTCTGTGATTCCGCGGGAGAGCTGGTTCCACCGGCGGGTGGACGCGCCGGTGGCGAGGTTGCGGACCGAGCGGTTCGATCCGTTTGCGGGCAGGCGCGATCCGGAGGGGGAGTCGACGTATATCCGTGCGGATGTGCGGCGTGTTCAGGCTGAGGACGGGCGGTGGGTGCGGGACTACACGCTCGCGCTGCCGGTGTCGCCGTCGCATGAGGTGCCGGCGGGGGAGCTGGGTGCGTTCCGGGAGCGGTTGCAGGGGTTGCTGGACAGTCATGTCAACACCGGTTTCCGGCTGCCGGGGTCGGGTGACCAGCTGCATGTGGGTGTGGAGTTCAGCGTTGCTTCTGGTGGTCCGGAGGCTATTGCTGTCACGGACAGCAAGGACGGTGAGCTTCCGCGGCCGTTCCAGCGTGCTTGGGACCTTCAGCATGATGATCTGTCGCTCCTGCACGAGATGCTGCACTACCTGGGGTTGCCGGACGAGTATGTGGACGACGAGTTCGTCTTCCGTGCCCGTCCGGGGTCGAGCGGTGTTCGCTCCGGGGGGCTGATGTCCGTGGACGGCATGGTCATCACGCCGCGGTATCTGCGGATCATCGAGGATGTCACCGACTCCGGTCCCGTCGTCCGCGACCACCCTCACCCCGCGTTCCTCCGCGCCACGGTCGAATCCCCCGGCGTGGACACCTGGTCGGTTGCCGGTCAGTCGCCGTCCTGGGCGAATGCCCAGGACACACCCGCGACGTCAACCGCCGTGCCCGACCAGGTCGGTGAACCGGTGACGAGCACGGTCAACGTCTCCGCACCCGGTGGGGACGACTTCCTGCACGGTCCGAGGTTCCCCGCACTGTTCACCGGGTGGCGCCGAGTGGAGTACCTGGAGCGCTCGGACGCGTACGGGCAGGCTGCCGCCGAGGCTCTGAGCAGAGACCCGCTGCCGAAGCAGCACGCTCAGAAGATGCTCGACGTGATGATCCGGATCTACACGGTCGGATCCGGCGCCGGCGTCATCACGACGCCGGAGTTCGCGAAGAAGCTGCTCGGCAAGGACTCACTGGAGGGAGTCGACTACCACGCTGCCCTGAAGGACCTGCCGAGAAGTGACAACTTCGAGACGCTGATGGAAGCCCTCGATCGATCCGTCGACTTCTGGTGGACCCAGAAGCTGGCGGAGCCGCCGAAGCAGGCCGGCGTCACACAGCGTGGTACTCGGTGGGACGCCGTGATGCGCGAGCGCGGATACCGCGGATCGTCCGACCTGACCGAGGAACAGCAGCAGCAGGCCTGGAAGATCGGGGTCACGCTGCGCATGTACAAGGGCTTGAAGCTCCCGGACGGCGACGCCTTCATGTTCCGTGACGCGTTGGCCGGATGGTTCCTGTCGCGTGAGGGCGCGTTGCCGTGGGAGTGGTTCCTGGACATCTCGCATCGGGCCGGGGTGTGGGATGAGGAGGTGGAGCCCGACCCCTGGCGGACGGACCTGTCCCGGGTGCACGGGTGGATCCACGGCACCGTGGATCCGAAGGGACGGCTGCCCGAGGGTTCGGGTCATGTGCTGGAAACCACGCTGCGCATGCCGCCACACGTGACGATGTACGCCGAGCAGATGACGAAGGACACCGGACAGCCCCTGCCATCGCTGCTGAGCAAGAGGGTCACCGGGTTGGGTGAGTGGGTCGACCCCGCTGACTACCTGGGGCAGGGGTTGAGCCATTACCCGGTGGCCGACGCTTCTGAACCCGCGTGGTGGCGGGAGCGTCGGGAGGCACTGGGCGATCTGCTGGCAGACCCGATCATGCTGGGTGTGCTGCCCCAGTTGCCGCCCGCATACTCCATGGCACTGATGCTGGCCTCCGGCCCTGACGCAAAGTTCTTCACGCCGGGGGTGCTCAAGGAGGACCCGCAGACGCCCGGAGCAGCGTTGGGCCGGCTGCGCGAACTGATCCGGAGCATCGGCGGGCAGGCGGATCCGGGCAGCCGGGCGTCGTGGCCGTTGCTCATGCTGCGCGACCCCGGCATCCGCGCGGCGATCGACTCCTCCGCCCCGAAGTCAGTGATGAGTTCGGTGGTCCGTGCGTTCGCTGCCACGGCGGACCAGGGGTTGCTGGAGGAGATCCGCGGTCATGCGGCGATGGCCGAAGAGGCACTGGACACGCTGCCGTCGAAGTCCGCGGACGGCGGACCGGTGCTGTACACGTTCATGAGCGAAGACCCGACGTCTCACGTGGCTGGGAGCGAGGGGCTGTCGTTCGACGCGTTCCACCCCGGGACGACGGACCATGCCGTGGCGTTGAAGCGGCTGGGCGACCAGGCGAAGGACGGACAGGCGGCGGGCACGTACCCCGTGCTGGTCGAGGTCACGACATCGTCGGCGCGTGAGCTGTCGATCTTCGACCGGACGCCGTCGCAGCGCCTGGCCGTCTCTCCCTCCGCGGTGAACACGGTGGTGCGTGACGCCTACACCGCGTACGACGAGGGCACCCAGCTGTGGTACCGGCATGTCGTCGTGGAAGAGCGGCCGAGACAGGCTGGCGACATCACCTGGAACAGCGATCTCCTGACCCGCAAATTGATCAACTCGGAGGGCAGGGAGTTCGGGCTTCAAAGCCACACCGCGCGGGACAACGCCCTTCGTGCACATTACGGGCATCTGCTGCGGACGAAGGGCTACCAAGTCCTCGACCACTTGAACAAGTCGCACGCCCCGCAGCAATGGCCCCTGCTGTCCGGCCCGGACACCGAGTCAGTGATCACGGTCTTCAACGCGCACGGAGATCGCAATCGGGTCAAGGGGGTCGGGCGGTTCGGCCCCAAGTTCATGAGCGGAACCCAGATCGGAATCTGGCTCGCTCCGCGACTGGAAAAGAAGGGTGTCGAGCCTGGTCCCACCCGCAGATTCCTTTTGGCGTGGATCTGCTCGGCGGCCGCCGAACGGCCTGGGGGGCTGCGCACGGTGGCGCAGCAGGTGGCCGATCCGGTGCGCCGGGACGTCTACGCGGGGAACGTGAGCGTCGGCAAGTCCCCGGTCCGGAACGACTTGGCCACGCTGTTCCCGATGTGGGGCTCACCCGAACCCAAGATCACGATGTTCACGCCGCGCGGTGGGGCCGGCCCGCGCCAGCGGACCCTGTCGGCCGAGCCGTACCTCGCCGGTCAGGCGGCAGGCTATGCGCTGCCGTACACGCGGTGGGAAACGTACGCGGAAACCTTCGAACGCTCCCTGGGCGAACGGCTCTCCGGCGACGAGAGCATGCCGGACTTCATGCGGGGTGTCGTCAAGGCGGTCAAGGCCGCCGCATACCCGGTGACGATCGATGCCGATGACCCAGAAGTCTCCCTGGCCGCATTGACCGAGGCCGTGTGGAAAGGCGCGGTGAAGAAGTACCCGCGCAGCCGGTACTCGCCGGTCCTCGAGGCGTCCGAGCAGGAACAACTCGAAGACGGGCGCGGTATCCACGTCTCCCGGGACCAACCGCGGGGCACATCGGCGATGTACTGGTTGTACCGGGATCTGGACCTGCCCAGCGACAGGTTTCCGTCGTTCGTGAAGTCAGTCTTCGCCTGGGGGCTGACCCAGGAGACTCCGATTCCCCTGAGCTCACTCCTTGTCGATCTGCACGAGTCCGGGATGAGCGGGAACCAGGCGGTGCTCACCACCGCGCTGGCCGGCAACGGGGCTCATCTGTACGGCCTGGCCGACGCCGTGTTCGCGCCGCGCAAGGGCTTGACCTCCGGCGAGGGCCTCGCAAGCGGCCTGCGCCTGCCGCACTGGCAGGTGTACGCCCGAGACACCAGGTACCTCGCGCGCGATCCCGACGAGATCCGTGTTCCGCAGGGCCTGACGGAGGCGATACGGACACTGTCGGGCTCCCAGGAACTCCCCCCGACCTCGGGCGGCAAGAACTCTGGCCTGGGCAACAGCAGTTGGGATGCCCGGCATACGGCCGTGCGTGCCTGGACCGCCCGCCATCAGCGTTCGCCGCTGGACGGCCTGGACCCGGCCCATGTGACCGCGCTGTACCTGCTCACCCACGATGCGAGCCGTCCGTTCCTGGAGGCCGACCGGCTTTCCGGCGGCCAGGGCGCGCAACTGGTGCACGGTGCGATCAGCGAGGCGGTGGCCCGGGCCGAGAACGGCAGGGCAACGCATCTGCCATTGATCCTTCGGGACCCGAACCTGCAACGGAAGCTGACGGAGCTGCGAAGGGCCGTCGATCTGGACAGCGGCGAACTCGAGGAACTACGGGAGCGAGCGCTCGGATTCGCTCCTGATGTGGCCGAGAGGCTGCGTGCGCTGGCTCCCTTCCACCGGGGGTTGGCGGCGGAGGGCTTGGCGGCACTGCCGCCGGTCGAATCCACGGTGTACTACGCGATGGTCGCGCCGGACGGCGGAACGGCCGGTGATCTGGGCAGGCTCGCTGTGCCGCAGTTCCAGCGGGTCTGGTTCGATCGCGAGGAGGCGCTGAAGTGGCTGGGGAACCTCCCGCCCCAGACCTCCCCGTCGCGTCGCATCCTCGTCGAGGTCGCGCATTCGTCGGCTCGCGACATCACCATGCTGGCGCATGATCCCGGTGAGAGCCATGTCCGTTATGCCCGGGCGACCGAGTTCGATGTCACGTCCGGACTCGCGCACGAGGCCACCGCGAGCGACGGCTCCGCCTACACCATGGTGCGTGCCGCCGAGCGGCTGCCGGCTGACCCGAACGTCGCGCGGGAGGCGGCCGAGGCCGTCATCACAGCAGCCCCGTCCGAGCCCGCCAGGGCCTCCGGCGGCAACTCGCTCGCCGAGGGCGGGACTGCTGCGGACCGATCGTCCGGCGTGGACACGGAGTCGATGGCCGACCCGCCGGCGTCCTCGCAAGGTGCCCAGGAGCAGTCCACTGCATCGACCTCCGCACCTGACACGGTCAATGAACCACCGACGGGTGGAGCCAATGCCTTTGCTCCCGGCGGGGACGACCAGGACATCGACGCCATCGGGCCGCTTCGGCCGCAGCCGTCGGCGGATTCCGGGACGGACAGTGCGGTTACGCCTCACTTCGTGCACGCTCCGCGATTCCCGGGAATGTTCACCGAGACAGCCCGGGAACGATACCTGGCGCTCTCGGACGCGTACGGCAGGGCAGCCGCCGAGGCGCTGAGCAAGGATCCTCGGCCGATGGAGCACGTTCAGTTGGTGCTCGATCAGATCATCGGGCGCTTCACCGACGCCGGCGACGTCGGCACCACGACCAAGCAAGCGTTCGTGAAGAAGGTGCTCGACAAGGACTCTCTGAGCCGCGACGACTACATTGCCGTGACCGAACTGCCGACGAGCGACAAGTTCGACGTGCTGATGGAAGCGCTTGAGCGGGCTGTGCAGTTCTACTGGGAGCAGGAGGGGTTGCCGGCTCCGGTCGGCATCGAGCCGCGGGGCGCCGAATGGGATGCCGCGATGCGCGAGCGCGGATACCGCGGCTCGGCCGATCTGACGGCTGGACAGCAGGAGCAGGCCGGGAAAATCGCTGGGATGCTGCGTGCGTTCGGGCAGCTCGAGGACTCGGGCGATGACCTGTTGATGTTCCGTGACGCGGTGGCCGGCTGGTTCCTGTCGCGTGAGGGCGCGTTGCCGTGGGAGTGGTTCCTGGACGTCTCGCACCGCGCCGGGGTCTGGGACGAGCAAGTGGAGCCCGATCCATGGCGGACGGATCTGTCCCGGGTGCACGGATGGATCCACGGCATCCTGGATCCCCGGGCGCGGTTGCCCAAGGGCTCGTCCAATGGGCTGGAGGACCTGCTGCACGTGCCTCCGCACGTGGCGATGTACGCCGAGCAGACGATGGCGGACACCGGGCAGTCCCTGCCGTCGCTGCTGAGCGATGAAGTCACCCGGTTGGGCGAGTGGGCGGATCCCGCCCGGTTCCTGGGCCAGGGGTTGAGCCCCAACCCGCTGGCCGGCGGTGTTGAGCCCCCTTCGTGGCGGGAGCGTCGACAGGCCCTGATCGCACTGTCGGCCGACCCGGGCATGCTCAAGGCCGTGCAGAAGCTGCCCCCTGCGTACTCCATGGCGCTGATGCTGGCCTCCGGCCCTGACGCGACGTTCTTCGTGCCGGCACTGCTCAAGGAGAGCCCGCAGGCACTGGACCGGCTGCGCACACAGATCCGGAGGATCGGCCGGCAGGCGGATCCGGGTGACAGGGCGTCATGGCCGTTGCTGATGCTGCGCGACCCCGGCATCCGTGCGGCGATCGGCTCTTCCGCTCCGAAGGCCGTGGTGGATCGGGCGGTCGACGCGTTCGCCGCCGCGGCGGACCAGGGGTTGCTGGGGGAGATCCGCGGTCATGCGGCGATGGCCGAAGAGGCCCTGGACACGCTGCCGTCCAAGTCCTCGGACAGCGGCCCCGTGCTCTACGCCGTGATGGACAAGGACCCGAAGTCTTATGTGACCGGGGGCAAGGGGGTGTCGTTCGAGGCGTTCCACCCCGGGACGACGGACCGTGCCGTGGCGCTGAGGCAACTGAGCGAGCAGGCGAAGGACGCACGGTCCGGGGGCAGACACCCGGTGCTGGTGGAGGTGGCCGGGTCGTCGTCGGCGCGTGAGATATCGGTCTTCGGCCGCAGTCCGTCGGAGCGCTGGGCGACCTCTCCCTCCGCGGTGACCACGGTGGTTCGTGACGCCCGTTTCGCCTACGACCACGGCGCCAAGCTGTGGCACTGGCACCTCGTTGTCGAGGAGCAGGCAGGGCCCGTCGGCGATGTCCCCTGGAACAACGAGGTGCTCACACACAGGCTCCTCAGCTCGCAGGGGCAGGAGTTCGGCATTGCGAGCTTCACCGCGCCGGACAGCGCCGGCGTCGCGAAGTTCGGGGACCTGCTGCAGCTCAAGAGCTACCACCTCTTCAACCGCCGGTCCGAGACAATCGCTGAGCGACCCTGGCCCCTGCTGCCCGGCCCGGACGACGGCAAACCCGCGTTCGTGGTTTTCGGCGCACACGGGAACCCTGATCACGTCACCGTGGTGGGGCGGTTCGGACGTAAATCCGGGAGTGGAGCCCAGGTCGGAGTCTGGCTCAACGCGTTGCTGGCGAAGACGGGCGACACGGACGTGCCGGTCTGGCTGATGGCCTGCCAGGCGGGAGCCGGACGGTCCGGGGGCCTGCTGGAGCTGGGGCAGCAGGCGGCCGACAGGGCGCAGCGGCAATTCTCCGCGGGGAATGTATACGTCGACACCTGGGCAGGTGTGAAGGACGTCCTGCACCTCGGGGGAGGCTGGGGTTCGCCCGCTCCCGAGATCGTGACGTTCAAGCCGCGCGATGGGCGTGGCCCGCTCCCGAGGGCCATTTCGGCCGAGCCGTACCTCGCCGGCCAGGCGGCGGGCTACGTGCTGCCGTACTCGCGGCTGAGGGATTCCGCGAGGGACTACGAGCGCTTCTTGGCCGACCGGCTCTCCAGCGACAAGGGGGCGTCGGCCGTGATGCGGCGTGTCGTCAAGGCGGCCAAGGCGGGCACGTACCAGGTGACGATCGATGCCGACGACCCATATGTGTCCATGGTCGAACTGGGCTCCGCCGTATGGGACGCGGCCTCGAGGACGTATCCCCGGGCGAAGGATTCGCCGGGCGTCGCCGGAACCACGGAAGAACAGCTCGCCGAATCGCGCGGCGTTCGTGTTTCCGCCGCCGGCAAGCCGAGTACGCGGGCGATGTACTGGCTGTACCGCGATCTGGACCTGCCCAGCGCCGAGTTCCCCTCGTTCGTGAAGTCGGTCTTCGCCTGGGGGCTGACCCGGGGGATTCCCCTCAGCGAACTCCTTGCCGACCTGCACGATTCCAGGATGAGCGGGAACCACGCGGTGCTCACCGCCGCGCTGGCCGGCGACGCGGCCCATCTGTACGGTCTCGCCGACGCCATGTTCGCGCCCCGTGAGGGGCTGCCCTCCGGCGGGGGCTTCGCGAACGGCCTGCGCCTGCCGCACTGGCAGGTCTACGCCCAGGACATGAAGTACCTCGGGGGCGCCCCCGACGGCATCCAGGTACCGCGCGGCCTGATGAGGGCGGTACGCAGTCTGGCGGATGCCGAGGAGCTCCCCTCGATCCCGGCAGGCAAGAGTCCGGAACTGGGCGGGGACAGCTGGCAGGTCAGGCACACCGCGGTGCGTGAGTGGAGCGCCCGCCATCAGGGTTCGCCGCTGGACGGCCTGGACCCGGCCCACGTGATCGCGCTGTACCTGCTCACCCACGATGCGAGCCGTCCGTTCCTGGAGGCCGGCCGGCTTTCCGGCGGCCAGGGCACGCAGTTGGTGCACGATGTGATCGGGGCGGGTGTCGCTCAGGTCCGCAACGGTGAGGAGCCGCGTCTGCCGTTGCTCCTGCGACATCGGGACCTGCGGCGGACGCTGACCGATCTCCGGACGATCGGCGATCCGGACAGCGGTGAGTTCCGGGAGCTGCGGGAGGAGGCGCTCGGACTGGCTCCTGACCTGGCCGACAGGCTGCGTGCGCTGGTTCCCTTTCACCGGGGGTTGGCGGCGGAGGGTCTGGCGGCATTGCCGCCGGTCGAAGACACGGTGTACTACGCGATGGTCGCGCCGCACGACGGAGCGGCCGGGGATCTGCGAGGGCTCGGCGTGCCGCAGTTCCAGCGGGTCTCGTTCGATCGTGAGGAGGCGCTGAAGTGGCTGGGGGAGCTCCCGCCGCAGACGCACCCGTCGCGTCGCATCCTCGTCGAGATCCAGCATTCGTCGGCGCGCGACCACACGGTGCTGGCGCATGATCCCGGTGAGAGCCATGTCCGGTACGCCCAGGCGACGGAGTTCGACGTCACGCCCGGGTCGGTGCGGGAGGCCACCGCGAGCGACGGCTCCGCGTACACGATGGTGCGCGCCGCCGAACGGCTGCCGGCTGACCCCACCCTCGCGCGGAAAGCGGCCGAGGCCGTCATCACGGCGGCCCCGTCCCTGCCGGCCAACGCCTCCGGCGGTAACTCGCTCACCGAGGGCGAGACTGCCTCGTACCGGTCGCTCGGCGTGGACACGGAGCCGACGGCCGGGCCGTCCGCGTTTGAGCCGGCGGCAGGGGTCGGCAATGTCGCCGCGCCCGGCGGGGACGACCTGGACACCGACGTCATCGCGTCGCTGCCGCCGCAGCCCTCGGCGGATACCGGCACGGAGGTGGACGGCCCACTGGGCCGGGAACCGGAACCGGCCCGTGATGCGAACCGTTCACTGACGGCTCAAGGCCGGGAGCTGTCGCCGGGGCTGGAGGGTGGTGCGCCCGGGACGGACGGTGCACCCGCGCTGGACTTTCTGCACGGTCCGAGGTTCCCCGGTCTGTTCACTCAGCGGGAGTATCTGGACCTTTCCGGCGAGTACGGGCGTCGGGCCGCCGAGGCCCTGCGCAATGACTCGACGCCAAGAGAGCACGTTCAAGGAGCACTCCTGCAGATGATCCGGAACTTCCGGAAAGCGGGCGGTGCCGTATGGGATTCCTTCCAGGGCAGGTTGCTCGGCAAGGACTCACCGGACGCCGGCGACTCCGTGGGATTCCTGACGGACAGCGACAGACCACCGTCTTTCGACGTGCTGATGGCCGCACTCGAACGAGGCATGAAGTTCCACTCGGAGCATGAGGGGTTGCCGGAACCGCTCGGTGTCGAACCGCGGGACGCCGAATGGAACGCGGCGATGCGCGAGCGCGGATACATCGGGTCGGATCAACTGACGGCAAGTCAGGAGGAGCAGGCCGGAAAGATCGCGCTGATGCTGCGCGGGTACGGGCGCCTCCAGGTCCGGGACGGTGATGTGTTCATGTTCCGTGACGCGTTGGCCGGCTGGTTCCTGCCGCGTGAGGGCGCGTTGCCGTGGGAGTGGTTCCTGGACGTCTCGCACCGGGCCGGGGTCTGGGACGAGCAGGTGGAGCCCGACCCGTGGCGGACGGACCTGTCCCGGGTGCACGGATGGATTCACGGCATCCTCGATCCGAAGGGACGGCTTTCCGGGGGCTCGGCTGGGTTGCTGAACGTGCTGCGCGTGCCGCCGCACGTGACGATGTACGGCGATCGGGCCCTGGGGCTGCTGCACCCGGACGTCACCGGGTCGGACGAGTGGCGCGACCCGGCCCGGTTCCTGGGGACCGGGCTGAGTGACTACCCCGTCGCCGACGGTTCCGGGGCCGCGATGCGGCAGCAGCGCCAGGACGCGCTGAGGGATCTGCTGGCAGACCCCGGCATGGGGAATGTGCTGCCACAGCTGCCGTCCGCGTACTCCATGGCGCTGATGCTGGCATCCGGTCCTGACGCGAAGTTCTTCACACCACGAGTGCTCAAGGAGGGCCCGCAGGAACTGGACCTGCTGCGCACACAGATCCGGAGGATCGGCCGAGAGGCGGACCCGCGCAGCAGGGCGTCCTGGCCGCTGTTGATGCTGCGCGACCCCGGCATCCGTGACGCGGTCGACCCCAACGCCTCGCCGGTGGTGGTGGCAGCGGCGGTCCGTGCGTTCGCCGAAGCGGCGGACAAGGATTTGCTGGACGAGATTCGCGGTCATGCGGCGATGGCCGAAGAGGCTCTGGACATACTGCCCTCGAAGCCCGCGGACAGCGGCGGCCCGGTGCTGTACACGTTGACGGGCGACAACCCGACGTCCTACGCGGCCAGGGGCAAGGAGGTGTCGTTCGAGGCGTTCCACCCGGGGACGACGGACCGTGCCGTGGCGCTGAGGCAGCTGAGTGAGCAGGCGCAGGACACACGGTCCCAGGGCAGGTACCCGGTGCTGGTGGAGGTGGCGGGGGCGTCGTCGGCGCGTGAGATATCGGTCTTCGGCCGCAGTCCGTCGGAGCGTCCGGCGACCTCTCCTTCCGCGGTGACCACGGTGGTCCGTGACGTCAGGCTCGCGTACGACGAGAACGCCAAGCTGTGGCACTGGCACCTCGTTGTCGAAGAGCAGACAGGTCCGGTGGGCGACGTCGCGTGGAACAGCGAGGTGCTGACACGCAAGATGTTCACCCCGAGGGGCCAGGAGTTCGGAGTCTCAAGCTTCACCGCGCTCGACAACTCCGAACGTTCGAATTACGCCCACCTGCCGGCGACGAAGCAGTACCGGGTCCGCGACAGCCGCGACGAGCTGAACACCCAGGAACCCTGGCCTCTGCCGTCCAGCCCGGACAGCGGCGAGCTCACGTTCGTGGTCTGGGCCGCGCACGGAGACCGTGACGGCGTCCGGGTGATGGGGCGGTACGGGCTCAAATTCGCGAGCGGTACCCAGACCGGAATCTGGCAGCACTCGCTGCTGGCGAAGCTGGGTGCGGGTTTGCCCATCCTCATGTTGTCCTGCTCGACGGGTGCCGATCGGCCCGGGGGCCTGTTCACGCCGGCGAAGCAGGCGGCGAACACGCACGGGCGCGACGTCTACGCGGCGAACGTGTCCATCGGCCACAGTCCGAGCTCGAACGACATGGTCTATCTCTTGCCGAAGTGGGGCTCGCCCGAGTCCCGGATCGTGAAGTTCCGGCCTCAGGGCGAGCGTGGTCCGCTCCCGCGAGCCATGTCGACCGAGCCGTACCTCGCCGGCCAAGCAGCGGGATACGCGCTGCCGTACCCGCGGTGGCAAGATGCCGCGGACGAGTACACACGTGGCCTGGTCGAACGTTTCTCCAGTGACGAGGAGTTGCTGGGGTTCATGCGGAGTCTCGTCAGGGCGGCCGCCGGGGCCGGCAAGGACCACGTGCGGATCGATCCCGATCAACAGGACGTGTCCCTGAACGGACTGACCGACGCCGCGTGGCACGCGGCGGTTGAGAGGTATCCGGGAAGCAAGGACACGCCAGGTTTCGGCCGATCCACGCAGGAGCGACTCGAAGACGAGCGCGGTATCCACGTTCCCCGTGACACGGTGCCGGGTACGCGGGCGATGTACTTGTGGTACCGGGACCTGGAGCGGCCCAGCGCCCAGTTCCCCTTGTTCGTGAAGGCGGTCTTCGCCTGGGGGCTGACCCGCGGGATTCCCCTCAGCGCGCTCCTCGCCGACCTGCACCGGTCCGGGATGAGCGGGAACCAGGCGGTGCTCACCGCGGCGTTGGCGGGCAACGGGGCTCATCTGTACGGTCTCACCGACGCCATGTTCGCGCCGCGCGAGGGCCTGCCTCCCGGGAGCGACGTCGCGGACCGTCTGCGCTTGCCGCACTGGCAGGCGTACACCCGGGACATGAGGTACATCGCGGACGCCCCCGACGGCATCCGGGTACCGCGGGGCCTCACGGAGGCGGTACGGACACTTTCGGACTCCGAGGAACTCCCCTCGATCCCGGCGGGCAAAGGGCCGGCGCTGGGCCAGAGCAGTTGGGCGGCCAGGCACGCCGCAGTCCGTGAGTGGAGCGCCCGCCATCAGGGTTCGCCCCTTGACGGCCTGGATCCGGCACATGTCATCGCGCTGTACCTGCTCACCCACGACGCGAGCCGTCAGTTCGCCGAGCCCGGCCAGACCGCGGGCAGCCGGCGTTTCGGACAGCGGGAGCCTGAGGTCCGGGACGCGATCGCCGGTGCGGCGGACCGGGCCGAGAACGGCCAGGAACCCGATCTGCCGCTGCTTCTGCGCTTTCCCCGCCTCCAGGGGCTGGTCAGGGAACTCGCGACCATCGACCCGGACGGCGATGAATTCGAGGTCCTGAGGGACCAGGCGCTCGGATTCACTCGCGCGCTGGACGGCAAATTGCACGAGCTGGCTCCCTTCCACCGGGGGCTCGCGGTGGAAGGCCTGGCGGCGCTGCCGCCGGTCGACGGCACGGTGTACTACGCGATGGGCGTCCCCGGCGACGGTGCCGCCGGAGAGCTGCCGACGCTCAGCGCACAGTTCCCCGTGCGGTTCAGCGTGCCGCAGCTGCACCGGGTCGCCTTCGAACCCGACGAGGCGCTCGCGTGGCTCGGGAAGCTCCCGCCCGGGACGCGCCCGATCCTCGTAGAGGTCGAGAATTCGTCGGCTCGTGACCACACCGCGCTGGCGCACGATCCCAGCGAGCCGCACGTGCGCTACGCCCACGCGGTCGAGTTCGCCGTCAAGAACATCACGTCGGCCAAGATGAGCGACGGCTCCGTCCGCGAGGTGGTGCGGGTCACCGAGTTGCCGTCGGCTGATCCGACGTACGCCCGGGAAGCGGCCGAGGCCGTCATCACCGCAGCGCCGTCCAGGCCCAACACCCGCTCCGGCGGTACCAGGCTCGGCCAGGACGAGACGGTCGCCGAACAGGCGCCCGGCTTCGACACCGCCAGTCCGTCGGCGTCCTCGGAGGGCGCCCAGGGCCGGCTTGTGGAGTCGTCCATCGGTATCGAAGGCGTCACGTCCTCCTCAACCCCCGCTGCTGCCGTCGGGGCGACATCCGCCGAGCGGGACGCGGTGGGCGCCTGGACCTCGGCCGCTGCGCCCCCCGTGCACGTGTCTGCCGAGGCCGCTGAGACCACCTACGCCCGGTCGATCGCCGAGTTCCTGAACGCTTGGCCGGTGGATGTACCCGGCCTGCTGGCCCTGTTGAGGCGGCGGGCTTCGTCCCCCGCGTTGTTCACGCCCTCTGCACTGCAGGCCCAGTACCGGCAGGCCACTGGCGTTTCCTTGATGGCCGCGGTGGACTACGCGGTGCGGCAGGATCGGCTGGCCGTCGGGGACCGTCAGGAGGTACTGCGCGGCCTCGGCCTCGTCAGCGCCTTCACCTTCGCTGACGAGCCGCTACGGCATATGGCCGTTCCCCCCGGGGACGATACGTCGTCGCTGCCCGCGGTGGTGCGGTACGCGCGTGACCTGCACCGCGCCTACTCCCGCGGAAGGCCGGACACGGCGCTGTCCCTGCTTCAGGCCCTGGACCGCGACATGCGCAAGGTGTGGGCGGTCGAAGCTGCCTGGCAACGGCGTTACGACTCGAACCTGGGTGAGGCACTGGCTGCGGCATGGCCGGCGCACGCGAACCGGATCAGCCACGCGCTGGGCCTGGTCGACGACGGCCCGGTGCCGATGGCGCAGGTCGAGGCGTGGTACCGGCAGCTGTTCGACGTGACGTTCGAGCACGACCAGCACGGTACGGTCGCTGTCACTGCCGAGCACCCCGAAAGCGGCTGCCACCTGCGTGCGCACCTGTGGGCGATCCAGCTGATGCGCTGGGGAGCCCTGCCGCGGAAGGTGTTCGCGGCGATGGACGACGATCCAAGACTCCTGTCCTTCAGGACGAGCATGGCTCAGGGCGCCACCTTGAGCGAACCCCGTCAGGTGGAGTGGTCGTTCCACGTGGCGCCGGTGGTCAACGCGCGCCTCGCCGATGGGTCCGTAGCGCCGATGGTGCTCGACCCCGCGCTGGGTCTCGGCCCGCTGACCGTGGCGCAGTGGGCGGACGCCATCGGGGTGCCGTCAGATTACGGTCCGTACTACTACCTCGAGGGCCCGCTGGCCGAGGTGCACCACCGACTGGCGGAGGACCAGCAGTGGAACCCGGACGCTTGGCACACCGCAGGGCAGATGCTGCCCAAGCGGCCCACTGTGGTGCTCACCGACGGCCACTCCCTCGGCTTCCCGGTCCCTGGGCGGCCGCACTCCGAGTCCTGGCGGGAGACCGACGCCCGCGTGCAGGGGCAAGGGGAGAAGCTGTACCGCTACCACGGCAGGGCGGTCAGACGGGAACTGGCACGGAATCTGTACAGCATCCTCAACGACGTCCATGACCCGTACTCCCGCAGCGCCTTGCTGCGTAAGCTGCGGCGCGAGGTCGACCGCTTCGCCCCCCAGCCCGGATTCCTCCTCGGGAACACCGAACTCCAGAACGCCGCGCACGCGCTGCTGACCAACAGGTACTACGGCGACTTCGCCGCGCTGTTCCCGCCACTGTTCGACTCCTCGGACGATCCTGAGTACTCGTCGCGCGACGAGGACTCGGGCCAGGAGATCCCCTCGGACGAGGAGGATGACGTCTCCTATTACGGGCACCAGGCGCCGGCGCCTGGCTACGGTTGGGGTGCGCCCGCGTCCTGGACCAGTGAGGCCGCTGAGGGGGACGAGGGCGTTGCGGCGGGCGGGTCCGCGGTCCTGGGGTCCGGCTCCTGGACGGAGTTGCGTGAGCTCGCTGAGCCGGCGGTGATCGACACCCAGCGTTTTGATCCGCGCAGGTCGTGGTCGTCCGAGCCGGGTCGGCTGGCGGGCGCGATGAGCCGGATCAGGCTGGACGCGCGGCGTTTCCAGGATGCCCGCGGGAAGTGGATCAGCGACGCGACCGTACGCGTTCATCTGGCCCCTGAGCCGGGGGTCACGGACAACGACATCCGCTTCCTGGCGGAGCGGATGACTTCCGCGGTGGAGCGGGTGATCAACGCGCCGGGCTTCGAACTGCCCGGCGGCAGCGTGTTCCATTTCAACGTGGAGTTCCTCGCGAGTCCCGCAGAGGCGCACCATGTGGTGGGAGTGCGTGGGGAGCCGGGTGCGACGACCGCGACCGATGTGCATCTGGTCGGCGCGAACGGCAGTCTGCTGACGGAGTCTCAACTGCTGCATGAGTTGCTGCACTTCGTCGGGTTGCCGGACCGTTACTTCGCGCCGGGTTTCCTCTTCCGTGACCGGCCCTGGTCCCCGGCCGTCGCCTTCGACGGTTCGCTCATGGCGGGTGAGCCGAGCGACGACGGGCCGGTGCTCAGCTCCGACGACCTGGCCGTCATCGAGAACGTGTTCCGTTCGGGACCGGAGGTCCGCGAGCTGCCGCACCCGCTCGCCGGTCGGGACCTGAGCGCGCCGTCGCTCGACGACGAGCCCGGCCGCCGGAGTGATCGGTCCGGCACGGGAATTGCACAAAGCCGGGCCTGGCTTGAAACGGATGGTTCGCGTCCGCCGGAGCCGGACTCCAGGACCGCGCCTTCCGCCACCGCGCTCGGCGGAGACGACCTCGCCATCACGTCGGCGCGGCCGCTGTCGCCGCAGTCGTCGGTGGATGCGGGGACGGAGGCGGATGACCCGCTGGGGCAGGATCCGGAGCTGGTCGACGAGGTGAATCGTGTCCTGGCGACCCGTCCTGCTTGGGCCGGCGGTGAGGTGGACGCGAAGCGCGTTGCTGATAAGCACCGCCAGTTGCCGGAGAACTGGCGGAATGTCCGGGTGCCGCCCCTGATGAAGGACCGGGCCAAGGGCGTCGCGAACCTGCTCATGGGCTGGAAGCTGCCGTCCGGGTTGAAGGGTGGCGCGCCCGGGACGGACGGTGCGGTCACGCCGGTCACCTTCGCCCCGGGATCGTCCGCCACCGATGCGGCGACGGCCTCCTCCGTCACACCGGACGCCTCGGCCCAGCGCTCCTTCGACCTCACCGCGCCGATGCCGCACCGGTTCTACAACGACGACCGGGACTACTGGAACGGTATCGCGCGCGATTTTGAGAAGGCCCTCGGCCAGATCCTGGCGGCCGACCCGAAGGCGAAATTGCAGCTCGGCGTCCAACTGCTGGTCGACCGCCTTCCCGGCAAGATCGCGCACCAGCGCATCTTCGGGCCCCAGGACCCGCACACTTACGACGCCGCAATGCGCCAACTGCTCGATCCGATGCTCGACCCGAAGAACTCGTTGGTGCAGGGGACTCTTCTGAGCGCGTTGACGATGGCTGCGGAGGTCTACACGGCGTTTCGGCAGCTTCCGGTAGCTGTCGACCATCCGGACCTGGACAGCAGACTGGCGGAGCTGGGGCATCCCGTCGTCCAGAGCCAGGTGAACAGGGACGATGTGC
This sequence comes from Streptomyces sp. NPDC047022, assembly GCF_040644155.1. NCBI lineage: Bacteria > Bacillati > Actinomycetota > Actinomycetes > Kitasatosporales > Streptomycetaceae > Streptomyces > Streptomyces sp. NPDC047022. Next base: position 23,101 of record NZ_JBEYVV010000022.1, on the reverse strand, counting down.
GAGGCGTCGAGACGATGCTCCGCGCGCTCCAGGATGTGAGCAACGATCAGCGGACAGCTTTGGCATTCCGCGACACTCTGTTCGGCTTGGCGCTGGGGTGGGACGACCCGCCCGCTCTGGCGCAGCTGATGGGCGCTGCGCAGCGTGCCGGTGTGGCGGGCCGGGTCGGCACGGTTTCGCTGGAGCCTGACTTCACGACCGCCGCGTCCGTCGACGCCGACGCCTCGCAGCTGTACGGGCTGGTGGATTTCCTGTTCGACCCTCAGCGTCGAACCAAAGACGCGCAGCTCCTCAAAGCCGTGAAAATCCCGCCGCACGAGATCCAGTACAACAACTGGGCGAAGCAGCTGCCCGACCCGGGGATCACCGGCGGGACCACCCTCGATGAAGTCGGGCGGCAGCTGAAGGACGGTATCGTCGAGACCGCTGTCTCGGGCCATGGAGCCGAGGCTTGGCGGAGGCGTCAGGACGCCTTCCGGCAGTGGATGGCGGTGAACCGCGGCATCGACCACACACTCCGGAGCAGCCATCGCGTGGCGCTGTTCCTGTTGGGTGGGCCGGATGCCGGGCTGATGGACGAGCGGATCCTTGCGGGTGGGGAAGCGGGCCGCGACTTGCTGCGCCAGCGGATTCTCGGCGGGCTCACGGCCATGGCCCAGGGAGCCGGAGCGCCCGTTCTCCCGTTGGTGGTGCTGGGCGATCCGGCGGTGCGTCGACTCATCGACAACCCGCAGGACTGGTCGCCGGAGAACCTGCAGCGGGTGGCGGCGGACTTGGCGACCGACGAGCTGGTGGCGAAGCTGGGCGTGCACGCGCAGATGGCTGTCAGGTCGGCGACGCTACTGCCGGAGACTGACAAGGCGGCTTATTGGGCCGAGTGGGCGCCGGGTTCGGTGCACGGTTCGCGGCCCTACGCGGCCAAGGGGCGCGGTCTTGGCTTGCCGCGGCTCTTCCAGGCCAAGTCGAGTCTGGAGGCCGCTGTCCGGGACGCGCTGGCGGAGGCGGACCAGCACCCGGGAGATCATCTGGTCGTCTATACGGTGCGGAAGCCGGAAGCGGCCTACGATTTCGCGCCGTTCGCGCGCTTCCCGGACCACCAGGTGGTCTTCTCACGCGCCCAGGAACTCGGCGTCAAAAGCCACGAGGTCGTCAGACACCTCGCCGCAGCCCCACAGGGCAGGGCGGCGGCCCTGGAGTACTCGCTCGTCACACTCGACCAGGTCACGGGTCCCTCCACACGGCCCTGGCAGGAACCCGTCATCACGCATCAGCTGCGCACCGACGGCGGCGTCTGGTTCGGCGCGGCCAGTTTCAGCGTTCCCGACTGGTTCATCCTTGGTCGAACGTCGTACTCCGGCCTGCTCGAGGTCTCGCACGACGGCGCTGATGGGATGCATTTCCCGCTGCCGACCGGCCTGCGGCAGGACGGAACACCGGCTTTCACGGCGTGGTCCTCGCACGGTTCCCCCGGCTTCGTCTCGGCCGTGACGCCCGTGGGCTACAAGTACGACACCGGGACGTTCGTCGGCAGAACTGTCGGCCGGTTGGTGGCGCGCCAGAAACGTGCGGGCGTCCAGCCGCAGCCAGTTGTGGGCGACAACCCGCTGTTGGCCTTCGACTGCTTCTCCGCCAGGCCTGCCGAAAGCAGGCTGCCCGTGGCAAAGCAAGTTGCCGATGAGCTGTCCGGCGTCGCCGTCGGAGCTACCTCCGCAATTGGAGCGCAACCGATCAGCGCCACGGACCCGCGCCTGAAGCTCGTTGGCTTCGCGGACGACAGTGGAGATACAGGCCACTTGAAGGTCTTCCGGGGTCGCCCCGCGGTGACGGCAGAGGAGAAGACTGCCGCGCTGCCACTGGCCGGCCAGGGTTCGCGGTATCGCCGGATGTACGGGACACCGGATTACGAGTGGGCAGCCCGGGAGCATGAGCGGACCATCGGGGAGGCGCTGGACGCCTCGGCCGAAGTCCTCGCCTACGCCCAGCGGTTCGGCGAGGCGCTGAACGCGTCGCAGCAGTACCAGGTGGTTTTCCCGCCTGCTCCGTACTCGGCGGCAAAACTGATGGAAGCGATCTACACGGAGGTCGAGCAGAAGCACTCGGAAATGTCGCACGTCATTGCTGAGACCGACGCTGCGGCGGACGAACTGCGCGCTGTTCGCGGCTTTTTGGTGGGTAGTGGCACATACGATGGCATGACGCCGCTGTTCGATGCGCACCGGGCCATCGACTTCCTCGGCTCCGACGACGGTCTCCTGGCAGCCGTCGTCGCCCGGCATCTGACGAGGGGGCTCGGCACCCTCGCGGAGGTCGTGGACCTGTACAGCACCTGGCGCGGGGGCAAGGGTGACAACGGCCTGAACCTCGGGAAAGTGCGGGACGCCCAGCTGGGCGATGCGGCGGACCTCTATGGATGGGCACACAAACACCTGTCACGCTTCGCGAATGACGGCGAGTCGTGGGAGCTGCCGCACCACCTGCTGTACATGCCCGATACCTCATCTGCGATGAGCCGGTGCTCCGATGAGACGCTGGGCAAACTGTCGACCGCGCATCTGGCCGCCCTGTTCCTGGCGACGCATGGTCCCGACCAGCGCCTGCTGGGAAGCGGACGTGCCGCACAGCTGGGGGGGACCGAGCAAGACGGGAGCCAACTGAAGGGCGACATCGGCGACATCGTCTTTGAGGCGATGGCGATGGGCTCGCTCGACTTCCCGTTCCTGCTTTACAGCCACGAAGAATTCGGCGCGCTGGCCAACGAGGTCAGGGGCATCACCGACCGTGCGCACCACCGGTTCAGTGAAATCGCCCAGGAAATGCAGGGCCTGGTTCCGGATCTCGCCCGCGAGCTGGGCGAGAGTATGGACCTGCACCGGGGCATGCTGGCCGAGGCGTTGGCGTTGCTGCCAGAAGCAGACGTGCCGGTGTACATCGGATACCTGGCTCCCGGAGAACTGACCAGCTACCCGGTCGGTACAGTGCATTCACTGACTGTGCCTCAGTTCCATCCGGGTACTCTCGACGGCCAGCACGCCGTGCTGGGCGAGCTGGGCATGCCCCGCGCCGGTATGCACCGGGTCGTGGTGCAGATCAAGGGCTCGCCGGCCCGTGAGGTGTCCTTCGCCTCCACGGACCCGGAATCCCGGCAGGCGATGTTCCCCTGGCGAACGGATCTCCGCGTCACCGCTCGCAGCGTGTTCAACGACGAGAACGACAAGCCCTATGAAGTGGTGTTCGCCGAGGCCGGGCAGCGGCCGAAACCCACGGATATCGAAGAGAACGCCGCCTTCGACACCGCGGCCGCTGTCCCCTCGCAGCCGCAGCAGGCCGCACTCCCCGGGGTCGACACACACGCCTCCGGCTTCGAGCCGGACGAGTCGCCGATCAACTCCACCGACACAAGGGGCGAGTCGCACGCTGCGGGGACGGGGGACCGCCAAGCACGGGGTGACGCCGGCCGCGCACCCGCCTATCCCGACGAGCGCTTCCGCAACTCCGCCGGCACCGCGGCGCCTCGGACGGCGGGGCCCTCGACGGCCCCGGCTACGGTGGCCCCGGCCGTCCCTGCCACGTCCTCCGCCGCCGCGCCCGCTCCGCGTGCGGTCGGCCGGTTCCGGCTGCCGCGGCACGTGCGGTCGATGACGGCTGCGGGGGAGTGGTCCCTGCACGGTCTGGACAATCGGGAGTGGGTCGAGGAGCGGATACGGACGCAGACAGGCGGTGACCCGGGGCCGATCATCGACGAACTGAAGTCGAATCCCGACGCGTTCGTCGGTGAGGGCAGTGCGTTCGAGGTTCGTGGCAAGGACGGCTGGTACGACGTCACGGTCTCCATCACCCGCGACCCGGACGAGGAGCCGCCGCTGATCGACCTGGTGGATGGGGAGACGGGCCCTGGCTCCAACATCGCCGACCTGCACTCGACCGGTTCCTCGGGTACGCGGTCGTCGACCTCCACACACGGCTGGGCGTTCAAGGCGGCCGGGACCGGAGTCGTGCCGACGCCCACGCCAGGTGTCCTCGGCGGCGTCACGGGCGCGGCGAACGTGGCGTTCGGCCAGACGGAGCACGTGTCGACCACGCAGGAGAAGGTGTCGTCCATCCTGCTGGTGCTCAGCGTCGACGGCTCCGTGGACGTGCCACGCAAGGTGATCACGACTCTGCGCGTACAGCGGGCGGGGACGAAGAAGCCCCGGGTCTCCCACGCCCGGGGCTCGGCGACCGCCAGTGTGCCCGTCCGGAACCTCATCCCCGCCGACGCGCGCATACCGACCGCCGAACTCGAACCGCTGCCCGCGCAGACCGAGAGGGGTGTGCGGTTCGCCCAGTCGTTGGACGTGCTGAGGGTGACCGGAGCGGGCGGCCAGTACGAGGGCGGCAAGGGGCTGTTCGACATCATCCGCTCGGCCACGCACCCCGAGCTCACCGCACACGGAGCCCCGGGACGGTCCACCGCGTTCAGGGCCGGGAGGGCGGACCGTCTCGCGGACAATCTGCACTCCTACTTCGAGGGGTGGACGGACTCCGGCGAACTGGTCTCCAAGGGCGGGAACGTGCGCGGCGGGTACCGGACGAAGGCCGTGATCGTGAAGATCGCGCCGGATGTCGGGGCGGCCAAGGGATTGTCGGTGCATGAACGGGAGTCCGCTCGATCGCGGTCGAAGTCGCGGGGCCACGGCATCGGCGGTGAGATCGGGCTGGGCCCGGCCTGGGCCCTGGGGCTGCTTCCCGGCGGCCCGCGGGTCCGTTTCGCCGTACTGCCCGCAGTGAAGTCCTTGGTCAAGCGCACCGTCTCCTCCAGTTCGACCGTCAAGACGGCATACGGCTCGGAGATCAGCGGTGACCGCGTCGTCTACCGGGCTCAGGTGCGCGTCTTCGTGGAGGGCACCGGTGACCGGTCCAGCGCCATGCGGGCAGGACTCGGCGGCGGACCGGCGTACAAGGATGTGACCGCCTGGCTGAGTCTTCGTCCCGAAGAGGCGGCATCGCTGGGACTGAGGCTGCCCGGTGACCCTGCATCGGTCCCGCGGCCCCTGACGCAGCACCCGGGACACGAACGGTTCCTGCCCTTCGGCCCGCTCAGCCCGAGTGTGCAGCTGTCCAAGGTGGACACGGCACAGCTCATAGCCATGATCGAGGACGCGTTCGCGCGCGATGAGAGGCTGGCCGGCTTCCTGCCCGGATTCGGTGATGCCAACAAGACCAGCCGCTTGACGTCAGCGGATGACAAGGCGCGCATGCGCCGCAATCACCGGACTCTGACGAGGAACCTTTCGCCGTCCAGCGTGACCGTCCACAAGGGAAGGCTGTTCACCACCGGCATTCCGTCGCGCCTGCGCCGCAAGGGGTGGAGCAGCAACGAGTACGTCCTGGTGCGGGTCAAGGGCCGCCTGGTATCGCCACCGGAGTACAAGGGCGACATACCGGACTGGACCTCGCGCGGCGCCGCCAAACTGGGCGGCGAGGCGAAGAGCGGTGACAGTGCCCAGGACGGCGTCTCGGTCACGGGATCGGCGTCGGCCAAGCTGATTCCCGGCCACTTCTTCTTCACGCTCGCCGGCGCCCTCGGCATCACCAGGACCCGGTCGAGCGAGGCCGGGCCGGGAGCGGAAACCAGCTGGGTGACCACGGGTTCCTCCGCCACCAGCGCATTCGATTCCAAGCTGGAGTTCGACGTGGAGATCACCTCCGTCAAGCTCCCCAGGACCTGGCGGCGGCGCACGACCCCCGGACTGCCCGGCCGGCAGGTCCCGGAGGTCACCACGATCGCCCGCACCGGCGCCGACACCGGTGCGGAGGACGGCGTGCGCCGCCTGGACACCCCCCCGGTCGACGCGTGGTTGACGACCCCGACCGCGCTCGCCTTCGGCCCGTCCCAGCAGGCGCTGCCGCACATCCAGTCCGAGACACTGGACATCCCGGTGCCCCCGCTGAGCGGGATCAACCTGATGTACGACCCCGCATGGGCGGCCCCGTCGGCCGACATACCGGTGTTGAAGCAGTGGCTCGCGCTCGAGATCGTGGGCGACGGTGCCGAGATCCGCGAACTGGCGCACGAACTGCTGACGGTTGCCTCGGACGGCGACGAGGTGTTCTCGGTCCCGGGCCTGGAACCGGCCGAGTGGGTGGATGACCGGTTCGGCGTCGACACACTTCCGGCGGGCATGGGGAGGGCTGTCAAGAGCGCCTGGATCGTCGACGACCTGAAGTACAAGCGTCGGCAGGGCACGCTGACCGGCGCCGTGGGCAGCCGCATGCACGTGGTCAACGCTTCCGTGGTGGACGTGCTCGACGGACCCGCCACCGAGCATTGGCTGTCAGGCAGCCATCAGGTCGCCGGCGCCAAGGGAACCTCCAAGTCCAGGACCGTCTCAGGGTCGCTGGCCGGGGGCGGCAGCCCCAAGGAGGGGGCGTTCGTGCTGGGCGGGCTGACTCCCAGCCTCGGCTCCAGCCGGCTGCTCCAGTCGTCGCTGGCCGCCGCCGCCTCTGTCAGCCGCGGTAGCACCACCGACGCCGACGACCGGCTCGTGCTGGTCCAGGCCGACCTTCAGGTCCTCATGGCGGCCGAGGTCACGCTGGGCTTCTGGCCGGCGAAGCTGTGGACCGGCGGCCGACTCCTCTCCCGTGCCGCCGCCGCGCTGGTGACCGAGGCACAGGCGCGTGAGATGGGGCTCGGAGCTCAGGTGGACGCCCGCCTGGGGATCACGCCTCCGTCGGCTGTGGAGGATGCGGGTTCTGGGCTGTCGCCCATCCTGGAGGTGCCGGAGCCGGAGCCGGAACGGGAGCAGGAGCGGTTGCTGTGGCCCATCCTGGAGGTGCCGGAGCCCGAGCCGGAGCCGGTCGAGGAGGAGCCGGAGGCCATCGCGTCGTCGGCGTCGACCGAGCAGCCATCGCGGGATGTTCCGGCAGCGTCCGCGGCTGTCACCTCCGACGCCGCCTCGACCTCCCCGCGGGAAAGCGCGGCGTCGGCCACCGACTCCGCTGCCCCCCTGCGACTGCCGATCGACGCACCGCTGGGCCTCGGCGCGGTGGAGCACGGGCCCGACTTCGGACGACTGCTGCCCGCACTGCGCGAACGGCTGCAAGCAGGGGAGAGCAAGCTCGGAAACCTGCTGCCGGAGCGGTTGCTGGACGACAGGCGGGGGAACACCGAACGACTCGCAGCGGTGCTTGACAGCGCCATCGGCCTGCTGAGCAGCATGGATGACGACGGCGTGTGGGTGGAAGTATTCGACCAGAAGAGCGGCCGACGCGCCTACTGGGCGCGGCTTGTGCTGGGACGGCAGGACGGCGCCTTCGACAGCCGTCCCCTTCCCCCCCGGAAGATTGCGTACGTGACGTCGGCCACTCTCGATGGCGGATCGACCAAGGGAAGGACCCGGAGCCGGGGGCTCGGCCTCCCCACTGCGGCGGTCGGTTCCCTTCCCGGCGCCGCGGGCGGCCTGGCGGGGACGCCGGCCGGCGGAACCGCCGCGCAGCGCTCGATCGCCGACACCGTGCGCCAGGCGCTCAGCACCGGCGTCAAGACGAGCCTTCCGAACAAGGACGGAATGGTCAACGTCAAGATCCCGGTGTCCGCGCGGCTGGAGCTATATCGCGCGGGTTCGCCGGACCAACCGCCCATCGTGTCCGTGCAGTTGGAGGCTCCGGATTCGAAGGGCGACCGCTACCTGCTGTTCCGGATCCCCGAGTCCGATCTACGGGCGCTGAATGATCTGCGCCCGCCGAGGGAGCTGGCGCCCATCGGCGCACATATGGCTCCGCCTGAAGCACTGGAGGCGTGGCGCGCGACCGGTGTGCGGCTGCCGTGGGAGGCGCAGGCCAACGGCTTCCGAGGAAGCGGGCAGGCGCGGGCCGGCATGGCCGCGCTCGCGCGCAAGCTGGGCGCGTCGTCGGACTTCGCGGCTGTCGGTAAGGCGGCGGCGTACGCCCTCAACGGCGGATTGGCGACGGAGTGGCTGGAATCGGCGCTGCCCGTCCTCGCCAGGACGGGTCTGCGGCTGCCTCCGGCGTTCGTCAAGAAGTTCTTCGGATTCGATGATCTCGAGGTCGACCTGTACGCGCGGCTCACCGATGGCGAGGTGCTCGGCGCCGGCGAGCAGGCGGATTTCGAGGCGGCGGCAGGTGACAGCCCAGGCGAGATGCGGCTGGCGGACAGCGGAGAGAACACCTCGGGAGCTGACGGCGGAGGCATCACGGCGCAGGGCCTGCCGCTGCCCACCTGGACGGACAACGGGCACGACTTCAGCCATGAGTACCAGCCGCCCGGGTCGGCCGTCTCGTCGGGCCACAACACCGGCGAGAGCGAGGAGCGCGGGAGCGGAACCACGACCATGCGGTTCTACTCCGGCCCGTCCGCGCTGGTGCAGTTCACCGTCGACCTTCGACTGGTCGCCCGAGTGAGCAACACGGTGACGCGCAAGGATGACCAAGCCGAACTGCACGTGCCGATCGGCCGCCCGGTCCCGATCCGGATGACCCGCGACTCGGCCGGCCGCCTGCTGGCCGCGGGCGCCATCAGCGATCCCGCATTTCAAGTTCTGCGTTCGCGGGTCGAGCAGATCCTCGACAAGCAGGGACGGCCAACGGCGTGGATGTCGTTCACCAGCGCGGACGCTGCCTTGCGCCGGGAGCCGTACGCTGAGGCATCGGCTCTGCGGCAGTACACGCAGTGGTGGCGGAACTCCGACGGCCAGTTGTTCAGTACGCAGCGCCGACTGCCGGTGCGGAGTGACGCGAAGGTCGCGGTGTGGGCGTTGCACGGAGCCCGCGACGGATGGTTCCAGGGGGCGTCGGCGGACGACGAGAGCGTCGACGTCGACACCGACGGACTGCTGACGTTGTTCAAGGACAAGTTGCCGGCCGACGCCACGGACATCCTGCTGGTGCCGTGCTTCTCGGAATGGGATCCTGAGACGCTGGCGGCCATGGCACAGCAGATCCACGATGCCACCGGTATCGGGGTGCATGCTTCTTCCGGTGACGTGTCGGTGACTCCGGCCACCGACGACGGCGAGCCGGTCCGGCTGCATACCCACGAGCGGGCCGACGGCAGGCCCACACGGTTCTTCTCCGCCTTGCCGACGGGCCGTACGCGTGTTCCGCAGGAGGTCGTGCGCCGGCGGCCAGGGCGGCAACCCGCCTACCCGGCACCGGCCTACCGGAACACCTTCGCCTTCGAGGCCGAGGAGGGAGCCCACGGCACGCCCGCAGCGGCAACTACCGCACCGGACACGGCCGATGGCACCGCGGAGGGTACGGGCAACGTCCACGCACCCGGCGGGGACGACCCGCAAAGAGACGCCATCACGCCCATGCTCCCGGTGGTGGACCCCGCTGGGGCCGGGGCGGGAGATCTCCACGGCGCTTCAGACGAGTCGAAGGCTCCGGCCGGCACTTCCGACGCGTCGAAGACGCCCGCCGGCACTTCCGCCGCGTCGAAGACGCCGGCTGACACTTCCGCCGACTCCACGGCACACACGTCGGGCGGGCTTCACCACCACGACCCGGACAGCTCTTCTGCCTCGGGCGCCGTACAGGAACGCGTCACCGGCGGATCGCCGGAAGCGGTGAAGGACCGTACCGTGACGCGCCAGGTCCCGGCGACGGACAGTCGGCCCGGACTCGATGTGCTCGACGTCGAGGACGATGGGAACTGCTTCTTCACCTCTGTCCTGGCGAGCGTGGTACGCCAGCAACCTGCCTCACCCATAGCAAATATGACGGTACGTCAATTACGTGACCACGCGGCGAACCACTTCGCGCGCTCGGATCTGCGGACGTCGGACGCCATGCAGACAGACCCGCTGGAGATCCTCGCGGGGGATCTGGACACGGACACGCTCCGCTATGTCCTCGGCGGGGTGCCGCTGCCCCCGCTCACGCGGCGACAGCTGGCCCAGATCGAGACCTCGCTGACCGAGTGGATGTACCGGGACGAACTCCGCCGCCGGACCACTGACCCCGAACAGCGCCGTGCCAACGCCGACCTGAACGCTGCGGGCATCCGCAAGCGGCTGCCGGACTACCGGCCCGACCCCGCCACCGCCCCGGCGGCAGAGCGATTCCGGCTGGCCGACCAGCTCCATCGCATAGTGCTACGCGCGCGGCTCGTCGCCGAGCTGCGCGCCCGTGGCCCTGTGGCCCGGCAGCGCTGGCAGCGGCTCCTCACCACCGCCTACGAGCGCTGGGCGGCGACGGCCCCGGCCCTCGAGGAGATCGCGGGCGTCACGACCGGCGATCTGGTGGAGCGTGCCATCCGGGATGTGAGCCTGTGGAGGACTCCGTTCTTCGACCGGGCGCTGTCCGCGGTCGCCGGGAGCATCGGGCTCGATGTGGTCGTGGTGCAGGACGGTGTGCCGGACCAGTATCTGTCCGAGGGCGCCGCGGGGGCCGTGTACGTCCACTACAACGGCATCGACCACTATTCGGCAACGGCCGTCACCGGGACGTCGAGCGGTTCCACTGCCCCGAAGCCTCCCACGACGTCAAAGGAGAAGGTCCGATTCGCACCGGGTACCAAGGGCGGCACGGATACCGAAACCAAGACCCAGGGTGGGCAGCCCGAGGCCATGACCCCGGGCACGGACAGTGGGGTCAAGGCTGACGGCAAGCAGACCGGAGCAAAGACCACCGGCGCCGGCGCCGACGCCGGCGACACGACGCAGGGGATCGGCAAAGACCCGGTCGGCACGGCTCCCGCCGACCCCTTCATTCGGATCGAGCAGCAGCTCGACATCCATCGCCCGCCCCGTCTGGACCGTGCGTTGCTCCCGCCGCCCCACAGCATGGGCCCGGTGGCCTTCAGCGACAAGAGCCGACTGCCCTCGTATCTCACGGGCGACGGCACTGACGGCACCGAGACCGGCAGCTACGGGCACGGCGATGTCGCTTTGCGCGGCATCGACGACGTCGTGCGTGAGATCGGCGACCAGGTGGGCCTCACCCGCTCGGCAAACCCCGGCCTCGGCGATCCGCTCGCCCATCTGGAGCGGGCGTTGCGCACCACCCCGCGCGTCTTCAACGGCGACGGCTACGAGTCCCCGCCCTTCCGGGACTCGCGCGGCCGGATCAGGGTGCTGCAGGTGAAGACCCGTCCGCACGGCCGCTGGGAACGGTTCACCGATGTCCACGGCGCCCCTGTCAAGGTGGACGAGGCCGATCGCAGTCAGGTCACCACCGGTACCTCCAAGTCCGTGAGTTCGACACACACGTTTGCGCCTTCCGTCTCCGTGGGGCCCCCGCCCGGGCTTTCGGGGTTCGGGAGGGTCGGCGCGGCGTTCGGACTCGGCCACTCCTACGACTACGGCATGCAGAACCAGATGCTCAGTCAGGTGGAGACCCGTACGGGTGACGGTTCCCATCTGCACCTGGACGATGTGCAGTACGAGGCGTCGCTCGTCGGCGCGCCGTCGCGGATGGCCATGCCGCGGCTGCCGTGGGCGTCCTCGGAGGGTAAGTCCCGCGTGTCCTTCGCGGTGCGGAACGGTCTGACCGTACGGCTGTCGGACAGTGAGACCTCACCGGCCGCTCCGGGCCCGGTGCCGCACACGATGACGCTCGGCCCGGAGTCCGACTACCGGCTGGTGCACACCGAGGGCTACGGCCCCCTCAAGGAGATCCGCGACTGGGCGGTGGCCCGGGCGGGCGCGGGGCTCGGCAGTGCCGCCTACACCGAAATCGCCGGGTTCTTCACTTCGGAGAACTTCCACCGCATGGCGGACCGGATCAGCCACGGTCAGGTGCCCAGCCGTCAGCTGTTCGGCGAGGACAAGTCCCTCTCGCCGCTCGGCGCGTTCGTGGTGGACCGAGTGGTGCCCGGAAGGGCCACCCTGCTCACCGAGACCACCGCCGCCGAGCTTCGGTACAGCATCCAGCAGACCGTCAAGAACGAGCGGACGCTCGCGAAGACGTACATCCAGGAGGTCAATGCCACGGTCGGTCCCAGCTTCGACCTGCTGGACTTCTTCGGCGTCAACGCCGGCGCGACCCTGCGCGCGATGTTCGGGGCGTTCGGCCGTTACCTGCGCAGCACCACGCACAGCGCCGTGTTCGGTGGCTCGGGCGCCCGCAAGATCGGGGGGCGGGTCAAGAAGGTACCGACGGATCTGTATCTGGTCAGCAAGACGGTCCATGTGCGCAAGACGGGCGACAAGGAGGCCACGCCGTTCACCACGTGGAGCCTGGACCGCATGACGCGTACCGAGGCGCGCCGTCTCGCGGGCTGGGACGACGGCACCACGCTGCGCCGTCGCAACGGCAGGGAGCCCTTCGCCCCCGTCTATCTGACCAAGGACGCCCCGGCGTTGCTGGGGATGAGCAGGCCGGAGACGTTCACCTACGACAACGGGGATGCGGTCCGCGCGGCCTCCGACGGCACGGCCGAGAGCCCCTCGCACACTCTGCTGCAATCCTTCACCGACAAGGTGATCCGCGCCGCCGCCCGTCGCTACCCGGGGATGATCGCCCCTCTGGAGGAGCTGGGCGATCCTTCGGACAAGCGCTGGCGGAACTCCGAGCACTACCAGACGGCGTTGCAGAACACGCTCACCGTCATCAACACCCTGACCCAGCACAGTGTCGCGGGCAATCTGGAGACCCTCAGCACGTCGGGCGACAGGATCCCCCTGGTCGAGCCGGGCCGGTTCATCCGTACCTACCGCTGGATCTGGATCGACGCCGGTCTGTCCGACCGGCGGTACGAGGGAACGCAGAACGATGTGATCCTGCAAGGGAGTTCCCCCGGTACCGACCGCCTGGACGGCCAGCAGAACGTGGTGCGCACCGTGGAGGGCGGGCTCCCCGACCTGACCCTGGCCGTGCGCGACGCCCACAAGGACAACGTCGGCGCGCCCTCCAACGTGGGCACCGTGCAGGTGGGGACGCGGTGGGGCCGGCAGAAGGGCCGTAAGACGGGATACGGAAAGACCGTCTCGTCCGAACCCATGGCGATCAGCGCAGCGCCCTCCCATCTTCACAGCTACCGGCTGGAGTTGAGCGCGACGAGCGGCGGCTTCTGGCGTCCGCGCAATCTGTGGCGAGGCATCGGCTCGCTGGGTCTGCTCGGCACTCATCTGCTGGTGCGCCGGGAAGATGAGGTGAACCTGCTCCGGGAGCCCGTGGTGGGCCGTGTGGTGCTGTCCGTGCCCGACGAGCACACGCCGGACACCGACCCGCACACCACACAGGGCGGCCCCGTGCCGCCGAGGATCGAGACTCTGGACCCGGGCCGGGCCAAGGCCCTGGCGACGGGCGACACACGCGTGGCGGCAGCGGACCACGGCGCGAACCCGTTCGGCGACCAGCCGTACCAGACCGTCGGGGTGGGCGGGCACAAGGAACTCGTCTCCGCCGTCGAGGCGGTCATGCGGGACGCCTCGGGCGGCTCGTGGCACTTCGCGGAACTCGGGGCGCCCGCGCACGACGCGTCGGTACGGCCGTTCCAGTCGCAGTACCTCGCCGCCGGCTTCGACCAGGCGTCCGGACCGGCCGGAACGCGGATCGCCGGACTGTTCGGGAAGGGCCCCTATCTCAACCGGCTGGGTGCGCTGATGCACCGGATGCGGGTGGTCAACCCCGTCGTCTCCTCCAAGCCGGTGAAGATCGAGACGGAGCAGACGCTCGCCGCCGATCACCAGGCATCCGGCGCGGTCACCACGACCCACACGTTCACCCTGGCCGGCTCCGGCGCGCTCAGCCACACGCATCCCGTGGGGCCGTCGTTGAGCGGCTCGTACGGCGTGCTGGGGCGGCGCGGCCGGTCCCACGCCGTCTCGCACTCGGTGACCCGCACCGTGACCTCGGACATCAACCGGGTAGCCGAGGGCTACAAAGTGCTGGTGTCCGGCGACACCCAGCACGACATCGCCGGTTCGGTGCGTACGGACGGGCTGCTCGCCCCGCTGCACTCGCTGGCCACCTGGTTCCGCTCCAGCTGGGCGGGCCGTCGGCTCACCTTCGCGTCCGACTGGCTCGGGCACCTGCCGGAGAAGGCCGCCCACCGGGTGGGGCTCATCCGGGACGGTCTGGGAGAGGTGCCCCGCTACACCGCGAAGATCTGGAGCCAGCCGAAGTGGCTGAGGGACAACCCCTTCGGCTCATATCCGGTCAACGCGCTTGACACGACACAGGTGCTGGCCGACTTCGACCGGCAACTGCGCGGCCTCGCCATCGACGACGCCAGCCGTGACCGCGTCCACTCGATGGTCACGCCGCGCGCCGTGCGCGCTCTGCGTAACCAGATGACCTCCGGCGGGACGAAGACCCGTGCCAGGATCGGCCGCTGGGGGTACGACTCGCTCCGCATCGGTGGCCGGACCGTCTCGCTGCGGGTGGAACTGATCGCGGACGAGCCGCAGTTCGACGGCCTCGACCACAGCGCCACCTTGCAGGACGGCCGGGCCGCCGCCGAGACGATCGAGGAGGGCGCGACCACCACAGGCAGCCGTACGCTCGGGGTGAGCGTCTCGGAAGGAGTGCGCACCGGCGCAAAGCGCGCGCCGGCGGCCGGGCCCGGCTACAGCGAATCGGGCACCAGCTCGCAGGCCACGTCCACCAGCCGCTCCACCACACGCATGAGGACCCAGCTCTTCTACGCGAACGAGCCCTACGCCGAGTACCTCACCCGCTACCGGCTGCGGCTGACGCTGGACGCGAACGGCCGTACGTTCGCCCAGCAGGAAGGTGAGGTGGGCCGGCTGCGCGAGCAGCTGCCGGTGAGCCTGACGGTCCCGCACACCGACGACGTGAGCCGCTCTGAGACCGATCCGCTCGGCACGCCCGAGCTGGACACTCCCGAGCCTTCCGTGACCGTCTGGCAGCAGGGTCACGCCACCCCCCGCACCATCGAGGAGTGGCGTGCCGTGGAGCACCCGGACGGGTCCTCGCGGCCGTTCCAGGTTCCGGCGAACGGGTTCATGGTCCGCCGCGTCGTGGGCCTCGGCACCCTGCGGACGGCGGCGGACCTCGCCGTCGCCAAGGCGTACGGCAAGTCCCTCGCCCCGGCCACGCGAGGCCCGCGTCAACTGCGGGGCGAGGAGCTGGAGTCGGCTGCGGCCAAGGCCCGCAAGACCGGGCTGACCCGGCCGAGCACGGCCTCCGCGTTCGCGTTGGACGACGGCACCGACGACGCGACGCTGGCCGCCTTCTTCGGGGACACTGCGCGCGCCGAGGGCTATGCGGTGGCCGGCCTGACCGAGAACACCTTCGCGGGCGGCGCCCAGGGTGACCTCCGGCTCTACTCCCGGCCGGACTTCGCGGGCGCCCGGCTGCTGGCGGTGGCCCCGGACACCACCATGGAGAACAAGGAGCGGTCCACCGACAGTGCGGAGGCGTCGGTCTCACGCGGCGGTGTCCAGGACCAGTCCGCGGGCGGGCAGCCCGTCGTGGCCAGTGACACGGCGGGTGCCATGGTCCCTGGGACCCCCGGCACGGTCGCCAACTCCGCCGAGGCCGACACCGGCAAGCTGGCGGGCGCCGAGGGCACCCAGATGAACATCAAACCCAAGACGGGCCGCAGCTTCCTGTTCGCGATCCCCACGAGCTGGCTCGGCTTCGCGGACGTGGACCGGAACTTCAAGGACAGCGCGGTAGGCGCCTGGATCGGCAGGCAGCTGGGGTCCTTCGGCTATGTCAAGCCGGGCCCGCAGGCCGTGGAGACACGGACGCAGGTCCTCGCCTGGGTGCGCGAGGACGTGGCACGGGAGTGGGGGCTGATCAGTGACGAAAACTTCACGCCTCGGGTCAAGGACGCCTGGGAGAAGGTCATACAGGCGAGCGACGCATGGGTGGCGGCGGACAAGAAGTACTGGGACAACCGCCGGGCCGTACCGGAGCTGCGTGAGCGCCGCAACGCGGAGAAGCGCGACCTGACAGCTGCCAAGAGGCAGTTGGAGCAGTCGCTGCAGACGGACCGGGAGCGCACGGCGGACGCCGGATCCGACCGTCAGCAGGCCTCCGCTGCAGCCCAGCCCACCGAGTCCCCCGAAACCGCTCACGCCCGACAGCAGGTCCGCGACGTGGCTGCCAGGCTCAAGGCCGCCCGGCGCGCACTGCATCTCAAGGTCGGCGCCGTGCACACGGCGCAGCGCAAGGCGGAGTCGGCCGCCGCCGACTTCC
This sequence comes from Streptomyces sp. NPDC047022, assembly GCF_040644155.1. Taxonomy (NCBI): domain Bacteria; kingdom Bacillati; phylum Actinomycetota; class Actinomycetes; order Kitasatosporales; family Streptomycetaceae; genus Streptomyces; species Streptomyces sp. NPDC047022. The sequence continues at coordinate 6,988 of NZ_JBEYVV010000022.1, read as the reverse complement.
ACCGCGTGCGGAACGAGGCGGACCGGCTGACTCGCTGGCACCGGCTGTCCGCCGAGCCGCACGGAGCCGACGAGACTCCCCGCCGCGCGGGCCTCACGGAACCGCCGCCCGTCGTCTTCAACAGGCCGCCCGCGAAGTCCGTGCCCGCCTGGGACCGCTACACCGAGACCCCGGGTGGCAAGGGCATACCGGCGACACTCGTCTCGCCCGGCGGCGACGAGTACGTGCTGCGCGACGTGCCCTCCGACGGCGACGCCTTCTACCACGCCCTGGCGGAGGGGCTGCACCACTCCGACCCGGCGCTGCTCGGCGACCCCGGCGAACTGACGGATCGCCGGGAGATCGTGGCCGGACTGCGCCACATGCTCGCCGTGGAGCTGGGCGATCCGGTCAACGCGGATCTGCGCGACTTCACCTCCCCCGACACCCAGGACGTGTTCACCCCGGCCGAACTGGCGGACGCCGGGGTCGACTTCGGCGCAGAGACTCCGGAGCGCCGCGAATTCGACGACTCCGGCCGCATACCCCTGCACGCCGAATTGCCCGAAGCCGGGCGGAGCGTCCTCGCCTCGGCTCAGATAGGCCGCCTCTGTGACACCGCCGACGACGGCGGGTGGGATCACGGCGCCGCCGACCTGCTCCCCGTCCTGGCATCCCGCGCCTTCGGCGTACGGGTCACGGTGGTGCGTCACGACGGCGGCTTCCAGGAGTTCACACCGCCCTGGGCCCGCATGGACGAAGAACTCCCGCATGTTGTACTGCATGTGAAGGACCGTCACTACCGACTCGCGATACCCCTGGGCGAGGCGGCACGGGAACCCGCGCTGCCGGCCCCGTCGCAGTCGTCGTACGAAGGAAAGACCGACGAGAAGGACAGGCAGGACAAGGGCGGGCTCCCGCCCCGCCCCGCCCACAAGACGGCGCCGTGGAACACCTCCAGGACGACTGGGTGGCGCCACGGCAGCGAGAACGGGGCGTCCACGCTGACCGCGCCCGACGGCACGGTCCACGACCTCGTGGAACCGTCCGACGGCGGTAACGGCTTCTGGTCCGCGCTCGCCAGGGCGCTGGGCCCGGAGCACGAGGGCGATCCCGCGGCGCTCGTCACGGGGCAACCCCTGCCGTCGACCGCCGCGCTGGACCGCGACGCGGCCTTCACCTACGACGAACTGGTGCGCGCCGGGGTCCACCTCGACGCGGCGCAGGCGCAGGCGCTCCAGCGGAGCGGTGGAAGGCTGCCGGACGGTCTTGATCCGACGCCGGAGCAGACACGCGAGCTGATCCGTACACAGCTGCGCACGGCCCGGCACTGGGACAGCGCGACCGCCCGCATCGCCGCCGAACTCGCCGCGTCCGCGCACGGTGTCCGGGTCAGGGTCGTCTCGGAGAACGGAAGCGCCGAGACCCACGGCGCGGCGGACGGGCCTACGGTGACGCTCTATCGGCGCGGTGCGGAGTATCTGCCGGCACGCCCCAGGATTTTGACGACGGCGGAGGCCGACGCGCAGCGTCACGAGACAGCACCCCCCGAGTCAGCACGGCATGAGACACCAGCACACGAAGCAGCACCGCCCGAGGACCCGCTACGCGAGGCGCCACTGAAGGAGACCGATCCGCACAAGGAGTCCAGCACCAACCAGCCGACAGGACAGAGCGGTTCGCAGACACCCGCCGCCTCCGGGCACGCCCCGGTGGAGGACCACCTCGCCGAGCGGGGACCCGCCCCGGCGCTCGTCCCTCCGGGCGATGACGCGCCGGCGCACGCGTCGACCGTCGTAGCGCCGAAGGAGAGCGGCCGGTTGGTCGGTCAGAGTCGGCCCGCGACCCCGGAGGAGCTGCGCGCTGAGGTCACCGAGGCGATGACGGCCGACCAGGGCAGGGCCCCCACCGTACGCAGGCTGCTGCCTCCGGAGACGGTGCCGGATGAGCCAAGCGGCGCCCCGCTCTTGCCCGAGACGGTGACCGAGGGCCCCGCGGACGAGATCGTCCGCGGGCCGCGGACCGGCAGTGGTCCCGGCTCCTTGGGCCGGATGACCCTGGCGTTCGCGGCGCTCGGGCTACGGATCACCGTGCTCGCGCCGGACCGAGCCCCCTGGACGGTCGGACTCGCCGACGGGCGGCCTGTCGTCCTCCTCCAGCGGACGCAGTCCGAGCCCGACACCGTCCGCTGGGCGACCACCGAGCCCGGAGCCGCGGCCTCCGCCCTTGCCCGGCCGGCCGGGGCCTCCGGCCCGGTGAAGCCCGCGGTCTTCCTCGGCCCCGGCCCCTGGCCGGCGAAGCCCGCTTCGGCCACCTCCGCACCGGAGACCACCAACCCCGGTTTCCGGGTTCACCTGCGGCGTTCGCGGGTGGTCGTCGAGAAGCTCCTGGACGACGAGGGACGGACCACCGGTCTGATGTCGTTCACCCGCGAGGAGGCGGACCTGCGCAGGTTCGCCTACCAGCAGGTGTCGCAGGTGAGGCAGTACACGCAGTGGTGGCGCGGGCAGGACGGCAAGTTGTACAGCGCGCAACGTTCGCTCCCGCTGGGGCTGGACGCCAAGGTGGTGGTCCTAGGGTCGCACGGCGCGGGCAACGGGCGGTTCAAGCTCGCGACGGCGGATGACAAGACCGTTGACGTCGGCGTCGACGAACTGCTGCCGTGGATCAAGCGCGCGTTGCCGAGGGATGCCACGGACATCCTGCTCACGCCCTGGGGCTCTCGCTGGGATCCGCAGACGCGGGCGGCTGTGGCCCGGCGGATCCAGCGGGCCACCGGTCTCGCGGTGCACGTGCCCGAGGGCGACGTCTCGCTGACGGCGGCCACCGACGTAGGTGAGCCGGTCCGGCTGCACCTGCACGAGCGGGCCGACGGGCACCCCACTCAGTTCCTCTCCGCCTTGTCGGAGGGCCGCCTCACCGTCGAAGAGAAGGAAGTCGCAGGGAGGCCGTCCGAGCCGCAGCCAGCCGAACCGCACGACGTCGGGCAGCAGTTGTCGCCGGCCTCCTCCTTGGCGCCGAGTCATCACAGCACGCTGTCCATGCCCGCCGAGTCGGCCGCGAACACGGCGGTCAAGGCGCGTGTCGTCGCGAACCTGTTCGGTCCGGATGCCATCCGCAGTCCGGCGTACCCGTCGCTGCTCGAGGCGGCAGAGACCGTGCAGCGCCTGAGCCAGGGCACCCAACAGGGCCTGGAGGCCTTCGCACGCCAGAGGCTGACCCTGCGGCCGGACGCATCGGTCGGCCCCGACCAACTGCGTGCCCTCCTGGTCGATGTGGCGCGGGCGCAGGCGCTGGATGCCGTGCAGTCCGGCACGCCCGCGGACTGACCCGCTGCCACCCGTCCGCCGGGGATGTCGAGGATCAGGACGGAGCGCGATCTGGCCTGGGAGTGAGTGCCATGCGTATTCCCCCGCCGGGTGGGCGCCGGAGCCGTGGAAGGCTCCGGGGGAAGCACGGGGACCTGGTTCCAACGCAGGAACCCCGGAACCGGTGCGGACCAGGCCGCTGTGGTTCCGGGGTTCCAGAAGCGCGCACGGCCCGGGCAGGGCCGATATGGAGCGGACATGACAGCCCGCGAGGTTCAGATGAGGCCCGCGCGGATGGCGTAGGAGACGGCGTGCGCACGGTTGCGCAGCTGCAGGCGCTTCATCAGGCCGGAGAGTATGTACTTCACGGTGCGTTCCGAGTAGCACAGCTTCGCGGCTATCTCGGACAGCTCCTTGCCCTCGGAGACCAGGCGGAGCACGTCCAGCTCGCGCGGGGTGACCCCGGCGGCCGTGAGACCGCGTGGCGCGAGCACTTCCCGGTGCGTCCACTGCACCTGTTCCATCAACGTGCCCTGCAGGGTGGGCGGGAGGCTGCCGCCGCCGCCCGCGACGGCCAGCAGGGCACGGAGGAAGGCGGGGGGAGTGAAGGCGTTCTGCCACAGCACGGCGCGCACTCCCCGGTCGATCGCCGCCGAGACGTCCACGTTCCACTGCTTGCCGACCACGACCAGGAAGCGCGCGTCCGGCTTGTCGCACAGGGCGCTCAACTGGTCCAGCGCGGCGCCGTCGACGGTGTCGAAGGCGGCCACGACGGCGTCGGCCTCGTGGAGCCGCTCCTGTGGGACCTCGAGTAAACGGCGGTCGTGCTGGAGGCAGCTGGTCAGTCCCGCACGGATGACGGCGTCGGGTGAGTGGACCGCAACGCACACTGTTCCGGGGAGTGTTTGCTGGGGCATTCTGCCTCCCATCGGGAAGTTTTCCAGAGGGTTCCGAGGCGTTGATCGTGCCACATGGACTTCCGCTGATCCGCTTCCGATAGCCCTCGATGACTTAACGACAGGGAAACCTGTCGCGAGTGTTCGGACGGCAGCCCGACAGCAGGTACGAACGGGCAACGCTGCCGGTCGGCGCTTGCTCCGGGCCGTGCGACGCAGGATGATTAGGCGCGCGAGATCAGGCTCCTGGCCTCCGTTTCATCTGCACGTGAGCCGTTCCAGGCGCCTCAATCGGTTTCCGTGGGCGGCGGATGACGCTTCGCCTATTGCGTCTTCATGGGAGAAGGAAGCCGGACACCTTCCTTCCAAGACGCCTCGGATGCGTATTAGACGTAGCCGAATCTCCTGCCCATGCGAAAATTTACGTCCCTGGCACGTATGTTGATCCGCCGCGAGTTTCCCTCGGCGGCGGCACAAAGCAATTTCACAGGTACGACGAACCGCGCCACGCCGCGTCGCCAAGGAAAGCATCACGGTGCGGCAGTGCCGCACCGTGCAGCGGCCGTAGCAGTACTCGAAGGCATCGACGAACCGGGCGCACGGCTGGAGGTCGACGGTGCTGGCTCCCCAAGGAGCCAGCACGGTCGGGATGCCGGGCCGACGGCCTCCTCAGGCCCTCGTGGCGAGGGTGGTGTCGAGCCAGTCGTAGATGCGGGCGAGGGACAGGCGCATGGCTCCGGGGTGGCAGTGGGCGCCGGCGCCTTCCTCGGCGGTGAACTCCATCAGGGTCTTGGGGCAGGTGAGGTGGTCGAAGAGCTGCTTCGGCTGGCCCTTGAAGAACTCGTCCTCGGTGGCGTCGCAGACGAGGGTGGGGCACTGGATCTGCTCGGCGATGCCGCCGGCGAGGGTGTAGTCGAGGTAGGAGGCGTTGAAGGCGCGGGGGGTGTCGACGCCCATGACGTACATGCCGTGGTTGATGGCCCAGTGGGCGGTCGCGTCCCTGGCCATGATCTGCTCGAGGGCGGCGTCGAGTTCTGGGGCGGAGTCCGCGCGCAGAAGGCGTTCGGCTTCCTCGCGGTCGCCGGGGAGGTGGCGGACGGATGTCTGGCCGAGGTCGTAGATGCCATCGACGGCTATCAGCGCGGCCAGGCGGTGCTCGAACGCGGCGGCCCTGGGGGCCAGGACGCCGCCCATGCTGGTACCGAGGAGTGCGATGCGGCTGTTGTCGACCTCGGGGAGGGTTTCGGCGAAGTCCACGACGGGGGTGATGACGTTCTCCCAGTCGGGGCGGAAGACCAGGTTCTGGTGGTGGCGCGGTCCGGGCATGCCGGGCCCGTCGAAGGTGAGCACGGTGTAGCCGCGCTCGACGCCGGCCAACGCGCCGAAGAAGTGCATCTCCTCCGCGGTGCCGTCGAAGCCGTTGTGCATGATCAGCGTCGGCCGCGGTGTCCCGGTGTCGTCGGCCCGGTAGAGGTAGCCGGGCAGGGTGGTGTCCTCGTAGGGGATGCGGACCGGCTCGATGACCGGGGTGAACAGCGCCGCCGCGGCCTGGAAGCAGGCCACGCTGCGGTCGTAGGTGTGGTTGTGGCGGGGGTCGCAGGGCCGGCCGTGCAGGAAGAACTCCGCCGAGCGGTAGTAGTTCGACGCCCGCAGGAATCCGTCCCGGGCGCTGACCGTGTGCCCGGCATCCAGCGCCTTCTCGGCCTCTGCGGACACTCGGTCGGCGGTGGCCAGCCACTCGGTGTACCAGCTGTCGTAGTCGCCCTCGGTGATGCGCTCACCGGTGGAGACCACCTCGCCGAAGTCCGCGCCGCCGTAGGCGATGTGACTCATCGAGCGCAGAGTCTCGTACCAGAACTGGGTGTTGTTCGGGAACAGCAGGTTCGTCATCATGACTTCTTTCCGGATAGCTGTGGGGCGGGATGCCGCTGCTGGAGCCTGACGTCGTTGCACGTCAGCGCGGCAGGGGGGTGATCAGCGGGCGCTGACAGTTCGGCCGGTTCGGCGTCAGTGGTCGCTGGTGATCGGTTGGCGTTCGACGCACACGGAGTCCGGTTCCGCTTTCGGGCCCTGATGGCCCTTGATCTCCACGCGTGCGCCGGGCTCGATGGCGTCGTACACGCGCTTCCCGTCTTCGGGCGAGAGTGAGATGGCGCCGGCGTCGAAATCGTTGCCGATGGCGCTGAGACCGGCGTCGGGGTTCAGCGTGAACAACAGCAGCCGCTCGTGGTGACTGCGGTCGGTGAAGGTGACCGCCCGCAGCGCGACGTCCACACGCTGGGTGACCTTCTCGGGAGGCATCCTCAGGGTGGGGTACTTGGCGGTGACCGTGACCGTCGTCTCGCCGATCGGGCAGTTCGGCGACGGCTTGCCGATGCGGAACGTCTTGCCCTCGATGGTCAGCTTGTAGGCGTCCAGGTCGACCGTCACCCGCTGTACGGGCACCGGGGACGGAGCGGGCCGAGGGGAGTGGGACACGTACGTCGCGGGAGGCGTGGCCTTCTTGGCGGGGGAGTCGAGGACGCCGGTCGTGACGACGGTGAGGGCCGCCGCCGCCAGGACGGTCGTGGACAGCGCGGCACGCCGGTTGCGGCGCCGGCGTACCGCCCGGCCCCTGACCTGCGCGCCTGTGGCCGGGGCCGGTGCCGTGCCGTGTGCGGCCAGGTGGTGGAGCCGGGCGGACAGGTCCGTCCCGGTCAGGGGCCCCGGAGGCTGCTGCTCAGGCACAGGCTTCCTCCGTCCGGTGCGGTGCTTCGCTCACGAGGTGAGCGGCGAGTGCGGTGCGGCCCCGTGACAGGCGCGCCT